>QGUZ01000346.1 GCA_003242605.1 Actinomycetota bacterium
CCTGGCGCCCGCGGGGCGACCGCCGGGGTCGGGGCCCGCCCGACGGCCGCGGCGGGGTGGTGCGCGCGGGGGGCGGGGCAGCGCTCACCCGCCGGGGCGGCCCCCGCGGGCGGCTACCGGCGGGGCGTCACCGGCAGCAGCTGGCCGCGGGTGCGCGCGTCCCCCAGGCCGGTGACGAGCGCCCGCAGCCGCGCCACGCCGGCGAGCCGCTCGCCGAGGCCCTCGAGCAGCTCGTAGCCGCGGATCCGGGCGATCTCCAGCGAGACGCTGCGCCGGTCGACGAGGCCGCGCTCGGCGACGAGGAACCCGCCGCGGCGGCGCAGCGTGAAGTCCCAGTGCAGCACCGCGTACGTCAGGCCGCCCGCCACCGGCATGGCGAGCACGAGCACGACGGCCGCACCGGCCAGCAGGTACGGGTGCGCCAGCAGCCACTCGCCGACGCTGCGCGCGGTGCGCGCGCTGATCCCGAGCTCCTCCGCGGCCTGGAACGCCACGCCGAGCGCACCGGCGAGCAGGGCGAACGGGGTGAGCAGGTAGGCCCCGGAGAGCGGGCCGTAGGCGAGCCAGGCGCGCGGCACCCGGGCGAGCGTGCGCTCGGGCGGCGCGGGCGGCTCGCCGTACGGCGCCGCGGCCGGTTCCTCCGGCGCCGCGGCGGCCGGCGGGGCCGGTGCGGTGCCGCCGGACGGCTCGGCGCCCGGGGCCGCCGTCCGCCCGGCGGCGGCGTGCGCCGCGGCCGCGCGCCGGATCAGCACGGCCCGGACCCGTTCGGCGTCCGCCGCGGTGAGCGCGTTGAGCTCGCCCTCCTGCGCCTCCTCCCCGCTCGCGCCGGTGTCGATGCGGAGCACGGCGAGCCCGAGCAGCCGGTGCAGCGGCGGGGTGCTGATGTCGACGCCGCGGATGCGGTCGAGGGGGATCGTGCGGATTGACCGGCCGATCAGGGAACGGCGCAGCTCCAGCCGGTCCTCCGTCACCTGGTAGGTGAACGTCGCCCACCGCACCGCGGTGTAGATGACCGTGAGGACCACGCCGAAGGCGGCCCACAGGAACGACCGGGGCGAGAAGCCGCCCACGAACAGCACGCCGACCAGCGGCAGCAGCAGCGAGCGCAGCGTGCGCAGCGGGTCGATCAGCAGCACGCGCGGGCTGAGCCGGGCGGGCGGGAGCAGTGGGGCCGATCCGCCCGCCGGCGCGGGCGGCGGGCCGCCGTGGCCCGGGGCACCGGCGGTGGGCGGGTGCGGCAGGCCGGGCCCGGATCCGGCCGGGTCGTACGGCGTGCTCATGTCGCGTCGTCCCGCACCTGCTTGGCGCGCTGGGCGATGCGCTCGGCGAGGTCGGCGGCGACCGCGAAGTCCAGGCCCTTGATCGAGGTCGAGCCCGCGTGCGAGGCGGTCCTGATCTTCAGGGTGGCCAGGCCGAGCGCGCGTTCCAGCCAGCCCTGCGACTTGTCCACGGTCTGCACCCGGCTCACCGGCACGAACACCCACTCGCGGCTGATCCAGCCGGACCGCGCGTACACCACGTCCCCGGAGAACTCCCAGCGGTGCACCGCGTACCGCCACAGTGCCTCGACGACGGCGAGCGGGAAGAAGATCAGCGCGGCGAGCAGCGGGAGCAGGCGGACGTTGCCGCGGATCCAGCCCGGCAGCCAGGACCAATCGGCGCCGTCGATCCAGCCGGCGACCAGCATGGCCAGCCCGACGTAGATCGCCGCCAAGATCATGTTCTGGACCAGCCACAGCAGCACGGCGCGCGGCGAGATCCGATGCTCGGGGTCACGCAGGGCTCTGGTCACGTCTCAACCCTAGTGGTCCGCGCCGACGGGCCCGCCTCTGGCTGATCATCGGGCGGCGGGCCCGCGCCGGTGGCCGCTACCTGCCAACTCCTGCATATCCCGCACTATTCGGGCGCGTGCGCGGCTCGCCCGCCATACGGTGATCACCGCGTTGCCACCGAGCCGAGGAGGACTTCATGGGCGTTCTTCCGACGAGGCGGCGGGCCGGCGCGTCCCGTGGCGGGCCCGCCCGCCGGATGACGGCGATCGTCGCGGCGGGCCTCGGCGTGCTCCTCGCGGACGTGGGCCTCGCCCCGGCGGCCGCGGCGGCGCCGCCCGGGCTCGACCGGCGGGAGCTGCAGCGCACGCTCGACGAGGTCCCGGCCGGCGGCGTCGCGGGCGCCTACTCCGCGGTGCGGGCCGGGCGGGAGCACTGGCGGGGCGCGGCGGGCCTCGCCGACCTGGAGCGCGGGCTGCCCATGCGGCCGGACATGTACCACCGCATCGGCAGCACCACCAAGACCTTCGTCGCCACCGCCGTGCTGCAGCAGGTGGACCTCGGCCGGATCCGGCTCGACGACCCGGTGGAGCGGTACCTGCCGGGCCTGCTGCCGGACCGGCGCATCACGGTCCGGATGCTGCTCAACCACACCAGCCACCTCGGCGACTACGACGAGGCGATCTTCACGAGCCCGGAGAGCGTCGAGGAGGTGCGGTTCCGGCACTTCACCCCGGAGCGGCTCGTCCGGCTCGGGCTCGAGGTGGGGCCGTCGGGCACGCCGGGCGACCTCCCGGGCGTCTACTCGAACACGAACTACATCGTGCTCGGGATGCTGCTCGCGAAGGTCACCGGCATGCCGGCGGAGCGGTACGTCACCGAGCACGTGATCCGGCGGGCCGGGCTCACCCGCACCTTCTTCCCGGCGAGCCCGTACCTGCCGCACCCGCACGCCAAGGCGTACACCTCCGTGCAGGGCTCCTTCCCGCTGCGGGACTTCAGCGTCTTCGACATGTCCTGGGCCGGGACGGCGGGCGCCCTGGTGTCGACGGTGGACGACCTCAACCGGTTCTTCACCGCGCTGGCCCGCGGGCGGCTGATCAGCCGGGAGCGGCTCGCCGAGATGCGCGCCACGGTGCCGGTCGTCATGGGTCCGGGCCTGGAGGACCAGGCGGTCGACTACGGGCTCGGGCTCATCCGCTTCACGGTGCCGTGCGGGCCGGTGTGGGGCCACGACGGCGGCGTCATCGGCATGCTCACCCTCGCCGGCGCGACCGAGGACGGCGCCAGGACCGCGTCGTCCGGCATCAACACCATGTGGCATCCGGAGGCCGCGGCCGGGCAGGCCGCGTGGACGCGGCACTACGTCGCGGCGATCTGCGGCACCGCGCAGGGCGAAGCGGACGCCGCGGCGGCGCGGCCGGCGGCCGGCGCCGCCCTGCGCGACGCCACCCCGCCCTGGGAGCGCTGATCCGCGGCGCCGTGCCGTACCCGGACCCGGTCCGCGCCGCCGTGCGCCCGTCCGCGCGCGGCGGCGCGGCCGCGTCCGCGGGCCGGGGCGGCCCGGTTGCACGTTCACGCACGCCTGCGTGCACGCCGTACAGGCACGGCCGGGGCGCGGGATCCGATCGGGATCCCGCCACCTGTGGGCAATCTCACCCCCGGCACACGGCGCCACCTGCCCTGATTCTGGGCTCTCGGTGCACTTGTCCCGGCCGCCTAGCCCACCGATGCGCGCGATCCGGTCAGGAGCGGCCTCAGTTGCGCGTAGCATCGTCCACCATGGGGCAGGGGAGAAAGGCCGGACGCAGGAGCCTCGCGGTGATGCTGGTGGCCGTGGGGGCCGCCGTGTCCGGTTGTGGTACCGCCGGCGCGGACCGGCCGCTGGACTCGGTGACCGTGACCAGCTCGCAGTTCCGCGACGGGGCTCCCCTGCCGAGGGAGTACGCCTGCAACAGCGGGAACAACCCCCCGCTGCGCTGGTCGAACATTCCCTCCACGGCCAAGTCGATCGCCCTCGTGGCCGACACGAGTTCGCCGGACGGCTCGGAGGTGCACTGGGTCGTGTTCAACATCGACCACCGCACCACCGTGCTGATCGAGAACGGTGTGCCGCAGGGCGCCCGGCAGGGCCGCGTGACCAGCGGCAAGGTGGGCTACGACCCGCCGTGCCGGGACGGCGACAGCTATCGGTTCAGTGTCTATGCGCTCGACACGAGGCTGGATCTGGAGGAGGGTGCCCGGCTGACGGAGACCCTGCCGGCCATCGCGAATCACACCATCGCCCGGGGCCGCATCACGGCCACGGGCATCGAGTGAGGGCGCTCCGCACGGAGGATGCAATGGTTATCAGATCTTCACTTAAGGTGTGACAGCGGTCATAGTGGTCGGACACAATCAGATCCAATCTCTGCGCGCAGGTGATCGAAGGGGGAAGATCGCGTTGATGGCCGCGCGATCTCGCCGGCGCCTCTGGACGGCCATGGCCCGCACGGCCACAAGGACGGTGCGATGATAGCGATCATTGTGGGCCTCGGCGCCGTGGTGTTCCTGGTGGTCGCCATCGTGACCATCGGCATCCGGTCGGGTAGGCGGCGGGAGAGCAACCTGACTCCCGAGCGCATCAAGGCCATGGCCGAGGGCAAGACCAAGCGGCTGTTGACCCGGCCCGCGGAGGACACGTTCTTCGAAAGTTTCCCGGAGGACTTCGACTCGCTCGACGATGACGACGAGCCGAAGGAACGCCGCCGCTCCCTTCGGCCTTCCCTCGGCAAGGGCGCCGGCGGCAAGAGCTCCGGCGGCAAGGGGTCCGGGAACAAGGACTCCGGCGGCAAGGCCTCCGGCAAGGGCTCGGGCGGCCGCAAAAAGCGCGACGACGACTGGGGCGACTCCGACGATTACGACGACGACTACTGGTCCCGGGTCCGCGCCGACGAGAGCGGCTTCGGCGACTCCGGCGGCAAGCAGGGCTCGCCGCGTCCGGCCGACGCCTCCTCCCCCGCCGCTTCCTCCGACGCGCCGCCCCCGCTGCCGACCCGGCAGAGCAAGAACCTCGCCGACCTGGTCAACTCGGGCCGCGCCACGCCGTCCACCGCGGGTGCCGAGGACAAGACCGTGCGGTTCTCCAGCC
>QGUZ01000347.1 GCA_003242605.1 Actinomycetota bacterium
AGGCGCGCGAGGGGGGGCGGGGCGGCCGGCGGCCCGCCCCCGCGGGCGGGCACACAGGCCGCGACCCCGCCCGGGTCGTCGCGCACGGTTCCCGTTCGTGCTGCCGTGCCCCGCGCGGCGGGCGTCCCGCCGGGCATGCCCCGCTGCCGCGCCGGATGTCGCGGCGGGCCGCACCGCGGGACGGTTCGTGGGGCGCCGGCGCGGCAGGCCCGCGGCTCGGGAACGGCCGGCCGGGTGGGCGCGCCGCGGTCCCGCGGCCACCCTCCGGCATCCTCCCCCCGTGGCGCGGCCCCGTCCCTGATCCGGCCGCGCCGGCGCGCCCGCGGCGCCCGGTGCGCGAGACGGGTGGCCGCGCCGCGTGCGGCCTCGTTCGCGGGTAGCGGAATCCACCGTTTCGGCTCGCCCGGCCGCGCCGTAGGGAAGGATGGAATGCGCGCGCACGGGTAAGGGTTAAGCCTTCGAGCGCAGCACACTCGAACGCAACGCACACAAGACAGGAGTCGCTGTGGCGACGATCCAGGTAACCGAGGACAACTTCAACGAGATCGCCGACGAGGGCATCGTCCTGCTGGACTTCTGGGCCTCGTGGTGTGGCCCCTGCAAGGCCTTCGCGCCGATCTTCGAGGAGGCCTCGGAGAAGCACCCCGACATCAAGTTCGGCAAGATCGACACTGAGGCGGAGCCGGCGCTCACCGAGGGCTTCGACATCACCGCCGTACCCACGATCATGGCGATCCGCGACGGGATCGTGGTCTTCGCCCAGCCGGGCGCCCTTCCCGCGCACGCGCTCGAGGAGCTGATCGGCCAGGTGCGCGCCCTCGACATGGACGCGATCCGGGCCGAGATCGCCGCCGAGCTCGACGGCGAGACCAAGGGCGTCTGAGCGTCCGCGGGGCGCTCCCGCGCGTCCCGCCAGGGGCGCCGCGACGGGGCATGGCCGCCGCCGTGCCCCGTCACGCCGGGCGGGTGCCCAGGATCGCGGCGAGCGAGCGGCCGAGGGTCTCCCCGTCGATCGGCCGGTCGTGGATGAGCGCGTGCAGCAGCGCGCCGTCGATGAACACCGCGGCGGCCCGCGCGGCCGTCGTGTCGACGTGCTCGGCGAGCAGCTCGGTCAGCCCGTCGCTCCACCGGCGGGCGAGCGGCCGCAGCTCGGGCCGCAGGCCGCCCGCCGCGTACAGCTCGTTCCACGTGCGCATGCGCACGTGGTCCTGCAGGTAGTCGGCGACGAGCCGGACCAGCGTGGCGGTGACGTCGCGGCTCGCGGCGAGCGCCTCGCCCCACTCGCGCAGGCAGGCCGTGGTGACCTCGGCCGCGGCGGCGAGCGCGGCCTCGACCAGCTCGTCGAGCGACCTGAAGTAGTAGGTGGTCGCGCCGAGCGGCACCCCCGCCCGGGCGGCGACCAGCCGGTGGGTGAGCCCGGCCACGCCCACCTCGGGGATGAGCTCGCAGGCCGCCTCGATGATCCGGCGTCTCCGTTCCTCCGGGTTGCGTCGCACGTGGGTCAATGTGCACCACCGAGCTGAAGGGTGACCACCCCGGCCACCACCAGCGCCACCCCCGTCACCTTGACGAGGGTGATCGGCTCCCGCAGGAACACCACCCCGATCAGCACGATCAGCGCGGTGCCCACCCCGGACCAGATGGCGTAGGCGACGCCCACCCCCATGCCGCGGAGCGCCTGCGCGAGCAGCGCGAACGACAGCCCGTACGCGCCGAGCGAGCCGAGCGCCGGCCACGGCCGGGTGAAGCCCGCGCTGAGCTTGAGCAGGGTCGTCCCGAGCACCTCCGCGCAGATCGCCAGGGTGAGGAACACGAGCGGCATCCGGTCCTCCCTCATGTACACATGTACATGTACGAATGTACAAACGCCGGATGTCGCCGCGGCGTCACTCGGTCGTCACCCGGCCTCCGCCACGCCGGACCGAGGCGGCCCTCGAGCCCTGGGCCGGTCGCGCCGGCCGTACGGCGGGCCGGGCCGGTCAGTCGAGCGGGGGAAGGGTGGCGAGATCGGGCAGGGTGGCGGCGGTCTCCGCGGCGATGCCGCGCAGCCAGGCGTGGGCCGCGTTGTGCGTGTGCACCGGGTGCCACCACAGCGCCTCGCGCAGCGTGACCGCGGGGAACGGGCACGGCAGCAGCCGCACCGGCGCGACGTGGCGGAGCTGGTGGGCGAGCCGCCGCTGCACGATGGCGACCCGGCGGGTGCCGGCGACGAGCGAGGGCAGCAGCTGGAAGCTCGGCACCGACACCTCCACCCGGGGCTCCAGCCCGAGCATCGACAGCTGCCGGTTGACCGGGGTGTCGTACGCGCGCTGGTAGACCGCCCACGGCAGGCGGGCCAGGTCGTCCATGGTGAGCCGCTCGCCGACCTCGCGGTTGTCCGCCGCGACGAGGCAGATCCACTCGTCCTCGTACAGGTCCACGGCGGGCAGGCCGCTGACGATGCCGTGCGGCATGAGCATGCCGTCCACCCCGCCGAGCCCGCTCTCGGGCTTGTCCACCGCCTCCGGCGTCACCTGCCGGAAGTGCAGCGTCACGCGCGGCGCCACCCGCTGCACGGCCCGGGCGAGCGCGGTGCCGAAGACCGCGACGCCGTAGTCGGAGGAGAGCAGCGTGAACTCGTGCCGCTCGGTGGCCGGGTCGAACCCGGTGCGTGCGGCGAACAGGCGCTCCAGCATCGCGTACGCGTTCGCGGCCGGGTCGCGCAGCGCCGCCCCGAGCGGGGTCAGCTCGTAGCGGTTGCCCTTGCGGACGAGCAGCTCGTCGGCGAAGTGGCGGCGCAGCCGGGCGAGCGCGGCGCTCATCGCGGGCTGGCTCAGGCCGATCCGGGCCCCGGCCCGGGTGACGTGGCGTTCCTCCAGCAGGGCGCGCAGCGCGACGAGCAGGTTGAGGTCGAGCCTTTCCAGGTTCACGGCAGCCCTTCGCTCCGGCCACCGCATCATCCATGCGATGGATGACGGTGATCCTAAGAATCGATTTCCCTGATCGGTGCGTTTGGGTCCAAGGTTAAGGGCACCGCAATCGGAGGGAAACGTCGTGGAAACATCTCCGTCGTTTGCGGGCCCGTTCGCGCTCGGCACCTTCTCGGCCGGAGACGGTCCGGCATTCCCCGGCCTCGTCGCGCACGGCCGTGTCCTCGACCTGCGTACCGTGCCCGAGCTCGACCTGCCCGAACCCACCACCCGCGCGCTGCTGGAGCGCTGGGACGACGTGCTGCCGCTGCTCACCGAGGCCGCCGGCGCGGCCGCGGGGGAGTGGCGGCCGTGGTCCGAGCTGCGGGTGCACGCCCCCATCGAGCCCCGCCAGATGTTCCAGGCCGGGGCGAACTACCGCACCCACGTGATCGACCTCGTGGTGGCCCACGAGCCGCCGGACGGCCGGCCGCCCGAGCAGGTGCGCGCCGAGGCCGCGGCGATGATGGACCGCCGCGCCGCCGAGGGCGAGCCGTACGTGTTCCTCGGCCTGCCGTCCTCGATCACCGGCCCGTACGACCCGGTGGTGATCCCGTCCTGGTGCCAGAAGCCGGACTGGGAGCTGGAGCTCGCCGCGGTGATCGGCCGCCCGGCGTTCCGGGTGAGCCCGGAGCACGCCCTGGAGCACGTCGCCGCCTACACGATCGCCAACGACATCACCGCCCGGGAGGCGGTGTTCCGCAAGGACGTCGGCGACATCGGCGCCGACTGGCTGCGCGCCAAGAACGCGCCGACGTTCACCCCGCTCGGGCCGTACCTGGTGCCCGCCGCGTTCGTCGGCGACCCCGGCGACCTGCAGGTGACGCTGCGGCTCAACGGCGAGGTCATGCAGGACGAGTCCACCAAGGACATGATCTTCGGCGTCGCGCGGATCGTCTCCGCGGTCTCGCAGACCGTGCGGCTGCTTCCCGGCGACCTCGTGCTCACCGGCAGCCCGGCCGGGAATGGCCTGCACCATGGCCGCCTGCTGCGTCCCGGCGACGTCATGGAGGGCACGATCACCGGGCTGGGCGTGCAGCGCAACCGGTGCGTCGCGGAGGAGGAGCGATGAGCGAGCGCATCAGCGCCGAGGCCGCGGTCGCCGAGGCCGCGAAGAAGTACTCCAACTGGGGGCGCTGGGGGCAGGACGACGTCCTCGGCACGGTGAACTTCATCGACGAGGCCAAGCGCCGCCAGGCCGCCACCCTGGTCCGCAAGGGCGTGTCGATCTCGCTGTCGATGCGCTTCCAGGCCGACGGCCCGCAGCGCGGCTGGCGCAAGCGCAACAACCCGGTCCACGTCATGCTCGGCACGGGGCTCGACGTGGTGCACGGCGAGCGGGACATGCCGCACGGCATCGGCGGCGCCGACGACATGATCATCATGCCGCTGCAGTGCGCCACCCAGTGGGACGGCCTCGGCCACATCTTCGACCACGGCGTCGCCTACAACGGCCGCCCCGCCGACAAGGTGGTCACCACCGACGGCGACAAGGTCACCGGCATCGAGAACCTGGCCTCGCCGGTCGCCAGCCGCGGCGTGCTGCTCGACGTCGGCCGGGTGATCGGCGATAACGGCGAGCTGCCCGACGGCTTCGCCATCACCGAGGAGCACCTGCAGGCCACCGCCGAGGCGCACGGCGTGGAGATCGGCCGCGGCGACATCGTGTGCGTGCGCACCGGCCAGCTCACCCGGGCCAAGCGGGAGGGCTGGGGCGAGTACGCCGGCGGCCCCGCGCCCGGATTGTCGTTCTGGACCGCCGGGTGGCTGCACCGCACCGAGATCGCCGCGATCGCCACCGACACCTGGGGCTTCGAGGTGCGGCCCAACGAGTTCGAGAACGCCTTCCAGCCGCTCCACCAGGTCGTCATCCCGCACATGGGCCTGCTCGTCGGCGAGATGTGGGACCTCGACGCGCTCGCCGA
>QGUZ01000348.1 GCA_003242605.1 Actinomycetota bacterium
CGTACAGCACCAGGCTGATGTGCTCGGGCGTATGCCCAGGGGTGTGCCACACCTCCACTCCCACGTCGCCGACCTCGACGACCTCCCCGTCCCGCAGCGCCCGGTGCGGATACCCGAGCTCGGCCACGGCCGACCCCCACAGCTCGGCCCCGGCCCGCCCCCGCAGCTCGATCAGCCCCGAGAGATAGTCGTTGTGCCCGTGCGAGTCGGCCGCGTACGCGATCCGCACCCCAGCCGCCCGCGCCGCCGCAAGATAGACGTCGACGTCCCGCCGCGGATCGAACACCAGCGCCTTGCCGGTCCGCTCGTCCCCCACCAGGTACGACGCGTGCCCCAGCGACTCCAGGTAGAACTGCTGGAAGAACACCACCCTCACCCCCGGTCCCTGGTGTCCGCACCCGCCGTCCACACCGGCCCGCGAACGGGCCTCCCCTACCCGTGAGGCGGCCGTCATCGCCTCGCGGCGACTCGCGGTGGAGACTCCCGACCCTATTCGCGACTAGGGCCCAGCGGTCGAATCGCCACTGCAATCTCCTCAGCCTCTCCGTTTTCACATCTCCTCCGCCGGATAACGGCGCGCGATCTTCGCCCTGTCAATGAGGTCAGAAAACACTGCCTGGTCACCGGGTTTCGGTCCGTCTAATATCCATAGGTGAGGGCATTCGTATAAGGCGAGGGACGAATGGCTGAAACCGGGACGTCAAACGGCGGCCCTCCTTCGCGGCGCCTGGGCATGTTCGCGAAGGTTTGGCCGCCCCGCATCTTGGCGGAGCTGAGGGAGGAAAGACGCAAACTACACGAAGAGCGTAAGAGGTTCCTGGACGATCTCCGGAGTGTCGTCGATGACGTGACCAGAGTCACCATCGAGATGCGGGCGACGACCGACGACGCCCTGCGGAGAGTAGGACAGGCGATCACGAGACTGGAGAACACGGCCGAACCCCACCCCTGCATGGGCGAGCGTCTCTGCATTGAGCTGCTGCACTACTGGAAGATCGACAGGAACTGGAATGCGAACGCCGCCAGAAGTCTCGAGGCGCTCGCCAAGAACGGGAAGGGCGATCTGGCGCAATGGGGTGCAAAAGTACTCCTAAGCGGCGACACGATAGATGCCCGCGGAACCATCGGTCCGCTGCTCAAACAGCTGGCGAACAACGCATTGTCTTCGCCCCAGAAAAACGGCACAACTCCGCCGGCTGAGGACCGCGAGAACCCTGAATGAGAACGGACGGCGGCACCTGACGCACCCGCATACATCGTCATTCGGCGCACCCTGGATCACAACGCAGTACGGCTCAACGCCGCCGGTTTTCGTCCCGGTTCTGCGCGGCGGCGATTATCCTCGTCTCCTAAGTGACCTCGATGGGCCGCAGTGCAGTGCGTGCCCGGAGGCGAGGAGAGGATGCCCCGGACGACTCAGCTTCGGATTTACACGGTGCGTGACGGGCTGCTGGATGAGTGGGCCGCGAAGTGGCGGGAACTCATCGTTCCCCTGCGGCTGAAGTTCGGCTTCGAGATCCAGGGCGCCTGGCTCGACCGCGAGCGCAACCGGTTCATCTGGGTGATCTCCTATGACGGGCCGGAGGGCTTCGCCGAGCGCAACAGGCAGTACTGGTCCTCTCCCGAGCGGGAGAGCATGAACCTCGACCCGGACGACTACCTTGTGGAGACCGAGGTCCGAGAGGTCGAAACCGTCATCTGATCAGGACTTCACCGGAAGCAGATGGCGGCGACGCTCGTCTTCGGTGAGTGACCGGAAGACGCGAGTGCGAGCGATCGCCTGCAACCGGCCGAAGTCCGGTGTCACCGGCCAGATGCGAGCGGTGCCGTCGAAGGAGGAGCTGAGCAGGAGCCGTCCGTCGGATGACCAGCCGACCGACATCACCCTGTTCTGATGCACGCCGCTTACCACGATCTCTTCACGGGTGGCCGCGTCCCAGATCCGTACGGTCCGGTCCTCCCCGCCGGTGGCGATCCGGGAGCCGTCTGGTGACCATGCGACGGCCCGCACCCGGCCCTCGTGACCGCGCAGCACCCCGACAGGCCGCCCGGTGGCGACATCCCAGATACGGGCCGTCCAGTCGGCCGCGCCGGTGACGACATACCGCTCGTCGGGCGACCATGAGACGGCGTCGACCCAGTTCCGTGCCCGCGCAACACCGTGAGCTGCTCGCCCGTGCTCACCTCCCAGATCCGACAGGTCCGGTCGTCCGACACGGATCCGATCATGCGGCCGCTCGGCGACCACGCGACGCCGCCCACCCAGTCCTGATGGCCGGTCAGCACCCCGGCCAGGCCGGCGGTGCTCACATCCCAGATACGGATCGTACGGTCGTGACCACCCGTGGCGACCCGCGACCCGTCCGGCGACCAGGCGACGGCCTCGACGACCGACCCTTCATGGTCGAGAACCACCACACCGGAGGTTCCCCAGATTCTCGCGGTCCCGTCCCGGGAACCGGTCACGACCTGCGACCCGTCCGGCGACCAGGCGACCGCATAGATGCGGTCGGCGTGACGGGTGTCGAGGGCACGGCCGAGCGGAAATGCCGGGGCTCCCGTGTCGGCATCCCAAAACCGCAGTACCCCGTCATCGTCGACCGTGGCCACGAGGAGGCCGTCCGGTGACCAGGCGGCCTGGTTCATCGGCCGGCTGAGACCGCCGAACAGCACCTTCTCGGCACCCCTGGGCTGGACGTCCCAGATACGCCCCGTGCCGTCCGCCGACCCGGTGGCGATCCGGGAACCGTCCGGCGACCAGGTGACGCCCCATACTGTCTCGTCGTGGCCCCGCAGGACCGCGAGCGGTGTGGCGTCGTCGGCGTCGAAGACGCGGGCCGTGCGATCCGCGGACGCCGAGGCGATGCGCCGCCCGTCGGGTGACCAGGCGACGTTCCACACCGGATCGGTGTGGCCGCGGATGAGCAGGCGCTGCCGTCCGGTCGCCGAGTCCCAGACACGGATGGTGAGGTCCCCGGAGGATGTGGCGATGCGGGTCCCGTCCGGTGACCAGGCGACGCCCTCCACGAAGTCGGTGTGGCCCTCCAGCGTCAGCGACGGTGCGCCCGTGGTGACGTCCCACACGATCACCGTGCGGTCGTGGGAGGCGGTGGCGAGCCTCCCATCGGCCGACCAGGCGATCCCGTAGATATTGCCACGGTGTCCGCGCAGCTCGTGAGTGATCTCACCGCTCGCGACGTCCCAGATGCGGACGACCCTGTCGCGCGAACCCGCCGCCACGTACCGGCCGTCGTGTGACCAGGCGACCGCGCACACGATGTCCCGGGCACCGGTCAGGACGCCGACCTGCCGACCGCTGGCGACGTCCCACAGCCGGACCGTCTGGTCGCGGGACGCGGTGGCGACATGGGTGGAGTCGGGCGACCAGGCGAGCATCTCGACCATGCCCTCGTGCCCGGCCAGCACCCGCTCGCAATGTCCGGTCTCGGCGTCGAAGATGCGCGCCGTACCGTCCCGGGACGCGGTCCCGATGCGGTTGCCGTCCGGCGACCAGGCGAGGTCGCGGACGGCGTCGGTGTGCCCGGCCAGAACCAGACGCAGGTGGCTGAATGCCAGGGCGCTCATCAGCGCACGTTGCGCCGCCGGGGTTTCGGCGCATTCGCCGAGTGCCGCCAGCGACAGCAGGATCGAGAGTTCCGGGTACCGCTCGGCGTTCGCCAGCACGTAACGGCCGATGCCGTCCGAGACCCGGCGCACGAATGCCAGATCACGGCGCAGCGAGGCATCGACGAGTTCCCGCACCGGCTCGGACGCCTGTCCGGCCTCTTCCAGGGCGGCCAGCCACCGCTGTGCGAGAGCCAGGCGCTCCCCGGTGAGCAGGTAGTCCTCGCTGCGTCCGGACTGTTGCCAGTCGGCCGCCCACCGCTCCAGCTCCGCACGGCGCCGCAACTGCTCGATCCGGGTCTCGACCTCCTGACGCAGTGGGGGCCACAGCCGGAACAGCGCCTCGTGCGCGACCTGGGCGTACGGCCTGCCGTTCTCGCTGCCGGTGACCAGCAGTCTGGCGTCGACGAACGCGTCCACCACGCGGCGTTCCCGCTCGGTCAGCTCGGCTAGCGGGACCCGGCGCCGGGCGGCCTCCTGTCCTTCGATGGTGACGAACTTGAGCAGCACCGCGAAGATCGCACCCGGCTCCTCTTCCTCGCGCAGTTCGGCCAGGACCTGATCGGCCTGACGGGACAATGCACCCGCCACTCCCCCAAGCGCCCGGTATCGCTCCTGGGTGACCTCACCCCCGGGACCAACGGCGAAGTACGCCTCCTGCAGCAGGTAGGCCAGCAGCGGCAGGGCGTCGCTACTGCCGACCTCGTCCACGATGATCTCGGGCAGCCCTGGGGCGAACGTCATGTTCACGAGTTCGCCTGGCCTCTGGATGATCTGAAGCATCTCGGCACGGCCCACCGCGCCGATCGCCAGCGGGTTCTGGAACAGCTCTGCGTGTGCCGTCTCCAGCAGGTCCTTGAGGAACTCGATGCGGATCGTGCCGATCACCGACAGCCGGGCATCGTGGGCGACGGCTTGCGCAAGGATGTCCAGGAACATGGCCCGGTCGCGTTCACCGGCCAAGGTGACGAGCTCCTCGAACTGGTCGACGACGAGCAGCATGCGCCGGAACCGTTGCCCCGTCTTGGCACGGATCTCGTTGAGCAGCGCCGGCAGCATGTCGGGTGATTTGCGTAGCCGCCGGGAGATCGCCGCCTCGTCCGGGCCGGCGCCCGCCTGCGACAAAACCCGGGCCAGGGCGCCTAACGGGTTTGTGCCCGGCGTCATCGCCGGCAGGATCACCCAGCGGCGGGCGCGCAGCCGCGGCACCACGCCGGCCTGTACGGGCGAGGACCTGCCGCCCCCGGGG
>QGUZ01000349.1 GCA_003242605.1 Actinomycetota bacterium
TCATGTTCGGCACGATGTGCCGGGTGAGGATGCGCGGCGTGCTCGCCCCCGTGGCCCGCGCGGCCTCCACGTACGGCTCCTGCCGTACCCGGAGCGTCTCGGCGCGCGCGATGCGGTTGAACGACGGTGTGATCACGACGGTGAGCGCGATGATCGTGTTCCGCACCGACGGGCCGAGCACGACCGCGATGAACAGCAGCAGCACGATGCCGGGGATGGCCTGCACCGCGTCCATCACCCGCTGGATCACGATGTCGACCGTCCGGCCGAAGTAGCCGGAGACGACGCCGATCGCGGTGCCGATCACCAGGCTGAGCAGCGTGGTGACCACGCCGATCACGAGCGAGGTGCGGGCGCCGTGCAGCGCCCGGCTCAGCACGTCGCGGCCGAGGTCGTCGGTGCCGAGCGGGAACGCCGCCGACGGCGGCTCGAGGATGTCCCGCCGGTGCTGGGCGATCGGGTCGTACGGCGCGACCACCGGGGCGAGGATCGCAATGAGCACGAACAGGCAGATGAGCACCAGCGCGGCGGCGCCCAGCGGCTGGGCGCGGACGAAGTCGCGCAGCGCGCGCAGCACGCGCCGCACGGTGGTCCGGCGCTGCGGCGGCGGGGCCTGCGGGGTGCCGGCCGGCCGCGGGGGAGCCGCCGGCTCGGTCAACACGTTCTCCTGGGTCACGACAACGCCCTCCCGTGCCGGATCCGCGGGTCGACCAGCGCGTACAGCAGGTCGATGAGGATGATCATGATCACGAACAGGCCGGAGTAGAAGATCGTGCAGGCGACCACCACCGGGTAGTCGCGGTCGAGCACCGCCTGGTAGATGAGCTGGCCGGTGCCCGGCAGCCCGAACATCTGCTCGATGATCACGGTGCCGCCGAGGATGGTGGCGAGCTCGAGGCCGAGCAGGGTGAGCACGGCCATCGTGGAGTTCCGCAGCGCGTGCTTGAGCACCACGGTCTTCTCCCGCACGCCCTTGGCGCGCACCGTGCGGATGTAGTCCGAGCCGAGCGACTCGAGCATCGACGACCGGGTGAGCCGGGCCACCGCGGCCATGCCGCCGGTGCCGAGCGCGAGCACCGGGATCGCGATCTGCTGCAGCCAGCTGGAGAAGTCCTCGGTCGGGCCGGCGTAGACGAGCGGCGGCGACCAGGCGAACCAGATCGCGAGCGCGGTGAGCGCGAGCAGCGCGACCACGAAGTTCGGCACCGACAGGAACGCCACCGCGATCAGCCGCAGCGTGCCGTCGAGCGCCGAGCCGCGGGTGACCGCGGCGATCACGCCGATGGTGAGCCCGAGCAGCGAGCCGACGAGGATCGCGAGCAGGCCGAGCTGGACGGTGACCGGCACCCGGGCGAGGAACAGGTCGACCACCGGCTCCCGGCTGTAGAAGGAGGTGCCGAGGTCGCCCTGGACCACGCCGCCGAGCCAGTGCCACAGCTGCACCCACACCGGCGCGTCGAGCCCGAACTCGGCGCGCAGCGCGTCGGCCTCCTCCTTGCTCGCGCCGACCTCCTGCAGCTGCAGGCTCACCGCGTCACCGGGCACCAGCCGCATGATCACGAACACGATGACGGTGACGAGGACCAGCACCACGGCCCCGTAGCCGAGCCTGCGCAACGCGTAGGCGATCACTTTCCGTTCGCCTCCCCGGCAGGGTCGTACAGGTGGCAGGCGACGGTGCGGCCGTCCGCGATCCGGTGGACCTTGGGCGCCTCGGTACGGCACCGCGCCGTCGCCTTCGAGCAGCGGGGGTGGAAGTGGCAGCCCGGCGGCGGGTTGCTCGGGCTCGCCGGCTCGCCGCGCGGGGCCACGCGGTGCCGCCGCTCGCCCTCGCGGCCGGGCGCGAACTCCGGCACCGCGGAGACGAGCATCTGCGTGTAGGGGTGGCGCGGGTCGGCGAACAGCGTGTCGCCGTCGCCCCGCTCGACGATCTGCCCGAGGTACATCACGCAGATCTCGTCGGCCATGTACCGCACCACGTTGAGGTCGTGGGCGATGAACAGGTACGACAGGCCCAGCTCGGCCTGCAGCCGCTTGAGCAGGTTGAGCACCTGGGCCTGGACCGACACGTCCAGCGCGGAGACCGCCTCGTCGCAGACGATCAGGTCCGGGTCGGTGGCGAGCGCGCGGGCGATGCCGATGCGCTGCGCCTGCCCGCCGGAGAACTGGTGGGAGAACTTGTACAGGTCCGCGGCGCTGAGCCCGACCTTCTCCAGCAGCTCCACCACCCGGTCCACCAGCTGCCGGCCCTTGGCGATGCGGTGCACGACGAGCGGCTCGCCGACCGCGTGCAGCACCCGCATGCGCGGGTTGAGGGAGCCGAGCGGGTTCTGGAACACGATCTGCATGCGCCGCCGCAGCGCCCGCATCTCGCGCCGCGAGGCGCGCAGCAGGTCGACGCCGTCGAAGTGGAGCTCGCCCGAGGTGGGGTCGAGCAGCCGCAGCGCCAGCCGGGCGACGGTCGACTTGCCCGAGCCCGACTCGCCGACGAGCCCAACCGTACGGCCGCGCGGGATGCGCAGCGACACCCCGTTGACCGCGTGCACCGTGTGCCCGCGGGTGCGGAACCGCTTCACCAGGTCGCGCGCCTCGAACAGGATCGACGGCTCGACCCGGTCCGGGGAAGGCCGCGCCTGTTGTCCGGTGGCGAGCGCCCCGTTCCCCGCCGCCGTCGTGGTCACATGATCGGACATCCGGTGATCCGACCCTCCTTCCGCCAATGCGGCCCTCTGCGATCCGCCCTGCCCCGGCGGGCTCTCGCCCGGGGTGGCGCCGTTAGTGGTGCTAGCCGGCACGACGCACCTCGCCTCCGACGGCGGCGGGCGACGCGCCGGTGGTCTCGTGCAGCCAGCACCGGCTCGCCCGTCCCACGCCGACCTCGAGCAGCGGGGGCACCTCGCGGCCGCACCGCCGCTGCGCCGAGGGGCAGCGGGGATGGAACCGGCAGCCGGGCGGCAGCTGCGCGGGGGTGGGCACCGAGCCGCTGATCGCCGGCATCGGCCGGTTCCGCGGCGTGGTCGGCATCGGGATCGAGTCGATGAGCGCCCGGGTGTAGGGGTTGTACGGCGAGCGCAGCACCTCGCGCACCGGCCCCTGCTCGACCACCTGCCCGGCGTACATCACCACGACCCGGTCGGCCATCTCGGCGACGACCGCCATGTCGTGGGTGATGAGCAGCAGCGCCGTGCCGTGGTCGCGCTGCATGCGGCGCAGCAGGTCGAGGATCTGCGCCTCGACGGTCACGTCGAGCGCGGTCGTCGGCTCGTCGGCGATGAGCAGGGCCGGCTCGCAGGCGAGGGCGATCGCGATCATCACGCGCTGCTGCTGGCCGCCGGAGAGCTCGTGCGGATAGGAGCGGATCCGGCGCTCCGGGTCCGGCAGCCCCACCTCGCGCAGCAGCTCGAGCGCCCGGGCCCGCGCCTCCCGCCGGGAGACCCTCCGGTGCGCGCGGATCGCCTCGATGATCTGATCCCCGACGGTGAACAGCGGGTCGAGGGAGGTCATCGGGTTCTGGAAAATCATCGCCATTTCGGTGCCGCGGAGCTCGCGGAGCCGTTCCGGATCCGTCCCCACGAGTTCCTCGCCGCGCAGCAGCACCGACCCGGACGAGATACGGCCCGTGCCGAGCAGCCCCATCACCGCGAGCGACGACACGCTCTTTCCCGATCCCGATTCGCCGACGATGGCGACCGTCTCTCCCGGCGCGACCGTGAACGACACGCCGGTGACCGCGTCCACGACACCCCGGGGCGTCGGGAATTGCACGTACAGATCCTTGACCTCGAGTAGCGGAGGGGACGGCAACGTCGTCGCTCCTTCGTCATGAAAACCGCAGACGGGAATGGCGTCACGGCACGACGGAATGCCGTGTGGGCATGCGCGTGCGCGTATGCCCGAACCGATTCAGGGATATCGATAGGCTCCTCGGCCCCTTTATCGGCCTGCTCCAGGTCCGAGAAGAGTGGGAGGAGCGGCGAGCGTTCGTCGTCGGCGCCACCGATCCGTGCCGACCGGCGTGATCAGGGACGATGAGCGGACCGCGCGCCGTGCCTCGGCCGCGGGCGCGTGGCGGCCCGTGTCCTGGTGCCCGACCTAAATCACGGCCTTCCCTCCTTTGCGGCGCGGTGCGCCGGCCGGTCCGGTGTCACCCGTTGGTCACCTGAACCGGGCCGGTGTGACTCTTGTCACGCAACTATGCGGCTCGCGAAATGGGGCCGCCACAGGGCTTTCGCAGTGTGAAAGAGATTTCGTCCCGCCGCGCTTTGGGCCGGGCCGGTCCCATAAGCGGGTGAGCGGCGTCCGGACGGTTTCACGATCATCGAATCCGCCGGGTATCGCCGGGTTGACCAGCGAAAACGCCGAACCGGCGGCGAAGATCACGAATGCCGGAGGTGGGCCATTCGATCGCGATCCGGTCGTGGCCGCCCGAGTAACAGATGTGAAACGGTGGGATGACCGGAGGTCATGCGCCTTGTCACCGGCATTATCCCGGTGTCTCATTTGTGAGACCGCGGTGTCTCACAAATGAGAAAACCGGCATTTGATCGCCGGCGTGCCGGACGGGGTGCCCGGGTTCGTACCGGGCCGCCCGGGCGCGGGATCGCGGCGGGTTCCCGTCCGCCGGGGCCTGGGCGGGGTCGAGGGTCCCGTGCCGTGCCCCGGGGTTCGGCGGGCGGGGCCTGCGCCGGTGCGGCGCGCAGGCGGCCGGGAGGACCGGTGCCGGTACCCGCCGGTACGGCGGGGGGGGGGGGGGCCCCCCCCCCCCCGGGGGGGTGGGCCCCGGGGGGGGCGGGGGAGGGGCGGGGCGCCGGGGGGCGCCGAGGCGCGGTCTCTTATATACAATCACGACCCCACACAACA
>QGUZ01000350.1 GCA_003242605.1 Actinomycetota bacterium
CCCCCCCGGAGGGCGAGGGGCCGGGCGCCCCCCCCGGGCGGCCCGCCGCAGGCGAGCGGCTGCTCGCCGGCCGGGCGGTGCAGGGCGCCCCGCACCGGGCCGGGCAGGCCGGTGAGGATGGCCCGCCGTACCAGCTCGTGGCGGAAGGCGATGGCGTCGCCGTCGGCGGCGAGCAGCCCGGCCCCGAGCGCCTCTTCCAGCGCGGGCAGCAGCGCGGCCGGGGTCGTGCCGAGCAGCCCGGCCACGTCCTCCGGGGTGAACGGGCGGCCGAGCACGGCGGCGAGCTCGACCAGGTGGCGGGCCTCGCGGCCGAGCCGGGCGAGCCGGTCCCGCGCGAACCGGCCGAGCCGCTCGGGCGGGCGGGCCGACCGCGGGCGGGCGTCGCCGCCGGTGAGGTCGAGGGCGTTCTCGTCGCGCAGCCCGGCGAGCAGGTCGACCACGAGCCGCGGGTTGCCGCCCGCGCCCGCGACCAGGTCGAGCAGGTCCGGGCCGGGCGGGGCGCCCGCCTCGGCCGCGGCCACCTCGGCGATCGCCTCGGCCGGCAGCGGGGCGAGGGTGAGGCGGCGGGCCCCGGCCCGTTCCAGCGCGGCGAACAGGCGCCCGGCCGCGCAGTCGTCCTGCGGGGAGCGGGCGAGCAGCCCCGCGATCCGGCGGCCCGCGAGGCGACCGTCCAGGGTGCGGATCGCCATCAGCGTGCCGGGGTCGGCGAAGTGCAGGTCGTCGAGGGCGACGAGCACCGGGCGGGCGGCGGCGCGCTCCTCCAGTACGGCGCGCAGCCGGTCGGCGAGGCCCGCCTCCGGCTCGTCCCCGGCGACCGGCACGCCGAGGGCGGCGACGAGCGGGGCGAGCGGCACGAGCTCGCCGAGCTCCTCGGCCGCGGCCGCGGCGACCGCGAACCCGCGGGCCCGGGCGTGTCCGGCGGCCTCGGCGAGCAGGCGGCTCTTGCCCACGCCGGGCTCGCCGTCCACGAGCAGCGCACCGGCCCGGCCGTCCTCGACCCGGCGCAGCAGGTCGAGGACGGCGCGCCACTCCCGGTCGCGTCCGCGCACTCGGCCCTCCCCCCGGACACCCCGCCGGGGCGACCCCTCGGTCAACGTCGCCCCCGTTTCCTCCCGACCTGCCCACGACCGCGCACTCCTAGCGTCGGCGCGCGGCCGGCTCGGTCCGATCTGCCCCAACGCCGGGTCGCCCGCCGGTAAACCCCCACTGCGACGCCCCTTCCGCGCGGCGGGCGCGGGACGTGAAGAACCACCCGAGTTGAGGATGTGGCCCGCGGCGGGACGGGCGAATGTCGAAAGGGGCGTCGCTTCGGGTGCACGCCCCGGCGTCCGGCCGGTGCGCGACCGGCCGGACGCCCGGACACGTCAACGGGGGGAAGACAGGATGACCATGCTGACCCGTCGCCGTGGGCGGACGGAGATCACACCGCTGTCGCCGCTGCGCGAGTTCCAGGACCTGTACGACAGGCTGGACCGGCTGATCAGCGCGACCATGGGCGAGATGATGCTGCCGCGGGAGACGGAGACCCCGTGGATGCCGTTCGCCGACGTGTGCGAGACCGAGGACAGCTTCGTCGTCGAGGCCGACCTCCCCGGCGTGACCAAGGACCAGATCGACGTCCAGCTCAGCGACCGGGAGCTGATCATTTCGGGCGAGGTCAAGGAGGAGGAGCGGGACGCCCGGATGCACCGCCGTACCCGCCGCACCGGAGAGTTCGAGTTCCGCACGATGCTGCCCGGCGAGATCGACCCCGAGCGGGTGGACGCCAAGCTGCGGGACGGCGTGCTCACGGTCACGATCCCCAAGGCGCAGACCGCCAGGCCGCGCCACATCGAGGTCTCCGCGTAACGGCCGTACGGCCCGCGGAGCGTACGTCCGCAACGCGCCGGCTCCGCGACGGAGCCGGCGCCGGCAGAGGAGGGGCACATGCCCGCGCCGTCGATCGACGCCATCCTGCAGAACTACACGCCCGTGGAGACCTACCGCAGCTACGCGCAGGCGCAGCGGGCGGTGGACCACCTGTCCGACCACGGGTTCCCGGTCGCCGGGACCTTGATCATGGGGGTCGACCTGCGCACGGTCGAACGCGTCCTGGGGCGCCTCACCTACCTGCGGGCGGCGGCGCGGGGCGCGGTCGGCGGGGCCTGGTTCGGCCTGCTGATCGGGCTGTTCCTCGGGATCTTCACCCAGGGCCCGCTCCCGTGGATCGCCCTCGTGCTGTACGGCCTGATCTGGGGTGCGATCGCGGGGGCGATCTTCGGGCTGATCTCGCACGCGATGAGCGGTGGCGAGCGGGACTTCGTGTCCACCAGCTCGCTCACCGCCGAGCGCTACGAGGTGCTCGTCACGAACGACCAGGTGGCGAGGGCCCACGAGCTGCTGTCCGGGCTCCGCGGCGGCTGACCCGGGCCCGGTCGGCGCGGCCCCCGCTGCGATCACGAGCGTCCGGCCGTCCGCCGCCCCGCTCCGGCCGGGGCGGGCGGCCGGGCCGTACCGCACGAGAACCCGACCACACCGCCGCCCGGTGACGACGGAGGCGCGTGACGAGGGGAGGACGATGGCCAGAGCAGTCGGCATCGATCTCGGGACGACGAACTCCGTGATCGCCGCGACCGAGGACGGCCACGCGACCGTGGTGCCGAACGCGGAGGGGGCGCGCACCACCCCGTCGGTGGTGGCCTTCACCGAGCAGGGGGAACGGCTGGTCGGGCAGCTCGCCCGGCGGCAGGCGATCCTCAACCCGAAGGGCACGGTCTACTCGGCCAAGCGGTTCATCGGGCGGCGGTTCGACGAGATCGCCAGCGAGCGCAACGCGGTCTCGTTCGACGTGGTCGAGGGGCCCGACGGGTCGGTGCGGTTCGACATCCGCGGGCGGAAGTACGCGCCGGAGGAGATCTCCGCGCTCGTGCTGCGCAAGCTCGTGAACGACGCCTCCCGGTTCCTCGGCGAGAAGGTCACCGAGGCGGTGATCACCGTCCCGGCGTACTTCAACGACGCCCAGCGGCAGGCCACCAAGGACGCCGGGCGCATCGCCGGGCTGGAGGTGCTGCGGATCATCAACGAGCCGACCGCGGCCGCGCTCGCCTACGGGCTCGACAAGAAGGCGAACGAGACCGTGCTCGTCTTCGACCTCGGCGGCGGCACCTTCGACGTGAGCATCCTCGACATCGGCGACGGCGTGGTCGAGGTGCGCGCCACCAGCGGCGACACCCACCTCGGCGGCGACGACTTCGACCGGCGCATCGTCGACCACCTCGCCGACGAGTTCCAGCGCGAGCACGGCATCGACCTGCGGCAGGACCCGCAGGCGCTGCAGCGGCTGTTCGAGGCGGCCGAGAAGGCGAAGGTGGAGCTGTCGTCGGTGGCGCAGACCCAGGTGAGCCTGCCGTTCATCACCGCCGACGCCTCCGGGCCCAAGCATCTCAACACCACGCTCATGCGCTCCACGTTCGAGCAGCTCACCGCCGACCTGGTGGAGCGCTGCCGCGGCCCGGTCGAGCAGGCGCTGCGGGACGCCCGCACCACCGCGGCCGACATCGACGAGGTGATCCTCGTCGGCGGGGCCACCCGGATGCCCGCCGTGCAGAACCTGGTCCGGCGGCTCACCGGCGGCAAGGACCCGAACATGACGGTCAACCCCGACGAGGTGGTGGCGATCGGGGCGGCGATCCAGGCCGCGGTGCTCCGCGGCGAGCTCAAGGACGTCGTGCTGCTCGACGTCACCCCGCTCTCGCTCGGCGTGGAGACGATGGGCGGGGTGATGACCAAGATCATCGAGCGGAACACCACGATCCCGGCCCGCCGTACCGAGATCTTCAGCACCGCCGAGGACAACCAGCGGGCGGTGGACGTGGTCGTGCTGCAGGGCGAGCGGGAGCGGGCCGCGGACAACCGGGTGCTCGGCCGGTTCCGGCTGGAGAACATCCGGCCCGCGCCGCGCGGGGTGCCGCAGATCGAGGTCACCTTCGACATCGACGCCAACGGCATCCTGGACGTGTCGGCGAAGGACAAGGACACCGGGGCCGAGCAGCGGATCACGATCAGCGGCAGCTCCAACCTCGACCCCGCCGAGATCGAGCGGATGATCGCCGACGCCGAGCGCCACCAGGCCGAGGACGCCCGGCTGCGCGAGCTGATCGACGCGCGCAACACCCTCGACTCCGCCGCCTACCAGGTGGAGCGGCGGCTGCGCGAGCTCGGCGACGCGGTGCCCGTGCACGAGCGGGCCCGCGCGGAGACGCTCGTCGCCGACGCCCGGCAGGCGATCAAGGAGGAGGCGCCGCTCGACCGGCTGCGCACCCTCACCGGCGAGCTGCAGCAGGTGTACCACGGCCTGTCCGCCGTCGCCCCCGGCCCGGGCGGGCCGCCGCCCGGCGGCCCCGCGGCGGGCGGCGACGGGCAGCGCCCGGACGACGACGTGATCGACGCCGAGTTCACCAGCTCGGACGAGTGACCGCGGGCCGCGCCGGCCGGCGCGGCCCTTCCCACCGACCTCGGACGGATCATGGCTGGACAGAACAGACAGGACCGCGGCGCGACCCCGCCCGACCGGGCGCAGGGCGCACCGCCGCCGGGCACGGGGCCGCCGCACGGCGCGCGGCCGCCCGAGGGCGCGCCGCCACCGGCCGGGCCGGAGCCGGGCGCCGCACCGCACGCCGCGCCCACCGGGCACGAGCGCCCGGCTCCGCCCTCCCCCTCCGGCGAGCCTCCGGCGGGGGAACCCACCGCGCCGGAGACCGCGGAGCCGGCGCGCACCGAGCCGGCGGCCCCCGAGCCCCCCGGGCCCGGCATGCCCCCGCCGCGGCCGCCGGGCCCCCCCCCCCACCGGCCCCGCCCCCCCCCGGGCCCACCC
>QGUZ01000351.1 GCA_003242605.1 Actinomycetota bacterium
CCGCCGCGGCGGGCGCCCCGGCCGCCGGGCTCGCCGTGGGGATGGCGGTGTCGGTGGTCAGGGCGGCGGCCGACGGGGCCTCCCCCGGCGGGGCGGGCGCGGTGGGGGCGGCGCCGGGGGCGGCCCGCGTCTCCGGCACCGTGCTCAGCGCCCGCAGCGGCCGCCGCGCCCGCAGGTCCCGGCCCGCCTCGGCGGCCGGCGCGGGCCTGCCGGGGTCGGCCATCTCCGGGGTGGCGAGCAGCGTGGTGGGCAGCATGACGATCGCGGTGGTGCCGTCGTACGGCGACGGCCGCAGCCGGACCTTGATGTTGTGCCGGTTGGCGAGCCGGGCCACCACGAACAGGCCCAGCCGGTCGCTGTCGGCGAGGTCGAACTCGGGCGGGTCGGCGAGCCGCGCGTTGAGCTCCTCGAGCATGGCCGGGTTGAGGCCGAGGCCGCGGTCCTCGATCTCGAGCGCGAAGCCGTTGGCCGCCTTCGTGCCCCGCACGGTCACCGTGGTGTCGGGCGGGGAGAACACGGTGGCGTTCTCCACGAGCTCGGCGACGAGGTGGATCACGTCGGTGACCGCCGAGCCGACGAGCATGGGCGCGTCCGGCATCGGCGCGACGGTGACCCGGGTGTAGTCCTCGACCTCGAGCACCGCGCTGCGGACCAGGTCGTAGAGCGGCACCGGGTCCCGCCAGCGGCGAGCGGGCGCCGCGTCGGCGAGGATGATCAGGTTCTCCGCGTGGCGGCGCATGCGGGTGGTGAGGTGGTCGAGCCGGAACAGGTCCTCGAGGATGTCCGGCTCCTCGACCCGCCGCTCCATCGCGTCGAGCAGCGTGAGCTGCCGCTGCAGCAGCACCTGGTTGCGCCAGGCGAGGTTGAGGAACACCTGGGCGATGCCCTTGCGCAGCGTCGCCTGGCCGACCGCGGCCTCGAGCGCGGTCCGCTGCACCGCGGTGAACGACTTGACGACCTCGTCGAACTCGGCGGTGTCGGCCGGCGGCAGCTCGGGCGCCTCCTCCTCGACGTCGACGTCCTCGCCCTTGCGCAGCCGCTCCACCACCCGCGGCAGCCGTTCCCGCGCCATCCGGGCGGCGGCCTCCTGCAGCCGCCGGAACTCGGCGACGGCCGAGTTGGTGAAGCGGTAGGACAGGAAGATCGACAGCGCCACGGCCCCCGCGCCGAGCAGCAGGATCAGGCTCGCCACCACGGCCGCGCGGGTGCGCAGCACCTCCTGCTCGTCGGTGGCCCGGGCGAGCTCCCGCATGGCGCCCTGCCGGATCGCCGCGGTGACGGCCTCGACGTCGTCACGCCACTGGGCCGCGGCGGGGGGCCGGCCGGTGCCGTCCCAGGCGAGGACGCGGTCCTCCACCTGGGTGATCCGCTTGTAGGGCACGCCCGCGGTGAGCTCGTCCACGGCCGGGCGCAGGTACGGCCCGGCGTCCCGCAGCGCGGCGGCGAGCGCGTCGCGGCGGGCGGTGAACGCGGCGACGAACGCCGCCCGGTCGGCGCCGCTCATCGAGCCCGCCCGGAGCGCGGCGGCGAGCAGCGCGTGCTCCCGGGCCAGGTACTCGGCGCTGTCGACGTAGGAGGTGGCGGCGCGGATCTCGGGGACGTTCGCCACCTCGCCCTCCGGGTCGCGGTTGCCGAGGCTGCGGTACACCTCCTCGATCAGCCCGCTGTAGGCCTCGACGATCCGGTACGGCGAGCTCAGCCGCCCCTCGTCGATCTGCGCCCGCAGCTGCGGCAGCGACTCCAGCGGGCGCAGCAGCCGGCGCATGCGCGCCGCGGCGGCCCTTGTCGACTCGGTGAGCGCGGGGTCGGAGGTGACCGCCTGCCGCAGCCGCCGCACCGCCTCGTCGGTGGCCTTGCGCTGGGCGGCCACCTCCGGCGCGGCGCGGCCCAGGGTCTCGGCGGTGACCCGGCGCTCGTCCTGCAGCTCCTCGGCGAGCCGCAGCGCGGGGGCGCCGGTGGTCAGCCAGCGGTCGTCGAACCGGTTCGCCCCGACGAGCTCGTCAGCGTTCGAGTAGGCGATGAACCCCCACAGGACGACCATCGAGATCAGCGGTACCAGCAGGATCCGGAGGAGCTTGGTACGGATCGGTGGGGGGGAGTGCATCGGTCAGGTCCATTCGTGCGACTGGGGGCACCGACAGCCGTCGGGGCGGGCCCGGCCCCGACACGTGACGACGTGGTGTTTACACCTACGGTTGCTCCACTATGCCCATGCGTCACGGGCTGTTCAAGTGTTGACGGCGATCACGGAATGCTCAGCAGATAACACGTAAACCTGCGCGCACCAATGCCACTCGGGAATCCGCGCGCACCCGCGTCACGCCCGCACCACCGCCCGCGGATCCGGCCTCCCACCGGCGGTCCCCCGCCGCGCGACACGCTCGGCGCGCCGCGGGAAGCGGCCCGCGTTCCGCCCGGCGGGAATCCCGCGGGCGGGCCGCCGCTTTCGCGCGGGAAAGCAAAAGGTTGTGACAGTCGGCGGTGGAATGCATGCCCCCGAAAGCACTGCTCCTTTATCCGATGTCGCCGATTCCTCCGCCGGACGGATCACCCGGTGCCCACCCGGCCCGCCCGCGGCGGGTACGGCACGCCCGCCGCGGCCCCGGCCGCCGCGGACGCCCGGATAACAGAAACGGCCTGCCGTACCACCGGAGCGGTGGACGGATCAGGCCGGATTGTGGAGCTATGGGGATTCGAACCCCAGACCTCCTCCATGCCATGGAGGCGCGCTACCAACTGCGCTATAGCCCCGTGCCCGCGGATCTCGCCCGCGCGGCGCCACGCCAGTGTATAGGAGATCCGCGGAAAAACCGAACCGGGCGGGAACGGCCCGGGCCGCGCGGCGCGGCGCCGCGCGCCGAGCCCCAGATCGGGCCTCGGCGGCCGGGCCTCAGAACTCGTCGGCGCCCGCCACCTGGCCGATGGGGAAGACGTGCCGGGAGGCCGCGCACACGGTCTGCAGGCAGTGCACGGGCGTGCCGTCGGTGGCGAAGGAGGTGCGCAGCACCTCGACCACCCACTCGCCGGGGTCGAGGCGCAGCGTCTCGGCCTCGGTCCCGGCCGGCGGCCGGGCGACCAGGTGCTCCTCGGCGTGGCCGAACCGGTAGCCGAGGGCCTCGATGGCCGCCTGGAGGCTGGGCCGGACGAAGTCGCCGGCCTCGGCGATCGGCGTGCCGCCGAACAGGTCGAGGCGGAAGAAGCTGGTGGCGACGCGCACCGGGACGTCGTTGGCGATCAGCAGCTTGCGGCGGGCGAGCACGTCGGCGCCGGCCGCCACGCCGAGCGCCTCGGCGACCGGGGCGGGTGCCGGTTCGGGCCCGACGTAGAGCATGCGGCGGTCGGCCCGGATGCCCTGGCGTTCGGCCTCGGTGACGAAGAGGGAGGCCGAGCCGCGCACCGCGGGGTCGGTCGGCAGCGCCCGCTGCACGATCACCGGCGGGGGCTGCCCGTTCCCGCTCCGCGCCGCCGTGGGGCGCATCTGCGACACCCGGCCCGGGGACACCCCGAGCAGGCGGGCGATCTCCTCCTGGCGCATGCCCGCGGACTGCGCCTCGGCGATCGCCTCGCGGCGCAGCCGGGCGAGCTCGGTGACCATGCGCTGCTCGGCGGCGATCGCCCTGCTGATCGCGCGGGCGCGCTCGATGGGGTCGGCGATGGCGGTGATCCGCTCCAGGGCTTGCGCGTCCACCTTCGGCTCCTACCGGCACGTGACCGAAGTACTGACTTTAGTCACCCTATCCCCCGTATCACCAGGTCACCGGTTCGCACCGATCGGGGACCCGGCCGCACGGCCCCCGCCCGGCACCGCGCGTGCGGCGGCAACGCGTGCGTGCGGAGGCGAGCGTGGTCTGCGAGGCCTGGCGGACGCGGCCGGACGCCGCCCGCCCCAGGCACCGGGAGCCGTTCACCGCCGAGGAGCCCGCCCGGGCGCTCGCCTACCGGCGCCACGCGCACCGCCGGCCGATTCACGGTCGTCCGCGCGTGAGCCGGCTCGTGCGCCTGCTCGCCGGCCCCGGCCACGCGGCCGCGCTCGCGATCGCCGGGGTGGCCGAGCCGCCCCGGCGACCGAGCACGACGCGGCCCGCTGCGCACCGCCCCGCCGCGGTGACCGGGCCGCACCGGTACGGCTCAGCGCCGCCGGCGCCGCCGGCGGACGAGGAAGGCGACCCCCACGGCCCCGCCGAAGACCACGAGCGAGGAGGCCGCGCCGACGACCATGCCGACCAGCGTGCCCGGCTCGTCGTCGCCGGCCGCCCCTTGGACCAGGGGGAGCACGGTCAGCGCGAGCACCAGCGCGACGACGAAGTAGACGGCGGCGAAGCCGTACAGGGCGGGGCTGAAGAAGATCCGGCGGCCGGGCTGCGGCGGCGGGCTGGCGATCTCCGCCTCCGGGCCGACGAGCGCGGCCTTGGGGCGCTTGTAGTAGGCGTAGCAGAACCAGGTGCCGCAGGGCTCCCAGCCCTCGGGCGCGAGCCGTTCGGTGAGCGCGTCCCGGCCGACCGGCGAGACGACCTCGCGGCGGTACTCCCAGCGCTGCGGGTGCTCCTCGCTGCGGGTGCAGACGAACCGGCCGAGCCGGTCGATGCCCTGCACCTCCCAGCCCTGCTCGCCGAATTCGTTGAGCCGCTGCTGGTCGGTGAAGATGTCGGCGGTCCACGTCCACCGCTCGCCCGAGGCGGCCTCGCCGGCCTCCTGGCCGGCCGTCGCGGCGAGTTGTTCGGCGAAGGCGGCGGCCGGGCCGAACTCCTCCTCGGGGTCACCGCCGCTGTCGGCGAGGTAGGCGCGCAGGTCGTCCACGGTCACGGCGATGCGCGAGGCGGGCACCCCCGCCTCGCGCAGCCG
>QGUZ01000352.1 GCA_003242605.1 Actinomycetota bacterium
CCCTCGAACGGGCCGCCGACGGGCAGCATGCGCCGAACCCGTTCCCCCGTCTTGGCACGTTTCTGGTGGAGCAGCGCGGGCAGCATGTGGGGTGTTTGGCGTACCCGCGGGGAGACGGCCGCCTCGTCCGGGCCGGCGCCCGCCTGCGACAAAACCCGGGCCAGGGCGCCTAACGGGTTTGTGCCCGGCGTCATCGCCGGCAGGATCACCCAGCGGCGGGCACGCAGCCGCGGCACCACGCCGGCCTGTACGAGCGAGGACTTGCCGCTCCCGGAGGAGCCGACCAGGGAGACGAACCGGTCCGCGGGCCGGGAGGTGGACGTGCTCAGCCGACGCAGCAGATCGGCTATCTGTGCCTCGCGGCCGAAGAACACCGCGGCCTCGTCCTCGGTGTAGGCGTCGAGCCCGGGATACGGGGGCCGTGCCGCGTCCCATGAGCGCCGAGGCGGGGGCGGGCTTTCCAGCCGGTAGGCCGCCACGTGCCCGACGACCAGCAGGACAATGAGCACGCCGATGCCGGGTGCCGCGACCTGCTGCAGCACGTTGAGCCAGGCCGGTGCGTCCTCGGCTTCGGTGGCGTAGTTGGTGACGATGCCCAGCAGGCTCGCCACCAGGACCAGCAGAACCTGTAACAGAAGCGCCAGATGCCGACGAAGTCTCATGCGGTCACTGCACCGGCCGTTGACACCTCAAGTACTCCTAACCGCACGTAATACACGCAAAATCAATTAACAACAGTCGTGACGACAGGTGGCCCCGGTGATCCCACGATCCTCTTTGCCAGGGCGTACAAGGCCTCCGACCCGGGCATGATTCGTGCACCACACGATCAACCTTAGCCAATTCAGGTGGCCCGACCGTCGACAACGGTGGATTTCGTTCTCCCCGCACAAAAGGAGCCCCTGGCGGGCGAGGCAACCTCGATCCAACGCCCGCCAGGGACCGTGACGTCGCAAGCAAGGGCTCTGACCGAAAATCCGTAACCGTTCCGACCGGAATGCACACGGGCGCCCGGAACAAATTGCGCGTCTTACCGGCAGATTCGGATCACACGTACCCGAACTGCTCCAACCGGTACCGGGCCACGTCGATCTCCTTCGGGCTGAACAGGTCGGCGAACCGTTCCTGGATGACCAGGGCCTCGACGGTGAGGTCGAGGCGGCCGCGTTCCCACAGGGCGGCGAAGCCGTCGGAGACCGCCGGGGCGGAGAGCAGCTTGCGCGCGGTGGCGACGGCGCCGTACTCGGAAAGCATGCTGCGGAAGTAGGTGGCGTGGTAGTTCACCTCGTCCTTGGCCCGCGTGTAGATCTCCCACATCGCCTTCTCGAACTCGGCCTCGGACGACCCCGCCGCGGTGACGGGCTCCTCCGGCTCCTCGGCGGCCGCCCTCGTCTCGGCCGGCGTCTCCCCGGCGGCGCTCCTGTTGCGTCGCTCCGCGTAGCCGAGCAGGGCGTCGACCGAGGTGAAGACCTCGTACCCGAGCTCCTCGAGCCTGGGCAGGTCGGCCGCCTCCGGGTCGAGCTCGAGTACCACCGGCTTGCCCTGGCCGGGCTGGAGCCCGTGGGGCCAGAACGCCTCGGCGACCGCGAGCGCCCGGCCGGTGACCGGGTCGGCGATCTCGCTGTCGAGCTGGGGCTCGGCGTAGCCGAGGCGGGTCAGCTCCTCCACCATCGCCTTGATCTGGGCGGCGCGCACGTCGTCCTGCTCGTCCGCGATGACCACGACGCGCTCGAGCGAGGGCGCCTCGGCCGCGGCGACGCCGTCGCGCAGCCCGGTGAGGAACTCCTGGGCGGCCTTGGCAAGCAGCTCGCGCCGGGCGGCGAGGAAGTCGAGGTACCGCTCGGGCCGCCACAGGTCGGGGTCGTCGGGGATCCACTGCGAGGCGAGGACGCCGGGATGCATCCTCTCGGCCTCGGCGAGGTACTCCTGGGGCGGCCGCCGGCCGACCTTCTGGCCGATGTCCTCGAACAGGGCGAAGTTGTCCCGGTCGCCGTCCTGGGTGAGGAAGCAGAAGTTCGCCACCGCGTTGACCTGGCCCCGGTCGAAGCCGGCCCGGTACAGCAGCTGCTTGGGGAAGATGTGGCGCATCTCGAGCGGGGCCTGGCCGCCCGACCGGGTGACACCGAGCCGCAGGCCGGTCCCGAGATCGCGGGCGCCGGTGACCCGGGTGAGCATGTAGAGCAGCGGGTAGAACCGCGAGCCCCGGGTGGAGCCCTCGAAGTCGTGCGGATTGATCTCCAGGTTGCCGCCGCGCCACCGCTGCAGGGCGGCGATGAGCCCGTCGATGCCCGCCCGCTCCGCGGTCTCGTAGTCCTTGGCGAGCTGGGTCTCGGTCGAACCGGCGAAGCGGCCCCACAGCGCCGAGTGCACGTACCAGAAGAGCACGCGGTCCCGGTGCGCGGCGTCGGTGAACCGCCCGCCGGCGGTGAGGTGGAGCAGGCGGGAGATGACCGGGAACGCGTAGCGGCCCATGAGGACCTGGTCGTGGTCGAGGCCCAGGCGCGCGGACACCGTGTCGAGCGTGTAATCGATGTAGCCGACCGCCTGGTTCAGCGCGGTCTCGAAGGCCTCGGCCGAGACGGAGTCGAGGGCGGTGAACACGGCGCGGCCGGTGGCCACCGCCGTGATGTTGCGCAGCAGCCAGTCGAGCGAGAAGTTGAACCCGGCTTCCTTCCACCGGGCCAGGTGGTCGCGCATCGTCTGGCGGGCGGGCGGCCACTGGGCGCAGATCTTCGCCAGGGCGAGGTCACCCTTCGACAGCGCGGTGCCGCCGGAATTCACCCGGTTGAAGATGTCGACGACGACGTCGACGTCCTTGTCCGGGCCTGCGATCTTCTCCTCGTGGAATTCCCGGTTGAGGATGTTGCGCAGCCGGTTGAGACGGTCCAGATAGACCGGGAGCTTGTCTGGAAAGTTTTCGCTGAATTCCTTGATGAAGGGCGGCAGTCCCTCGGTGAACAGCCGGGTCACGTCGACCCAGCGGACGTCGTCCCGCATCTTGGTGGGGGTGTAGAACTCGAAGGACTCGTCCTCGACGTTGAACCGCAGCCCGGTGAACGCCGATTTGTCCCCCTCGAAGAACGCGGGCGGGCGGCCGCGGATCACCCCGTACAGCGAGGTGATGCGCTGCTGGCCGTCAAGCAGCAACAGGCGGACGCCGCCGTCCGCGGAGCCGCCGCGGACCGAGGTATCGGTGGGCACCGTCTCCCACAGCAGCAGCCCGCCCACCGGATATTCCCGGTACAGCGAGCGCATCAGCCCGCGAACCTGATCCCGGTTCCACACGTATCCGCGCTGGAACTCGGGAAGCAGGACCGTTCCGTTATCGATCTGGTTGAGGAGAACCGAAAGAGTCGACACCTTGTGCTCCCCGGGGAATGGCGGTCACGCTCCGACCGCTTAATCTACGCACGGCACCCGGCATTTCACCGGCGGTCAGCCGAGAACGCCGGAAAGGAATGGGCTCGGCCGTCCGTGCCAGGACACGTACAGCTCCTCGCGGGCGCGGGTGCATGCCACGAACAGCAGGCACCGTTCCCGCTGCAGATCTTGGGTGTGGGTGAGCTCGTCCTCTTCTGCCGGGGTGACCGCGTTCGGCGCGGGCACCTGGTGCTCGCCGACCCCGACGACGGCCACGCATCGGAACTCCAGGCCCTTCATCCGGTGCATGGTCCCGGCCCGGACCACCCGGTCAGCGTCGGAGGACCGCGCCAACGACCCGGCCGGGATCCCGGCGGCCCTGAGCGCGGCCACGGCCGCGTCGGCGAGCATGTTCGACCGGGCCGCGACGCCGATCTCCTCAGGGGCGACGCCCGCGTCGAGCCACTCGCGCACCTTCCGGCACAGTGCGTCGAGCTCGTCCTTCTGCACGGCGAACCCGGCGAGCCGGGGCGGCGGCCCGTGCACCTCGGACCGGTACCCGGCGACCGTGTCGAGGCCGCCGTCCATGTCGTCGACCGGCTCGCCCTCCAGCATGCCGAGACTCCAGGCGAGGATCTCCGCGGTGGTCCGGTAGTTGATGGTGAGCCGGGCGGACCGCCCGGCGACGTGTACGCCGACGTCGCGCAGCGAGACGCGGCTGTGGTAGATGCGCTGGTGGCTGTCCCCGGCGATGAACAGGTCGTCGGGCCCTTCGGCGACCGCGGCGCGCAGCAGCCGCCATTGCACCGGGTGGAGGTCCTGGGCCTCGTCGACCACGATGTGCCGGTACGGCTTGTCCGCCCGCTCGGCGAGCAGCCGGGTGGCCTCGACGCAGACGGTCTCGTAGGTCCACAGCCGTCGCCGCTTGAGCTCCTCCTGGAACTCCCACACGGCCTGCCACAACTGGGCCTTCTGCCGGGCACCGAGGCGGCGCCCGCGGCCCGCCCGCTTCGCCGCGAGATAGTCGGCCGCGCTGCCGACCTGCTGGGCGAGGATGACGTGCCGCCACTCCTCGGCGAGGAAGGTCTCGGTGAACGGCAGGCCGAGGTGCCGGATGATGCGCCGCCAGATCGCCTTCTCCTCGCTGTCCCGCAGGATGGCGGGCCGGCCGTGCCGTTCCGCGAAGATCTGGTACGACAGCTGGTCGACGTGCCGTACGTGGATGCGGCCGAGCACCTCGGCCGAGGTGGCGAGCAGCTTGAGCCCGGCCTCGAGAGAGTCGGACAGCGTCGAGGTGAACGTGGTGACGAGGACGGGACCCTCGCCGCGGAGGGCGAGCTCGTGGGCGCGGTGCAGGGCGACGACGGTCTTGCCCGTGCCGGGCCCGCCGGTGACCCGGGCCGGGCCCGAGTAGGTGGCGTGCACGATCCGGCGCTGGGTGGGGTGCAGGTAGATACGACAAAGCGCGAAGGGGTGCG
>QGUZ01000058.1 GCA_003242605.1 Actinomycetota bacterium
CCCCGCCCCGCCCCCCCGGCCCCCCGCCGGCCGGGCGCGGGGAGGCGGCGGGGGTTTCCCCCCGCCGCACGCCGTGCCCCGCCCCGCCGTCCCGTGGCGGGTCCTCCCCAGGCGAGCCGTTCTCCAGCAGGCCGGCCACCGTCACACCGGCCAGGCCCTCGGCGGCGTCGGCCAGGTCGGCGGCCATCGGGGAGGCCAGGGCGGTGGCCACGGCCTCGGCGTGGCGGGCGGCCGCGCGCTCGGCCTCGCCGCGCGCCTCGGCGAGGCGGCCCAGCGCGGTGAGCACGTGCGCGCGCATGCCCACGGAGGTGAACGCGCCGCTCTCCGCCCCGGTCCGGGCCGCCGACAGCAGCCGTTCCGCCGCGTCGAGGTCGCCCTCCTGCCGGGCGATCTCGCCGAGCTGGAGCCGTACCGCGGCGGTCAGCTCCGGCCTGCCGAGCCGCCGCTCCAGCCCGCTCAACCGCTCGCAGTCGGCGCGGGCCGCGGCGACGTCGCCGGAGCGCCGCAGCGCGGTGGCCCGCCGGTTGAGCACGTCGGCGAGCTCGTCGAGCGCGCCCAGCTCCTCCAGCAGCGCGAGCGCCTCGTGCCACAGCCGCCAGGCCCGCGCCCAGTCGCCGCGCCAGCTCGCGATCACGGCGAGCCAGTCGAGCGCCTGCGCCGTGCCCCACCGCTCGCCGAGCCGGGCGAACTCGGCGTGGACCCGCTCCAGTTCGGGCTCGGCCGCGGCGGGCGCGCCGTCGAGCACATTCAGCAGGGCGAGGCCGAGGTCGCCGAGCGCCCGGCTCCACGGGTCGTGCCGGAACATCTCGCCCCGGTCCGCGGGCTCGGCGGGCGGTCCGGCGATCATGGCCCACAGCGCCGTGCCGAACCGGTACCGCATCGGGCGGCCCAGGGACGCGACGATCTGCCCGGCCCGCCGCCAGTGCGGCGAGCCCGCCTCGGGTACGGCGTGCAGCACGGCCATCACGTACTCCTCGGCCAGCTCGGCCGGCGGCTCCGTGCCGACGCGGTTGAGCAGGCGCGCGGCGTGCGGCGCGGCCCGGCTGCGCCGCCCGGTGAGCCACCAGTACATGGCGAGCGCGGCGGTGAGCCGCAGCCCGGTCGCCGGGTCGTGCTCGGCGCTCCACCGCAGCGCCGCCCACAGGTTGGCGTCGTCGGCCGACAGCCGGGCCAGCCGGTCGAGCTGCCCGGCCCCGTAGAGGTGGTCGTCGGCGCGCCGGGCGAACTCGAGGAACCAGGCCGCGTGCGCCCGCCGTACCCGCTCCTCCTCGCCGCTCTCCGCCAGGCGCTCAAGGCAGAACAGGCGGATGGTGTCGAGCATCCGGTACCGCTCGCCGTCGGTCTCCACCAGCGACTTGTCCACCAGCCCGGCGAGCGCGTCCGCCACCGGCGGCCCGCCGGAGGCGCAGACGTGCTCGACCGCCTCCAGGGTCGCGCCGCCGGTGAAGACGGCGAACCGGCGGGCGAGCGCCTGCTCGGCGGCGTCGAGCAGGCTCCAGCTCCACTCCACGACCGCGCGCAGCGTGCGGTGCCGGGCCGCCGCGGTGCGGTCGCCGCGGGACAGCAGGCTGAACCGGCCGTGCTCGGCGAGCCGGTCGGCGATCTCCGCCACGCCGAACGCGCGCACCTGCGCCGCCGCCAGCTCGATCGCGAGCGGCAGGCCGTCGAGGTCGGCGACGATCCGCGAGACGAGGGCGAGCGTGCCGGGGTCGAGGGAGGCGGGGTCCGGTACGCCGGGGCCGGCGGTCCGGGCTCGCCGGGCGCGGGCGAAGGCCGGCCGTACCGCCGCGGCCCGCTCGACGAACAGCCGGACGGCCGGGTACGCCAGCGGGTCCGGGGGCGGCTCGTCGCCGGGCGGCGGGGCGGGGAGCGGGGCGAGCGGGACGAGCCGCTCGCCGGTGAGGGCGAGGGGTTCCCGGCTGGTGGCGAGGATCCGCAGGCCGGGGCAGGCGGCGAGCAGGTGGCGGGCGAGCGCGGCGGCCTCGGCGACGACGTGTTCGCAGTTGTCGAGGATGAGCAGCAGCTTTTGGTCGGCGAGCGCGGCGGCGAGCCGCCGCACGAGGCCGGGGCCGTCCGCGGCCGGCGGCCGGAGTGCCGGTTCCCGCAGCCCGAGCGCCTGCCACACCACCCGCCCCCCCGCCGCGCCCGGGGCCGCCCCCGCCGGGTCCCCGCCGGTCGCCCCGGGCTCGGGCGGGGCGGCGGGGTCGACGAGGGTGAGGTCGGCGAAGGCGACCGGGGTGCCGGCGGCGAGGCGGCGGGCGTGCTCGATGGCGAGGCGGGTCTTGCCGGTGCCGCCGGGGCCGACGATGGTGACCAGGCGGGCGTCGCGGAGGGCCGCGAGGTGGGCCAGCTCGTCCTCGCGGCCGACGAAGCCGGTGAGCTGGGCGGGCGGGCCGGTCAGCGCGGCCTGTTCCCGGCGGCCGCGCAGGATCTCCAGGTGGAGGGCGGCGAGCTCGGGGGACGGGTCGGCGCCCAGCTCGTCGGCGAGCAGGCGGCGGCCCTCCTCGAACACGGCGAGCGCCTCGGCCTGCCGGCCGGCCGCGTGCAGGGCGCGCATGAGGAGGCCGCGGGCGCGCTCGCGCAGGGGGTGGGCGGACAGCAGCTCGCGCAGCCCGGCGACGGGCGGTGCGGCGCCGGGAAGCGCGAGCTCGGCCTCGTACCGGTCCTCGGCCGCGGCGAGCCGCAGCTCGTCGAGCCGGACCGCCTGCGCGGCGGCGAACGGCGCGTCGGCGACGTCGGCGAAGGCGGGGCCGCGCCACAGGCCGAGCGCCTCGCGCAGCGTGCGCGCGGCGGCGGCGTGCCGCCCGGCGGCGAGCAGGGCGCGGCCCTCCCGCGCGAGCCGCTCGAAGCGGTGCAGGTCCACGTCGTCGGGGTCCACGGCGAGGCGATAGCCGTACCCATGGGTCTCGATCAGGCCGCGCGGCAGCCGCCGCCGCAGCCGGGACACCTGGGCCTGTATCGCGTTGGCCGCGCCGGCCGGCGGGCGGTCGCCGTACTGGCCGTCGATGAGGCGGTCGAGGCCGACCACCCGCCCGGCGTCGAGCAGCAGCATCGCGAGCAGCGCGCGCGGCCGCGGGCCGCCGACCGGGATCGGCTCACCGGCGTCGTTCCGTACCTCGAGCGGCCCCAGGACGCGAAACTGCACCCTCCCGATTCTTCACCAGAAACCGTGCGCGCCGGTCAGGAGGCGGCGGCGCGGGGCGCCTTGGTGCCCTCGGGGATGCGGTACGGCGTGCCCGAGCCGGGGCGCACGTCGAAGTCGAAGATCGCGGTCGGGATGTAGATGGTGGCGCACGCGTTCGGGATGTCGACGACGCCGGAGAGGCGGCCCTCGATCGGGGCGGCGCCGAGGAGCAGGTAGGCCTGCTCGGGGCTGTAGCCGAAGGTGGTCAGGTAGTTGATCGCGTGGAGGCAGGCCCGCTGGTAGGAGAGGTACGGGTCGAGGTAGCGCTGCTCGCCGTCGAGGGTGACCGAGACGCCGGAGAACGCGAGCCACTCGCTGTACTGCGGCGCGGTGCGGCCCGGCATGAAGATGGTGTTCTCGCCGACGTGGTACTTCTCCATGCCGCCCTTGATGAGGTCGACGTGCAGGTCGACGAAGCCGCCCATCTCGATGGCGCCGCAGAAGGTGATCTCGCCGTCGCCCTGGGAGAAGTGCAGGTCGCCGAGGGAGAGGTTCGCCCCGGGGACGAAGACCGGGTAGAAGACGCGGGTGCCGATCGTGAGGTTCTTGATGTCCTGGTTGCCGCCGTTCTCGCGGGGCGGCGCGGTGCGGGCGGCCTCGCGGGCGACGCGGTCGAACTCGGACTCGGGGACCGCGCCGAGGATGGCGCCGTCCGGCTCGGGCGGGAGGGCGAGCGGGGGCACCCGGTTCGGGTCGGTCTCGATCAGCGCGCGCTCGCGGGCGTTCCACTTGGCGAGCAGCTCGTGCGACGGGGCGGTGCCCATGAGGCCGATGTGCGGGATGCCGACGAACGACACCGCGGGGATGTGCCGCGAGGTGGCCGTCTGCCCGGAGAAGTCCCAGATCGCCTTGTACGCGTCGGGGAACTGGTCGGTGAGGAAGCCGCCGCCGTTCTTCTTGGCGAAGATGCCGGTGTAGCCCCAGCCCTGACCGGCGAGCGGGCCGCTGTCCTCGCCGGGGATCGGCCCCATGTCGAGGATGTCCACGATGAGCAGGTCGCCGGGTTCGGCGCCCTCGACGGCGAACGGGCCGCTGAGCGCGTGCACCCGGTTGAGCGGGGCGTTGAGGATGTCCTCGGCGGAGTCGTCGTTGCGGATCGCGCCGTCGAACCACTCGCGGCAGTGCACCCGGAAGCTGTCGCCCGGCTTGACCGTGGCCACCGGCGGGATCTCGGGGTGCCACCGGTTGTGACCGACCTTGGCCTGTTCGGTGAAGCTCTTGGTCGAGTCGAGCGGGAAGATCAGTTCAGGCACGGCTGGCTCCTTTCCAGGCGGGTACGGTCACGGACGCGGCAGGCGGCGGACGGCCGGATGGGTGGCGACGGAGGTGGTGGCCCGGCGCGGCGGGAGGGACGTGACGACCTCGGGCTCGTAGGCGCTGCGTTCGGCGCGCTGCATCGCGGCCGACAGGGCGGCGGGCGTACGGTTCAGCATCGGCGGGGTGAACACCCGCGTCGCGGTCGTGCCGCACTCCGGGCACGGGACGGTGGCGGGTGCGGTGCCGATCGGAAAGGCGACCTCGATGTCGGCGCACTGCATGCAGCGATAGCCGTATATCGCCATGCGAATTCCCTCTCGTTTCCGTTCGCGCGAATCCGACGTGAAAGCGCCTCGGCGTACGCCGTTCCCGACGGCTCGGCCTGCGACAACCGGCCCAGAAGAGGGCACTCAAGCAATTTAATGGGCGATCCGCCCGAAATCGATCTCACATCGGCCAAGCTTGCTCGCGGAGTACGGCAAGGGACGGCGTACCGCGACAAAACATCGACAAGGCGTTCGCCATGAGAACGCCGATGAAAATCGCCGGGAAATTCGCCGTCCGCTCGGCACGCCCGTGCCGCCCCGATCCCCGCTGCGGTCCGCGCGGTTTCCGCGCGCGGGCGGCAGGGAACGGCTCGGCGGCCGCGGCCGGGGCCGAGCGCGGCCTACGGCGGTGGCCGGGCGGTACGGCTCGGCCGGGGCCGCCGGCCCGGAGGAGGCGGGGCCGTTACCGTGCCCGAGGGCCGGCGCCGCCGCGCCCGGACCGGGCCCGGGAGCGGTGACGCGAAAGGGCGTCCTTTCCCCGACGCCCCCGTCTCGATCCAGCTCGTCAGCACCGGTAACGCGACCGGCGGCGACCCGGGATCGGACACGGGCCTCCCCTTTCGTCCGGCAACATTCGGCCGCCCGGGGTAACGCGGCCCCTCCGGCGGCACCTGCGGCCTCGGGCCGCACGGAACGCGACGCGGGATCGGGTGATCACCTCACCGACCCCGCGCAATAGCGACATAACGCCGCAGGCACACAGATATGGGGTCAAATAGGTCGTTTTGCACACCTGTCACTCACTATCGAGTGCCGGATCCCCCGGGAGAAGAGGTGTGGCCGCATCCGGACGCGAAGACACACAGGCGTAACACCCGCATTCCCACGGGCACCACCCGCACCGGGCACCACAAAAAAGGCCGGCCCGATTTCGCAATTACCGCCTATCCCAACCCGGCCGATATCCGGGACCGCACCCGCCCGGATCACCGGCCTTCCCCGCTGCACCCTCGCCGTGGCCCGCGGAGAGCATGGCCGCCGTCGCTCGCAGCGCCGCAATACGCCCGCGGCCTACGACCTCGCGCCGCCGCACCAGACACGCGCGCACCGTTTCCGGTATGGATCGGCCGGGCGTGGCCCCCGATGTGCCACGCCCGGCCGGTACGGCAGGCGCGCGGGTTCGGCCTCATGCGACCGACGAGATCGCCGATGCCGCCCTAGGGGTCACCGCGCGGCGCGTTTCCGCTTCGGCCCTGACCGAAAACGAGGAATCCCCGGCCATGAGCGAGACAGGGAAGGGGGACGCGGAAACGCTCCGGCGTAGGGCCGCATCGCGGTCCCATCGGCCCGGCCATCGGCGCCGGCCGCACGCTTATTCGTGCGAGCCCGGGGACGTCACGGCGTCGGTGGCGCGACGTCGCCCGGTGAGGGGATCGTCAGTCGCGTCTCAGCCATCGGCGGATGCAGCGCACCAACCGTTCCCACCAGGGTGTTCGCGAGTCAACTTTTGGAATCACCCCCGGGCGGGGCCTCGTCCGGCCCAGGCGCCGCCGCACTCGACGGATCGGGCGGCGCGTCCTGGGGCGGTCCCTCTCCGGACTGCGGATCGGCGGACGAGGCAGGTCCCGGAGCGTCGCCGGTGACCGGCGTGCCCGCGTCCGCGCCCGCTGCCGTGCCCTTCGCAGCGCCCTCGCGGCACTGGCGCGCGTCTCTGAGGAGCTCCTCGAGGAGGTCCGCCACGCGCTCCTTGGACGAGGCGGCTCGCTCCAGGGCCGGCTTCATATCGGTCAGCAGCGCGACTATCTCCTTCTTGCATCCGTGCGGATCGGCCGCCTTCTCCTCGGCCTCCTGGACCCGCCGCGTCTCCTTGCCGATCTCGGACCTCACGCGGCGCAGCAGTTCGCGCCGCGCCTGCTCGACGGCCGCCATGGCCCGCTCACGGTGGCCCTCGTACTCCGCGATCGCGGCGAGCACCTCCTCGCCGAGGGCCGGGAAGTCGAACAGGTCCTGCAGCGGAATGCGCCCCTCCTCCTCCCTCGGCGCGTCCGCCACGATCGCGTCCCTGAGCGCGTTCAGCTTTTTCAGTCTGGCGTCGAGCCCGGACAACGGACCTCCCCTTTTCTCCCGATTCCGACGAGATATTGGGACGGCCGGGTAAACGTGTTACCGCTGGCACCGTTCGGGACCTGGAAAACGGCAAGGAACCGAAGGAGAACACACCGATCCCGCACCGGCGCAGGAAAGGTGGACGCGGGGATATGTGGTCAGGTGGGCCGCTCGAGAAACTCACCACTCACTATCGAGCGGCGATGCACCTGAGAAAAGGGGATGGCCGCAAGCGGACGCGGGATCCACGCCCCCGGGTCACCCGGAGTCCACACGCAGAACCGGGTCACCAACCGAAACAGAATGGGGCGGAGTGTTTCCGCGGTTAGACGATCCCCCGTTCGCGATCGGCGCATAATGGCAAAAAACCGCCGAATCCCCCATTCGGCGGCAAAATAAGAAAGCGTCACCGCCCGCGACCGCGCGCGGGCGTGACGGCGCGCGAGGACGTGTGGGCCCGGAGCCTCCCGTCCTCGCATTCCGCGGCCCGGCAGGGGCGGACACGGCCGGCCACCGGCCCCTGCCCGGCGTCACGACCCGCCGCGCCTCAGGCGGTGGCGGGGGCGGCGTCGGCGGAGAGGCCCGCGGCCTTGCGGAGCGTGTCGGCGAGGTCGGTGCGCTCCCACGGCAGGTCGAGGTCGGTGCGCCCGAAGTGGCCGTAGGCGGCGGTGGGCGAGTAGATCGGCCGGTGCAGGTCGAGGCGGCTGCGGAACGCCGCCGGGCGCAGGTCGAAGTGCTCGGTGACGAGCCGCTCGATGAGCTTGGGGCTCACCCGCTCGGTGCCGAACGTCTCGATCAGCAGCGACACCGGCCGCGCCACGCCGATCGCGTACGCGACCTGCACCTCGCACCGCTTCGCCAGCCCGGCCGCGACCACGTTCTTCGCCACGTGCCGCACCGCGTACGCCGCCGACCGGTCGACCTTGGACGGGTCCTTGCCGGAGAACGCCCCGCCGCCGTGCCGGGCGTACCCGCCGTACGTGTCCACGATGATCTTGCGCCCGGTGAGGCCCGCGTCGCCGACCGGGCCGCCCACCACGAACCGGCCGGTGGGGTTGACGAGCAGGCTCCCCCGCAGCGCGTCGGCGTCGTACAGGTCGGCCGGCAGCGTGGGCACGACGACGTGCCGCCACAGGTCCTCGCGGATCTGCTCGTTGGTCACGTCCTCCGCGTGCTGGGCCGAGATGAGCACCCGCTCGACCGCGACCGGGGTGCCGTCCACGTACCGGATCGTCACCTGGGTCTTGCCGTCCGGCCGCAGGTACGGCAGCGTGCCGTCCTTGCGGACCTCGGCGAGCCGCCGGGCCAGCCGGTGCGCGAGCGCGATCGGCATCGGCATGAGCTCGGGCGTCTCGTCCGTGGCAAAGCCGAACATCATGCCCTGGTCGCCCGCGCCCGCCCGGTCGAACTCGTCGTCGGAGCGCCGCTCCCGGTACTCCTGGGCCGCGTCCACGCCCTGGGCGATGTCCGGGGACTGCTTGTCGAGCGCGACCAGCACCGCGCAGTGGTTGCCGTCGAAGCCGTAGCGCCCGTCGTCGTACCCGATCCGGAGGATCGTGTCCCGGACGATCTGGGTGTAGTCGAGGTTCACCGGCGTGGTGATCTCACCGGCGAGCACCACCATGCCCGTGGTGACCAGCGTCTCGCAGGCCACCCGGGAGTTCGGATCGTTGGCGAGCGCGGCGTCGAGCACCGCGTCCGACACCGCGTCGGCCATCTTGTCGGGGTGGCCCTCGGTGACCGACTCCGAGGTGAACAGGTAGTCATGCGAGTGCGGCAACGACATCGGGGAGGCTCCTTGCCCGTCGAGCGGTACTGACGAATTCGTTCATGGAGAGACTAGGGCCACACCTCGCCCTGCAAAACGGGGCGCCCGCGGCGAACACCCGTGAAATACCCCGGATGACGCCCCGGATGACGCCGCACGCGACCGACGGCACCGGGGCGAGACCGGCCTCGCCCGGCGCCCGCCCCGCGGGCTTTTGGGCCCTCCTTTTCCACGCCCATCCGGCCGATCGCCGAAATTTTCCCATCCGCCGCCGCGGGCGCCACATGAAATCCGCCGCCCCGCGGTACGCGCGATTCCGCGCCGATCCCCGGCCGGGAGCGGCCTTCCGGCAGGTCGGCGACGGTGTGCCCGACGCCCGCGAGGGCGGTCACGGGTCTTGACCGGGAACGCCACGATGCGTTACCAGGGGGTAATGCCGAAACTGTCACGGGCCGTCGCGTCCCTGCTGTGCCCGCTCGCGCTGCTCGCACCGGCCGCCTGCGGCTCCGGCCCGCCGGCGCCCGAGGCGAGCCGACCGGCCGCCGCGCCGTCCGCCGCGTCCCGGCCCGCGACGCCCCAGGCGACCACGCCGCGGCCGGAGGCCGGTTCGTCCTCGTGCCCGGTGACCCCGGTGCGCACCGACCGGCTGCCCGCCGGGCTCGACGCCGGGTTCGGCGACCCGGCCGACCCGCCGCCGTGGATGGGGAACGACCGGTTCGCCGCCGTGCTCTTCTACGCAACCGGCGGCGACCCGACGATGGCCCCGGGCGGCACGATGCCCGACGGCAGGAGCACCAAGATCCTCTGGTTGGTCCGCGGCGGCGACGGGACGCTCACCATCCGCGGCACCGAGGCGCGCGGCGGCGACTTCACCCAGCAGGTCGAGCGGGCCGATCAGGCGAACTCGTACCCCAGCACCGTGGTCGTGCCCCGCGCGGGCTGCTGGACCCTCACCGCCGAGCTCGACGGCCGCGCCGTCGGCTCGATCACCATCCCCGTCGCCTGACCACACCCCGGGTGACGGCCCGCCTCAGGTGGCGGCGGAGCGGTCCGCGGTGACCCGGCAGGCGAGGTGGAGCGCGAGCCGGTCGTCGGGGTTGTTCAGGTCGACGGTGAGCAGCTCCTCGACCCGGCGCAGCCGGGCGGCGACCGTGTTGCGGTGCACGCCGAGCACCGCGGCGGCGTCCGCGGCCGAGCAGCCCGCGTCGAGGTAGGCGGCGAGGGTCGCCACCAGGTCGCCGGGCTGGGACCGCAGCGGCTCGAGCAGCCGGGCCGCGGCCGGGGCGAAGGTCTCGCTGCTCGCCCACGCGGTGAGCAGCTGGGCGAGGCCGAGCCGGTCGATGTGCACCAGCCGCCCGGTCTGCGGGCGGCCGCGGGCGATCCGGGAGGCGTCCCACGCCTCGGCGAGGCTGCGGGTGAGCCCGGGCGCGTCCCGGTGGGCCCGGCCGACCCCGATCGCGCAGTCGAACCGGCTCGCCAGGCGGCGCCGTACCTTGCGCAGCGCGGCGATGAGGTCGCGCCCGGCGTCCTGGCCGGGCTCGGAGCGCGTGGTCGTCCACCCCGACCAGCCGTCGCCGCGCTCCACCACGGTGGCGTCGACGCGCTCGGCGGCGAGCGCGGCGGCGACCGCGTCGGTGTGCCGCAGCAGGTCTACCTCGCCGAGCGCGGCGATGTGGAAGGCGACGTGCCAGCCGTCGAGCCGCCACCCGATCTCCGAGGCGTCCCGCCGCGCCGGGTGCCCGGGGTCGAGGCGGCCCTCCAGCAGGTCGCCGAAGAGGCTCGCGCGCAGCCGGGCGTCCCGCTCCAGCACGACCCGCCGGGTCGCCTGCCAGCGCTGCAGCGCGAGCGTGCCCGCGCGCAGCACGTCCGCCACGGCCCGCGCCCACGACTCCGGCACCGGACCGAGCGAGGCGGCGATCCACGCGTCCACGCCCCACCCGGTGGCGGCCGGGACCGGCACCACCACCGTGGTGCCGCCGTGCTCGGTGAGCGTCTGCGTCACCGGCCGGTACGGGTCGAACCCGGGCGGCGGGCCGAACCCCTCGGTGATCGGCGCGCCGTCGGGCCCGAACACCGCGACCGGCCGCTCGAGGGTACGGCTCAGCGTGCGCGCCACCTCCTCCGGGCCGAGCGGCGCGCCGGTGAGCGACCGGTGCGCGCGGTGCAGCAGCTCGGCCGCGGCGACCGCGGGCGCGTACAGGAACGCGGCGGCGTCGCCCGCCCAGCGCAGCGGGTCGTGGCCGACCGCGAGCACCGGCAGCCCGAGGTGCCGGGCGAGGCGGCGGCTGCCGTCGAGCATCGTCTCCTCCCCCGGCGCGGGCGACGGCACCGCGAACGCGGCCGCCTCCTGGTCGCGCAGCCGCCGGACCGTGGCGTCCAGCCGCCACGAGCTGAGGTACCCGGCCGGTACGGCGGGGCAGAGCGCGATCGTGCCGGGCCGGACCGGCCCGGCGCCGGCCGCGTCGACGAGCACGATCCCGGTGACCGGCCGGTCGAGGCCCTCGTCGCCGGTGAGGCTCACCGTCTCGGCGAGCGGTGGGTAGCCGAGTATCTGGCGCAGCGTGGGCGCGCGTTCCGCGCTCATGGCCGCTCCGGCGCCGGATCGAGGCGGATCGGGTCGATGTCGAGCCCGAAGGCGCGGGGCGCGACCGCGTGGGTCACGCCGGGCCGCCACCAGAAGGACGGGCCGGGCAGGTGGAGGGCGACGACGTCGAGGCCGCCGCGCACCGTGTCGCAGGACACCGGGATGCCGGTGGCCCGGTCGAGCAGGCACAGGATGTCCGGGGTGGAGGCGACCGGCCGCCCGTCGGCGAGCGCGAGCAGGTACTCGTTCTCCATCTCCAGCCGCAGCAGGCCGCCGCCGTGCGCCCTGATGATCACCGAGCCGCGGCCGAAGCCGACCGTGGCGCGGTGCCGTACCACCTCCAGCACCCGGCCCGCGCCGAGCACCCGGCCGCCGAGCGCGGCGGCCATCGCGTCCGGATCGGCGCTGCGGTTCCAGGCGGCGTGCCGGGCGCCGAGGCGCAGCGCGCGGCCGAGCGAGCCGGGGATGGTGAGCCGGTCGAGGTCGGCGACCCGCAGCGGGCGCATCGCGAAGGCGGCCCAGCCGCCGAACTCGCTGAGCGCGCCGCGGACCACCCGCTCGGCGGCGGCCGGCGGCATGCCGTCGAGCACGAGCAGCCGGCCGCTCGCGTCGCCGATCGCCAGCGGGGTGATCGGCTCGCCGAGCGCGGCCACCGACATCTGGTCGATCCGGGGCAGGGCCCGGCCCTGCAGGTCGGCGTCGATCACCGGCAGGCCGAGCTCGGCCGCGGCGACGAACACGACGATGCCGTTCACCCCGCCCACCTCGATCGCGATCACCCCGGCCGGGGCGACCCGGGTGCGGTCGAGGATCGCGGCGAACACCGGCGTCCACTCGCCGCCGGACGGCAGCCGCTCGTAGAACACGGAGACCGCGCCGACCAGGCCCACCGGCACCACATACCCGTCGCCGCCGACGTCACCCGGGTCGAGCAGGGTGATCGGCCGGCCCGTGGCGAGGGCGCGGCGCAGCACGCGGGCGGCGAGGTCGGTCTGCCCGCCGCCTCCGGAGCCGAGCAGCGCGGTGCCCCTCGCCAGGTCGTCGACCTCGGCGGGCCCGAGTCGCATCGCCACCGAATCAGCCTGACACGGGTTACGGCCGGACCGTAACCGGCCTGCCATCCCGGCCCGGAATTTTCCCGGGATGGCAGGCCGGAGCCTTTCAGGCGGGCACCAGCTCCTCGACCGGGCGGAAGTCCACGTCCAGGCCGAAGGCGCGGGGCCCGAACACCGCGAGCGCCTCGGGGCTGCGCATCAGGTCCGGGGTGCTGATGCCGACCACCACGGCCCGCTGGCCGTACCGCAGGCCCTCGGTGGTGATCGGCTCGGCGGTGTCGCTGTCGAGCACGCAGATCAGGTCGGGCACGATGCAGCGGACCTCGCCGTTCACCCGGGCGACCAGGTGCTCGTTCTGGAAGGTGAGCTCGAGCTTGCCGTCGCCGTCGAACGCCTCGAGCGTGGCGCTGCCGCGGGCGAACCCGGCCTCGGTGCGGCGCTCCACGTCGACGACCTTGCCACGGAACAGCACCCGCACCTTGTCGTAGAGCGTGTCGGCCATGGTCGCGGCGAGCGCGGCGATCGGGTCGCGGTGCTCGGCGCGGGCGGTGCGCAGCGCGCGGCCGATGCGCAGGCCGAGGGTGAGCGTGTTGGGTACGGCGGTGCGCTTCACGTCGGCCCCGGTCATCGAGTACTCGGCGATGTGCGCCACGCCGCCCATGCGGATGGTGATGCCGCGGGCGAGCCACTCCATCCGCTTGTTGTCGTGCCCGGTGTCGATGATCACCATCTCGTCGTTCTCGCCGCCGATCGCGAGCGGCGAGCCCGGCACGCCGTACACCGAGAACGTCTCCATCTGCAGCTCGGGGAACGCCCGGCCCATGCCGTCGGCGTCCACCACGGGCAGGCCGGTGTGCGCGGCGACGAGCAGCGGGATCATCGAGTTGATGCCGCCGCACTCGATCGGCATGGTGGCGTCCGCGCGCCGGCCGAGGTGCCGCTCGAGGGTGCGCAGCGCGATCACCGCCTCGTCGCCGCGCGGGATCTTCTCCACCATGACCGTGGGCGCGCCCATCTGCGCGGTGGGGATGACGAACGCGTCGTCGTCGAGCTCGGCCGGGTCGAGCACGGTGATCGTGCGGCCGGTCTCCTTCAGGGCCTGGTCGACGAGGAGGCGGCCGATGTACGGGTCGCCGCCCCCGCCGGTGCCGAGCAGCGCGGCCCCGCGGGCGAGGTCCGCCAGGTCGGCGCGGTCGAGCGTGTAGCTCATGCCGGCACCTCCGATCCGATCCGCACCGGGTCGTGGTCGTAGCCGAAGTAGCGGGGGCCGACGAGGGCGAGGCCCTCCGGGCCGTGCCAGCGCGGGTCGCACGGCGCGGCGATCACCCGCACCCGCTGGCCGTACCGCAGGGTCTCGGTGGTGATCGCGGCGCCGGTCTCCGCGTCGAGCACGCAGATCAGGTCGGGCACCGAGGCGACCACGGCGCCGTCCCGCACCGCCACCAGGTGCTCGTTCTGGAAGCGCAGGGTGAACTCGACCCCGGCGTCGCCGCCGGTGCCGGTGAGCGTCGCCTCGCCGCGGGCGAACCCGCCCTCGGTACGGCGGGCCACGTCGACCACCTTGCCGGTGAACAGCTCCGTCCCGCCGAGGCGGTCCGCCACCGCGGCGACCGGGTCGCGGTGGCCGGCGCGGGCCTCGCGGACGATCCGGCCGAGCTCGGCGCAGAGCGACACCGTGCCGGGCACGAGCGCCTTGCGGGCGGTGGCGCCGCCCATCGGGTAGATGGCGATCATCGCCGAGCAGCCCATGTCGATCGTGGCCGAGCGGGCGAGCCGTTCCGCCCAGTGGTTGTCGACCGTGTCGAAGACGCCCTGGTTGCCCTTCTCGTCGGCGATCGCCATCGGGGTGGCGGTGACGCCGTACAGGGTGGGGATCACCATCTGCAGCTCGGGGAACGCGCGGCCCATGCCGTCCGCGTCGATCACCGGCAGCCCGAGCTGGGCCGCGGCGACCACGGGCACGAGCGCGTTCACCCCGCCCGCCTCGGCGCACACCACGTGGGTGAACTCGACGCCGAGGTAGCGGGCGAGGGCGCGGACCGCGGTCGCGACCTGCTCGATCGAGGGGAGCTTCTCCACCATCACGGTGGGCGCGCCCATCATCGCGACCATGACGGTGGCGGCGTCGTCCGGCACCCGGTCGAGCGGGGTCACCCGGACCGGTCCGTGGGCGCGGACCGCGGCCCCGGCGAGCAGCCGGCCGATGTGCGGGTCGCCGCCCCCGCCGGTGCCGAGGATCGCCGCCCCGGCGGCGAGGTCGTCGAGGTCGGCCTCGGTGATGTAGAGCTCAGCCACGGACCGCCTCCACCTGCAGGTCGCCGACGGCCTTGACCCGGATCCGGGTGGCGTTGCCGGGCAGGTAGGCGAGCGGCACCTCGTCCACCTCGACCACCCGCACCGACCCGGGCTTGGCGCCCGCGGCGATCGCCCGGTCCACCGCCTCCTGCTTCGCCGCGTCGAGTACGGCACGGCGCTGGCCGGGCTCGACCGGGAAGATGCGGTCCACCATGCCGCCGATCTGCGCGATCGCCGCGCCGATCGCGTTCGCCACGGCGAAGTGGTCGGGGCGGTGCACCCGCCCGGAGTCGCCGAACGAGTCGGGCAGCAGGATCGAGCCGCCGCCGACCGCGACCACCGGCAGCGGGTCCGGGGAGGTGCGCATGCGCTCGATCGCGTCGGCGATGTCCTCGGCGATGCGCTGCAGCGCGGCCTCGGCGAGCGACCGGTCGACCACCCCGCGGACCAGCGACGGGTCGCCGATCTCGGCGCGCCCGGCGGCGACCGCGACGTCGGTTGCGGTGAGCGTGTCGCCGCCGAACACCAGCGCCCTCTCGACGAGGCGGTAGCCGACCGAGTCGGGGCCGACGGTGACCTCACCGCCGGTCTCGCGGACCCGGCTGCCGCCGCCGATGCCGAGGCTCAGCACGTCCGGCATGCGGAAGTTGGTGCGGATCCCGGCCACGCTCACCTCGGTGGTGGCCTCGCGCGGGAAGCCGTTCTGCAGCACGCCGATGTCGCTCGTGGTGCCGCCGACGTCGACCACGGCGCAGGTGTCCACGCCGGAGAGGAACGCCGCGCCGCGCATCGAGTTCGTCGGGCCGGAGGCGAAGGTGGCCACCGGGTAGCGGCGGGCGAAGTCGACGTCCATCAGCGTGCCGTCGTTCTGGCTGAGGTAGAGCGGGGCGCGGATGCCCGCGGCGGCGAGGGTCTCGGCGAGGCCGTCGACGATCCGGTCGGCGAGCTCGCGCAGCGACGCGTTGATGATCGTCGCGTTCTCCCGCTCGAGCAGGCCCATGCGGCCCACCTCGGAGGAGAGCGAGATCGCGATGCCGGGCAGCTGGGCGGCGAGGATCTCCGCGGCGCGCTGCTCGAACTCGGCGTTCACCGGCGAGAACACGCTGGAGATCGCCACGCTGCGGATGCCGTGCCTGTCGATGTCCTCGGCGACGCGGAGGATCTCGTCCTCGCGCAGCTCGGCGATGTGCCGCCCGTCGAACTCGTGGCCACCGTGGCACAGGTACGCCCGGCCGCTGATCGCCGTCACCAGCCGCTCCGGCCAGTCGACCATCGGCGGCAGCGAGGCCGTCGACGGCAGGCCGAGCCGTACCGCGGCGGTGGGCGCGAGCCGGTCGGCCTCGACCAGGGCGTTGATGAAGTGCGTCGTGCCGATCATCACGGCGTTCACCGCGGCCGGGTCGAACGCCCGCTGCCGCTTCAGCTCGTCGAGGGCCGTGGTGATGCCGCTGGTCACGTCGCGGGTGGTCGCGGTCTTCACCGCGGCGAGGACGGTCGTGCCGTCCATGAGCACGGCGTCGGTGTTGGTTCCGCCGACGTCGATTCCGATCCGCATGAATTCGGGTCCTTCGCTCAGACGCTGATGGTCAGACGCTGGGGGTGGAGGCCGGGGCGGGCGTGGCGGTCTCCGTCGGGGCCGTGCCGTACCCGCGGACGAGGCCGAGCTTGCCGGCGACCACGTAGAGCACGAAGGCGAGCACGAGCGAGTTGACGCTCGGCAGGCCCCAGGTGACGAAGTGCCCGACCAGGCCGGCGATCAGCCAGATGACGAGGGTGGCCGGCACCCAGCGCGGGGCGGCGGCGGGCATGGCGCCCCCGGCGCGGCTCGCGTCGAGCTCGCGGCGCCAGGTCCGCACCACGAAGTACTCGGCGACCATGATCCCGGCGATCGGCGGGAACGCGACGCCGAGCAGGGAGAGGAAGTCGGTGAACCGCTCGAGGATGCCGGCCGCGGCGAGCACGCTGCCGACCACGCCGAGGATCGCGGTGACCACCGCCCGGTTGACCCGCCTGCCGAACACGGTGCCGATGAAGTTCACCAGGCCGAGGCCGGAGGAGTACAGGTTCCAGTCGTTGATCTTCAACGTGCCGACGATGATGATCAGCACGCCGACCCAGCCGACGGTCGAGGTGACGATCACGATGATGTTGTCGGACCGGATCGCGTGCGCGAGCAGCACGCCGACCAGGCCGATCACGTACTCGCCGAGCGTGATGCCGACGATCGTCTGCTTCACCACGTCGCCGACCGTCCGGTTGAACCGGGTCATGTCCGGCGTGATCACGGCGCCGACGATGAAGCCGCCCGCCACCAGCGTGGTGCCCTGCAGGAGGGTGAGCGACGGCCCGGCCGGGGCGGAGGCGACCAGGTCACCGAGCGAGTGCTTGGTGAGCTCCGACCCCACCGACCAGGCCACCAGCACCACGAACGCGGGCACGGTGAGGTACGCGGTCCACGCCATCGACTTGAAGCCTTTGATCACGATGGCGGTGACGGCGAGGCCGAACAGCAGCGCCCACACCCACACCGGCATGATCGGCATGAGCTGGTAGAGCCCCTCGGCGGACACCGCCGACTGGATGCCGAACCAGCCGACCAGGCTGATCCCGATCGCCAGCCCGATCACCGCCGAGCCGGCCTGGCCGAACCCGCACCAGCGGGCGAGCGTGGAGGTGGACAGTCCCTCCCGCATGCCGATCACGCCGAGCGCGATCGCCACCACCTCGAGGATGACGGCGCCGAACGTGATCGCCAGGAAGGAGTCCCAGAAGGACATGCCGAAGCCGAGGGTGGCGCCGAGCAGGAACTGGCTGAGCGCGGAGATCTGGCCGAACCGCTGGACCGCCACCGAGTACCAGGAGTAGCGGGCTCGGATGGGGACGCGGGCCGTGGCGTAGTCGTCGGTGCCGAATGAAGCCATGACTGCCTCCGGGGGGCGCGAGGCCTGGCCGGCCCAGGCCAAGGTGCTCACCCCACGCTAGGAACCGGCGTCACCGCACGTCACGATGCGACTCGCCCAAGTGATCACGGATAACTGTGCAGGATGCACAAGCCGCCGTTCCGCCTCCCGGGCGGGCGACGGCCCCGGTCGTTCCCCGGCGGGGTGCGGGACGCGGACGGGTTTCCCGCCACGGTACGGCACGCCTCCGGGGAACCGGGCCCGGAGACGAGGCACCCCGCCGGGGGATATGCCGACGGGGTGAGGAAACCGTGTGTGCCCGGCCGCGTCGCCGGTCAGTCCACGGCCGGGGGGATCGGGAAGTTGGTGTTGAAGACGTTGCCGGGGTCGTAGACGCGCTTGATCCGGCGGAGCCGGGTGAGGGTCGGCTCGGGGAAGGCGTCGGTGAGGCGCTCGGGGCGGGGGTCGGTCTCGAAGCTGAGGTAGGTGCCGTCGGCGTACGGCAGGAGCCAGGCGTCCCACGGCTCGTCGAGGTGCTCGCGGCGGGGCGCGCCGCTCATCGCCACCACGTGGAAGTTCTGGTGCCGGTGGGGGTACGCGGTCTCCGCCGGATCCACGTCGTTCACCGCGCCGCCGACGGCGCGGAGCTGGGTGAAGTAGGAGACGCGGTCGGTGACGAGCCGGGCGACCCCTTTGGCGACCTCCGGGGTGAGGTGGTCGAACAGGGCCGAGCGGCCGGCGGGCGCGCGGTCGCCCGAGGTGAACTGCGGCTTCGCCGGGCCGATGATCCCGCTGTACGGCGTGAGCACCGCCTGGTGGTCGAGCACCGGGGCGATGTCGGCGAGCCGCTGCAGCGCCTTGACCGCGGCGTCGGTGTCGTCGTCGCCGTAGACGCTCATCAGCTGCGCGATCACGCTCGGGTTGGCGCGGCCGGTGGCGCCGAGGACGAGGAAGCCGGTGAGCTCGCGCGGGGCGGACTCCATCACCTCGCCCCACCGCTCCAGCAGCCCGGCGGTGTCGGACGCGTCGAGCACGAGGACCGAGTAGACGACGTCGCCGAGCGGCTTCGCCTCCAGGTCGAGCGAGGTGACCGCGCCCATGTTCGCCCCGGCGCCGCGCAGCGCCCAGAACAGGTCGGGGTTGTTCTCCCGGTCGGCGCGCACGATGCGGCCGTCGGCGAGCACGACCTCGGCGCCGCGCACGTGGTCGAGGGTGAGGCCGTGCAGCCGGCTGAGGTAGCCGATGCCGCCCGCGGTGGCGAGGCCGCCGACGCCCACGCCGCCGTAGTCGCCGGAGCTGATCGCCCAGCCGTGCGGCCGGAGGGCCTCGGCGACCCGGCCCCACCGGGCGCCGGCGCCGAGCCGTACCAGGCGGGAGCGCTCGTCGAGGACCGTGATGTCGTCGAGGCCGCCGAGGTCGATCACAATGCCGCCGTCGTTCGTGGCGCGCCCGCCGAAGCCGTGGCCGCCGGACCTGATCGCCATCGGGACGTCCTGCTCGCGGGCGAAGGTGATCGCCTCGGCGACCTCCTCGCTGTTGCGGGGGCGCAGCACGAGGCCGGGGCGGCCCGGGTGCACGTAGGTGGAGCGGACCTTCTCGTAGCCGCGGTCGCCCGGCTCGACGGCACGCTCGGCGAGGCTCGGCGGCAGGTCGTCGTAGGCGATGCCGGGACGGCGGGCGGCGAGTGCGGCGGGGCTCCGGCGGCGCTCGGCCGGGACGGTGCCGGATGATCGGCGTTCCGCGGCGACGAGCTCGCGGACGGCGGGGGCGACCTCGGCGCCGAAGATCTCGATGGCGCGCGGGTCGTCGCCCATGAGGACGAAGGTGCCCACGCCCTCGGTGAGGGCGAGCTCGGCGAGCTGGTCGGCCCACTGCTCGGGCGGGCCCTGCAGGAAGCCGCGGTTCACCGGGGCGAAGGCGCCGCTGATGTTGAGCACACGGCGGATCTCGGCCGGGTCGCGTCCGGCCTCCCGGGCGGCCTCGTCGATCCGGGCGTTGCCCTCGGTGAAGCCCGCGGGCGTGATGAACTCGAGGGTGACGAGCCAGCCGTCGCCGATCCTGCCGATCAGGCGCTGCATGCGGGGCCCTCGCGCGCCGATCCAGATCGGGATGTCGTGCGCGGGGGCGGGTCCGCGCTTCGCGCCGACGACGCGGTGCTGCTTCCCCGCCACCCGCAGCATCGCCGGGTTGCCGGCGTCCCAGATGCCGCGGATGATCTCGACGCTCTCGGCGAGGTGCTCGACCGCCTCGGCCGGGGTGAGTTTGCGCCCGCCCATGCTCGCGATCCCGTCCCAGTGGCCGCCGGCGCCGACGCCGAGGGCGACGCGGCCGCCGGAGAGCAGGTCGAGGCTCGCGGCGGCGCGGGCGAGCACGGCCGGCGGGCGCAGCGCCAGGTTGAGCACGTTGCCGGAGAGGGTGACGCGTTCGGTCGTGGCGGCGACCCAGCTGAGCAGGGTCCAGGTGTCGAGGAACGTCGCCTGGTACGGGTGGTCCTGGAAGGTGACGAGGTCGAGGCCGGCGCTCTCGGTGAGCCGGGCGAGCCGTACCGGTTGCTCGGGGTCGATGTTCGTCGGGGTGATGAAGGTCCCGAAGGTGAGTTCGTGTCCGTAGTCGGCCATGGTGGCCTCCGTTCGTCGAGTCGTTGACTCGGCAAACGATTGAGACCTTCAACGATATTCCCGTTCAATCATCTGCGGTTACAACGAACCGGTAGGCTTGGGGTATGACGCCCGAGAATCGCCCCGCTTCGCCGGCCACCGCCGAATCGCACGAGTTCGTGGGCGAGTTCGGCTGGGCGCTCACCGTGCTGCTGCGCGAGTGGAGCGGCCGCGTCGCGGCCGTCACCGCCGACCTCCCCTACGGGGTGCGCGGCTACCAAGTGCTCTCCGTCGCCGTCCACGAACGGCCGCCCACCCAGGCCGCGCTCGCCGACCGCCTCGGCATCGACCGCAGCGTGATGACCCACCTGCTCGACGAGTACGCCGCCCGCGGCCTTCTGGAACGCCGCCACGACCCCGCGGACCGCCGGGTCCGCCGGGTCGTCGCCACCGAGCAGGGCCGTGCCGTCCTCGCCGCCGTCGACGCCCGCGTCCGCGCCGCCGAAGGGGACCTGCTCGCCGCCCTCCCCGAGGCCGACCGGCCGCACCTGCGGCGGCTGCTCACCCGGCTCGCCGAGGCGCTCTCCACCGATCCCGACCGTTGCGCGGTGGCCGCCCGCGGCATGAGCCTCGCCGAGCCCGTCGCCCCCGTGCCCGCGGGACCGCCCGGACCGGCGGGGCGCGGCGGCACGGCGCGCGGCGCACGGGTGGCCGCGGCACGCCGCGCCACCTCCACCGCGCCGCGGCCACACCGCTGATCACGTCCGCACGCCGGGCGCGCGCGGGTGCCTCTTCGGTGCGCCCCTGCCGGGTGCGGTCCGGCCACTCGTTCGGCCGCGCCATCACTCCGGCCGAGGGACGGGCGGGAGTTCACGTCGCGACCGGTCGCGCGATCCCGGTGGCGGACCACCCCGTCCGGCGGGCGCGCTGCACGGCCCGGCGGCGACTCCGCCGGAAGCACCGGGCGTACGGGTACGGCGGGGCCGTGACGTGCTAGCCCGGCTCACCCTCGTCGATCCACTCGCGGACGATCCGGTCGACCTCCGCGGTGAGCTCCTCCTTGCTGTAGGAGCGGTCCGGCAGCGCGCTGAGCCGCGCCATCGTCTCGGCGGGAATGTTGATGTGCTCGGACGCGCGCGAGTAGACGTCGCGGCGGGTCGCCACCTCGCGGTCGCGGAACACCTCGTCGATCACCTGTCGCATCTCGTCCAGCACGCTGTGTTCGCCCATCGCCATCCCTCCCTGGCCCCCTCCTCTACCCACAGGCCGAGGGAATGTACGGCACGGCCGCCGCACGCCCGGGCCGTACCGGACCCCCTCGGCCACTGCGCGTCCCCGCCGCGGCCCGCGGGCCGTCAGGCCGTGATGCGCACGCCCTTCATCGGGGTGAAGCCGAAGAGGTTGACGTCCACGGTCGTGACCTCCTCCGGCGGGGCCGTCATCAGCACCCACAGCCGGACGCGCCGGCCGGGCCCGAGGCTACGCAGGTCCGGATCACGGTGGGCGGGCGACGGCCGCGCGGCCCGCCGCGTCCGGGCCGATCAGCCGGTGGGCTCGGCGAGCCGTACCCGGTCGCTCTCGCCGCCGGAGAGGAACGACGCGAGCGCCCGGCCCTCCTCCGCGAGCGCGTCGCGCTCGGCCCGGGTCAGGCGGCGCAGCGGGGTGACGGCCACCGTGCCGGATTCCACGGTCCAGGTCGCGGCGACCCGGCCGTCGACGAGGACGGCGCGGGCGCCCGCGACCGACAGGCCGCGGTGGGCGTCGTCGATGATCCGGCTGCGGTCGTGGTAGCCGAGGATCGCGTTGTCGAACGCGGGCAGGAACCGCACCGGCGCGGGGGTGTCGGGGTCGGGGCGGGGGGCGCCGGGCAGATCGAACAGCTCCCGGCCCCGCCCGTCGCGGAAGGCGACCAGGCTGTCGCTGAGCGCCGGCGAGCGCG
>QGUZ01000353.1 GCA_003242605.1 Actinomycetota bacterium
GCCCAAGCCGACAACGCCGCCCTCCGCGCGATCGTCTCCCGCCGCCTCCTCGAAAAAGCCAACGACCTCCTCGACCAAATGGACCGCCCATACCGGGTATTCAGCTTCGGCGGCAAGGACAACACCTACCGGGAGCAGATCCTCGACCGGCCCCCGGCGGGCGAGCTGCGTAACCTCATGACCGCGGCCGCCATCGCCCTGGACAAGCACCTGGCGATCGACAAGCACGACGCCAGCGCGGACGCCGGCCAGGTCGCCTCCCTGCTCGGCACCTTGCTGGCCGACCTTCAAGCTCGCCATGGCACCTCGGCTAAGTGAACTCCAAGAGCGCTCCATCGCCCACTCGACAGCGCGCATCAACATCTGGTGCGGGGCAGTCAGGAGCGGGAAAACCATCAGCAGCCTGCTGCGCTGGCTCACCTACGTCGCCACCGCCCCCCGCGGCGGCGCCCTCGTCGTCGCCGGCAAAACCCTCGACACCGTCGCCCGGAATGTTTTCGGCCCCCTGCAGGACCCGATCCTGTTCGGCCCGGCCGCCCGGCACGTGCACTACACCCGAGGCGCCTCCACCGCGACCATCCTCGGACGCACCGTCGAGGTCATCACCGCCAACGACGCACGCGCTGAGGGCAGACTGAGAGGCCTCACCGCCGCCGGCGCGTACGTGGACGAGCTCACCCTCGTCCCAGAGGCGTTCTTCACCCAGCTCCTCGCCCGGCTCTCCGTACCCGGGGCCAAGGTGTTCTGCACCACCAACCCGGACGGGCCCGCCCACTGGGTACGGCGCAAGTTCCTCCTACGCGCCGGCGAGCTCGACCTGCGGTCATGGCACTTCACCCTCGACGACAACCCGGCCCTGGACCCTGAATACGTCCGAGCCCTGAAAACCGAGTACACCGGGCTGTGGTATCGGCGTTTCATCCTCGGCGAATGGTGCCTCGCCGAGGGCGCCGTCTACGACGCCTGGGACGAAACCACCCACGTGGTCGACGAGCTCCCACCCATCGACCGGTGGCTCGCCCTCGGCATCGACTACGGCACCACCAACCCATTCGCCGCCATCCTCCTCGGCCTCGGCGTCGACGGGCGCCTCTACCTGGCCCGCGAATGGCGGTACGACTCCAAGCTCGCCCGGCGCGCCCTCACCGACGCCGAATACTCCGCCCGGCTACGCGAATGGCTGGCACGGGAGGGTGTACGCCCCGAGTACGTGGTCGTCGACCCCTCCGCAGCAAGCTTCCGCGCCCAGCTTTACCACGACGGCCTGTCGGCCATGCTCGGCGACAACGACGTGCTCGCCGGTATCCGCACCGTGGCGAGCCTTCTGGCCACGGGCCGGCTCAAGGTGCACCGGTCATGCCGGGGCTTCATCGAAGAGGTCGCCGGCTACTCGTGGGACGACCAGGCCGCCCAAAGAGGCGTCGACCAGCCGGTCAAAGCGGATGACCACAGCTTGGACGCGGCACGGTACGCGATCCACTCGACCCGGGCGGTGTGGCAATACCTGCTAGCACCGCCCGAGCCCGTCGCCACTTAAGGGGAGGACATCATGCCAAAGGGTGGTCGAGTCCGCGGGATTGCCAGCGGGCGCGAGGACGTGTACGAGGCGCTCCGAGAACAGGGGTACAGCAAGGAGCGCGCCGCCCGGATCGCCAACGCGGGCAAGACGCACGCCGGCCGCGTGCGCATGGCGGAGAAGGCGGCCCGCACTAGGGCGCGGCGCGGCAAGTAGGAGCCCCGTGGGCACGCGCAACGACCTGGTCGACCGGTTCCGGTTCCCCCAGCCGACACCGGATCAGGCGGCGGCCATGGAGCACATCCGCACCGCCGCCCTCCACCTCGCCTACGAACTTCGGGACGTGCTGCCGGCGTGCCGGGAGGCGGAGCAGGCGCTCACCGCCTTGGAAGAGGTGTTCCTGTGGGCGGTGGCCGCGATCACCCGGACCAAATCAGGCAAGGGGACGCCAGCGGACCCTCAGGACTTTGAGAGGTAGCCGTAGATGGTGGTCCGCTTGACGCCGAGCTCGTCGGCGATTTGCTGCACGGTGTAGCGCCGCTTCCCGTCGGGGCCGACTTCCTCGTACATCTGCCGTGCTAGCTCCGCTTGCCGTTGACCGAGCTTCCTGCGACGGCCGCCAACCCGGCCCCGCGCGCGAGCGGCTTCCAGCCCTTCACGGGTTCGGGTGACGATCAGGTCGTGCTCCCACTCGGCGAACGCGGCGAGCATGTGGAAGAACAGCCGGCCTTCCGGTGTGCTCGTGTCGATGTTCTGGGTGAGCACCCGCAGGGAGACGCCGATCTCCTGTAGCCGGTCGGTGATCTCTTTAAGCATCTTCACCGAGCGGCCTAGCCGGTCGAGGCGGGTGATGACCAGGGTGTCGCCGGGGCGTAAGACATCGAGCACTTTTTCGAGTTCTGGGCGGCGGGAGAGGGTGCCGGAGACCTTGTCGATGTAGATGCGGTCGCATCCGGCTTCGGCTAGGGCGTCGTACTGGGCTTCAGGGTTCTGTTCCCGGGTTGAGACTCGCGAATAACCGATGATCATGACGGTAATCATACCTTACGGGTCATTGATTTACGACATGAGTTTCCGACACTTCTGAGCTTTGGCTTCCGCCGCCCAACGGTCACGACAGCAAAGGATCGTTTTTCGTCAGCATCTTGAGAGGGGAGGTCACGGATGCCGCTACCCGATGGCGGGGCGTGGCCGCCCCCGCACCTTGCACCAATCACCCGCCGACTAGCCGCCTGGTCCGCCTGGTACTCCGGCGACCCCGACCAGCTCCAAGCCTTCTACGAGGGCTGGCAGGGAATCGTCTACGACTCGGTGTCCCAGGCGCGCGTCCAACAGCACCGCGAAGGATGGCGGGATCGGCTCGCCCGCTGGTGGTGGGGCCAGCCCGTCCCCGTAGGCGAGAAGCGCACCAAGCTGCACGTCCCCCTTGCCTCGGACCTGGCGTCCATCTCGGCGGACCTCCTCTTCTCCGAGCCGCCGAGCATGTACACCGACCACGTGCCCACCCAGGATCGGCTCACCGACCTGATCACCGGGGGCATGCACGCTGCCCTGCTTGAGGGCGCGGAGATCTGCGCCGCTCTTGGCGGGGTATTCCTGCGGGTCGTGTGGGATCGGGAGGTCGCCGATCACCCGTGGCTGGACCCGGTGCACGCGGACGCCGCCGTACCCGAGTGGCGGTGGGGCAAGCTGGCCGCGGTCACCTTCTGGCGCGTGCTCCACGAGGACGACCAGCTCGTCATCCGCCACCTGGAACGGCACGAGCCCGGAGTGATCCTGCACGGGCTCTACCAGGGCACACCCACCCAGCTCGGCCGGCCGATCCCCCTGACCGAGCACGAGGCCACCGCCGCCCTGGCCGATGCCGTCACCGATGGCAACGTCATCGAAACCGGGTTGGATCGGCTCACCGCCGTCTACTGGCCCAACATGCGCCCGAATCGGCTGTGGCGGAACTTGCCGGCCGCGGTACCCCTCGGCAGGTCCGACTACGCCGGCGTTGAACAGCTGTTCGACGCCTTGGACGAGGTGTACTCGTCGTGGATGCGGGACATCCGCCTCGCCAAGGCGCGCATCCTCCTCCCACAGGCCTACCTGGAATCCCTGGGCCCCGGGCGGGGCGCCTACTGGGATGCCGACCGGGAAGCGTACGTCGGGCTGAATATCCTGCCCGAGAACGGTGGCAGCCAGATCACCGCCACCCAGTTCGCCATCCGGGTGGATGAGCACCAGCGCACCGCGCAGGACCTCATCGCGCAGATCCTCCGCACCGCCGGGTACAGCGCCCAAACCCTCGGGCTCATGGGCGACGTGGCCGCTACCGCCACCGAGGTCAAAGCCCGGGAGCGGCGCAGTTTCATCTCCCGCGGCAAGAAGATCGTGTACGCGACGCCGGCGTTGCAGGAGGCGATCGAAACCTTGCTGCTGGTCGACCGGCAGGTGTTCGGCACCCCGGTCGAACCGATTAAACCGGTGATTGAATTTGGTGACTCGGTGAGCGAGGACATCCAAACCCTCGCCCAGACGGCGAACATCCTCCGCCAAGCGGAGGCCGCCTCGACGGAAACCATCGTCCGGCTCGTGCACCCGGACTGGTCGGAAGAGCAGATCGCCGCCGAGGTGCAGCGGATCACCGCGGACCGCCCGGAACCGGTACCCGACCCGTTCGAGCTCCGCCCCGGCGAGGACGCCGAGGAGGGCGCCGAGGCTGGGGAGGAGCAGGGCGAGCCGGCCGGCGAGTAGCCTCCTGCCTTCCTCGCCCTAAAGGGTTAAGGGGGGATGGCTGTGGCCGTCGACCCCGACCTCGTCGACAGCATCACCGCGTCCATCGCCGATCTCTACCGGGACGTGGAAGGCGCCCTCGTCCGGGTGGTCTCCCAGCGGCTCCGCCAAGACCCCCCAACAGGTGACCCGTACGAGCTCAAACTCGGCGCCATCCGGGCACTCCAGCGGGCCGCCCGAGCCATCCTCGACAAACTCCGCGCCGACCGCGGCGAGGTGATCCGGCAGGCGGCCGCCCAAGCTTACGGGCACGGGTGGGGCACCGCCCTTGCCGACCTGCCCACGGAGTGGGGGCGGCGCCGCATCGGCCCGGCCGCCCGGCGAGCCATCGCCGAGCAGGTCCCCAATGCGGCGGTGATCGAACGCATCGCCGCCGCCATCCACCGGGACGTCGGCCGGCTCGACGCCAACATCCTCCGCGCCCCCATGGACGCCTACCGGGCCGTCCAAGCCGGGACCGCGGCCAGGATCGCCACCGGGGCGTTCACCCGGCGGCAGGCCGCTCAAGCCGC
>QGUZ01000354.1 GCA_003242605.1 Actinomycetota bacterium
CCGCGCGCGGCCCGGCCCCCCCCCGTGGCCCCCGCCCCCGTGGCGCCCGCGCCCGCGGCGGGCATCGCCGCGCTCGCGTTCGCCGCCCTGCGCGACATCGGCTATGCGGTGCAGGACCCCGCCACGCCGTCCACCCGGGCCACGGCGGCGCCCACCGCGGCACCGACCTCCGCTGGACCGGATCGGCACGCAACTTTGCCCATAGCTCCTGGGAAGTCGGCGCGGCCCATTCCGCCTCCGTCGGCTACCGTTGAAAGGTCGGCATCTGAGACGCCTCAGCCGTCCCAGACCCCGAGCACCACCCCCACGCCGACGCGCGAGGAGCCATCCTCACCCCCAAGCACCCCGACATCGCCGACCAGCCCCACGCCAACGCCAAGTGAGACGCCGACTCCTTCGGTCACCCCGACCGCGACCGAGACGGAAACCCCGGACGGGGAGACGTGATGCGGTATTGGGTCGATGATGGACAGCGGCAGCCTCAGTGCGCGTCGGCACCCGAGATGAATGGCAAGGGACAGTGCAGGACATGACGACTCAGCCTCGGCGGCTAGACAACCGCTACGAACTCGACGGAGTCGTCGGGCGCGGCGGCATGGCCGAGGTGTACCGCGCACGGGATCTCCGGCTGGACCGCGTGGTCGCCATCAAGACGCTCCGGGCGGATCTGGCCAGGGACGCGACCTTCCAGGCGCGCTTCCGCCGGGAGGCACAGTCGGCGGCCTCGCTCAACCATCCCTCGATCATCGCCGTGTTCGACACCGGCGAGGACCGGTCCACGGGTACGCCGGTGCCGTACATCGTGATGGAGTTCGTCGAGGGCAAGACCCTGCGCGAGATCCTGCGCCAGGAACGCAAGCTTCCGCCCGAGCGCGCCCTGGAGCTCACCGACGGCATCCTGCGCGCGCTCGACTACAGCCACCGCGGCGGCATCGTGCACCGGGACATCAAGCCGGCCAACGTCATGATCACCCGCAACGGCGATGTCAAGGTGATGGACTTCGGCATCGCCCGGGCGATGGCCGACTCGGCGGCCACGATGACCCAGACCGCGCAGGTGATCGGCACGGCCCAGTACCTGTCGCCGGAGCAGGCGCGCGGCGAGCGGGTGGACGCGCGCAGCGACCTGTACTCGACCGGGTGCGTGCTGTACGAGCTGCTCACCGGGCAGCCGCCGTTCACCGGCGACTCCCCCGTGGCGATCGCCTACCAGCATGTGCGTGAGGAGCCGATCCCGCCGTCGCAGCTCGACCCGTCCATCCCCGCCTGGGCCGACGCGATCGTGCTCAAGTCGATGGCGAAGGACCCGGCGATGCGCTACCAGAGCGCGGCCGAGATGCGCGCCGACATCCAGCGCGCGCTCTCCGGCATGCCGATCGAGTCCTCCGCCACCCAGACGATGGCGATGAACAACGGCGCCTACGGGGCGACCCAGACCATGGTGCAGCCGACCGGGCCCGCCGGCGGGCAGGGCACCACGGCGCTGCCGCCGTACGAGTACGCCCCGACCGAGCTCGGCACGCCGGTCGCCGGGGGACCGCCCACCCAGGCCGGCAGCCGGACGGACCGGCGGCGTGCGAAGCGGAACAATCAGGCGCTGAAGACCGCGGCGTGGATCCTCATCCCGCTGCTGGTGATCGGCACGTTCATCGGCATCGGCTGGGCCTTCCTCAGCGGCGGCAGCGGCGACCAGAACGCCGCGACCCAGGTCACGATCCCCGAGGTGGCCGGGCAGACGATCGACGGCGCCAAGGAGGCGCTCACCGCCGCCGGGCTGAAGGTGGCCGACCAGGTCAAGCAGCGGCACAGCGACGAGTACAAGAAGAACACGGTGATCGGCACCGAGCCGGAGGCCGGCACCAAGGTCGAGCGGGACTCCACCGTCACCCTCATCGTCTCCCGCGGGCCGGAGACGGTCGAGGTGCCCAACGTGATCGGGCAGGACGAGGACGCCGCGAAGGACACCCTGGAGCAGGCCGGGTTCAGCGTGCAGACCGTGCGGGAGCCGTCGAACCAGCCGGCCGGCAAGGTGTTCAAGATGTCGCCGAAGCCGGGCACGAAGCGGCCGAAGGGCTCGGTGGTCCGGATCTACGTGCCGGTCGAGGCGACCGAGCTGCCGAACGTGGTCGGCCAGACGCTCGAGGACGCGCGGGAGACGCTGGAGGGCGCCGGCTTCAAGGTGCGGGTCCAGCAGCAGCCGAGCGACACCGTGCCCGCGGGCAGCGTGATCAGCATGAGCCCGCCCGGCGGCTCGCGGCTGGCGCCGGGCCGTACCGTGACGCTCGTCGTCTCCACCGGGCCGCAGCAGGACACCCCGAGCCAGCCGCCGGCGGACGAGCCCGGTGACGACTTCGGCACGGGCGGCGGCGGCGCCGGGGACGGCGGCGCGGGCGACGACTTCCCGGGCGGCGGCGAGCAGGACGACGGCAGCCTCGAGGACAACGGCGACGTCGGCCCGGGCGAGACCGCGGACCCGCCGTTCGAGGAGGGCGGCTTCTAGCGAGAAGGCGAGGCGGAAAAGGTGAGGGTCTCCGCCGCTCGGGGGCAACGGCGGAGACCCTCACTTGGATGTCGTCTCTGCGGGCTTATGCGTTACAGGGTTCTGAAGAGTCTTTTTTGCGAGCCGATGCGGGAGGCCCTCGACCCCGGCCGGCCCGCGGCGGGACGGGACGCCACGGCCGTCTCCGCCCCGGAGATCCCCCCTGCGCGCCCCTGACGACTATCCTTGCTTGACGTCGGCATCTACCCCAGGAGAGTCAACCGTGCCCAAGTCCAAGAGCCGCAAGAAGGCGGTCTACACCCCGCCGCCCAAGGCGAAGGAGGTCAAGGTCAGCCCGCGGTGGCTCGCGCCGCTGATGGTGACCTGCTGGATCCTCGGGGTGGCCTGGATTTCCACGTGGTACGTCTGGACGGACGCGCCGCTGCTGGGCACGCTGCGCGAGTGGAACCTGGCGATCGGGTTCGGCTTCATCATCCTCGGGGTGATCCTGTCCACTCGGTGGCGCTGACCCCGGTTTCGGCCGATCCATGGCAATGATCCACAGGTTTGTCCACACCCTGTGGATCGTGCCTACACGATGGACAGCGGGAAGTACTGCCGCGCCACGACCAGCGCGCCGAGCACGGCGAGCACCGCGATGAGGGCCGCCACCTGGACCGGCGTGCGGGCCGACCTCGGCGCGTAGGCGAGCGCCGCGGCGACCACGGCCCCGGTGATGAGGCCGCCCACGTGGGCGGTCCAGCTGATGTTGGTGCCGGGGAGGAACGTGATCACCAAGTTGATCACGATCAGCACGACGATGCCGCGGATGTCGACGTTGAGCCGGCGGCCGATCACGAAGGTCGCCGCGAACAGGCCGAAGATCGCGCCGGACGCGCCGACGCTGAGCACCTGGGGCCGGTCGAACCAGTAGCCGAGCACCGACCCGCCGAACGCGCTCAGCAGGTACAGCGCGAGGAACCGCACGTGGCCGAGCACGTGCTCCAGGCTCGGCCCGAGCACGTACAGCGCCCAGCTGTTGAACAGGATGTGCAGGATGCCCCAGTGCAGGAACGCGCTGGTGATCAGCCGGTAGTACTCGCCGTACCAGCCGACGGCGAGCACGTTCATGCCGAATCGGACCGCGATCTGGTTCGACGTGAGCTCCTGGGCGAGGAACAGCAGGATGTTGACGCCCAGGATGGCGAACGTGACGTACGGCTTGGCGATCAGGCCGCCGCCGAACACGGTGCGGGCCCCGCGCGTGGCCCGGTTCGCCTCGGCCACGCACTCCACGCACTGGTGCCCGACGGCGGCGTCGCGCATGCAGTCGGGGCAGATGGGCCGGTCACAGCGCTGGCAGCGCACATAGGTCTCGCGCTCGGGATGCCGGTAACACGTGGGCACGGCCTCCTCGCCCTGCGAGGGGGTGGTGGGTGGCTGACTCGTCATCGCCTGCCTGAGATCCTTGCCGTTCCGACTTCCTTGCGGTCGCCCCATGCGCGGCGCCCGACACGGTTATCCACAGCCTGCCACCGGATCCGCGTGCCCGGGCACGCGGGTGACGGCAGTGTCACTTGCGGCGTCACTTGCGGCGGCGCGTGACCGGGCCGGTCACTGCGGCACGCGCTCGATCGTGACCTGCTCCAGGACAACGTCCTCGAGCGGCCGGTCGTTCCAGTCGGTGGGCACCTTCGAGATCGCGTCGACGACCTCGGCGCCCTCGATCACCTCGCCGAAGATCGTGTGGTTGCCGTTGAGGTGCGGGGTCGGGGCCACGGTGATGAAGAACTGCGAGCCGTTCGTGCCCATCCCCCCGATCCGGCCCGCGTTCGCCATGGCGAGCAGGTACGGCCGGTCGAACCGCAGGTCCGGGTGGATCTCGTCGTCGAACCGGTAGCCCGGCCCGCCGGTGCCCTGACCGAGCGGGTCGCCGCCCTGGATCATGAAGCCCGCGATCACGCGGTGGAAGATCGTGCCGTCGTAGAGCCGGTCGCGGGTGCGCCGCCCGGTCCGCGGGTCGAGCCATTCGCGGGTGCCCTCGGCGAGCTCCACGAAGTTCCGCACGGTGACCGGCGCCTGCTCCGGGAACAGGCGGATCCGGATGCTGCCGCGGTTGGTCCGCAGCGTCGCGATCAATGTCTCAGCCACGAGGGCCACCCTTCTTCGACACCTCTTCGCCGAGGTGGGATCCGTCACTGTCGTGCCTGCCCCACCGGGGTTCCCGGTGCGGACCTGCGCTAGCAGCCTACGCAACATCTCCGCCGCCCCGGTCACGGTTGAG
>QGUZ01000355.1 GCA_003242605.1 Actinomycetota bacterium
GGCACGCACCCGGTGCTCGCGTCCACCCCGCTCGGCACGTCGACCGCGACGATCGTGCCGGGCGCGTCGTTCGCCAGCCGGGCGAGCCCCGCGTACGGCTCGCGCAGCGCGCCCGACCCGCCGATGCCGACGAGCCCGTCCACGATCAGGTCGGCGGACGCCACGGCCCGGACGGCCTCCTCGGGCAGGGCGGCGGCGCCCCCGGATCCGCCCCCGGAGGCCGCCGGGGGGAGCGCGGCGACCCGGCCACCGGCGGCGCGCAGCGCGGCGAGCCCGGCCCGGTGGGTGCGGAAGGAGGCGAGGATCGCCGTGACCCGGGCCCCGCGGCGGGCGAGCCGGGCGCCGGCGAACAGCGCGTCACCACCGTTGTCGCCGCCGCCGGCGAGCACGGCGACGCGGGAGCCGTACACCCGGCCGAGGGTGCGGGCGCAGACCGCGGCGAGCGCGGCGGCGGCGCGTTGCATGAGCGTGCCCTCCGGCAGCCTGGCCATGAGCACGCGTTCTGCGGCACGGATCTGGTCGGCGGTGTATGCGGTACGCACGGTACGGAAATCTAGCCCGCCCGGCCCGCGCCGGGCGGAATGTCGGCGGTGCGGCCCCCCGTTCCGCCCTCCGCGATCACATAGGCGATCGCGACCCCGGCGTCGTGGCTGAGCGAGACGTGCCAGCGGGCCACGCCGAGGCCGGCGGCCACCTCGGCGGCCCGGCCGGACAGATGCAGGTGCGGCCGGCCGTCCGGGTCCCGGCGCACCTCGGCCTCCCGGTGGGCGAGCCCGGGCGGCGCGCCGAGCGCCTTCGCCACCGCCTCCTTGGCGGCGAACCGGGCGGCGAGCGACGGCGCCGGCAGGTCGCGCTCGGCGGGGGTGAACAGGCGGTCGCGCAGCGCGGGGGTGCGCTCCAGCGCCGCGCCGAACCGCGCCACGTCGACCACGTCCACGCCGATGCCCACGATCATGCGGCCAGCGTAGCCGGTGCGGCCGCGCCCGCCGGGCGAGCCGCGCCGGACGGGGGACGGCCGAAGATCGCGGATTACCGCCCCGGTAGGCTCACCCGATATGGCCAACGGTTGGGACGGAGTTCCGTCACCGTACGTCGAGCTCAGCCGCGAGCAGTGGAGCCGGTTGCGCGAGAACACCCCGCTCACGCTCACCCAGCGGGAGCTGGAGGAGCTGCGCGGCGTCGACGACCCGATCGACCTCACCGAGGTCACCGACGTCTACCTGCCGCTCAGCCGCCTGCTCAACCTGCACTTCTCCGGGGTGCGGGCGCGCGGCGCCACGGTCGCCGAGTTCCTCGGCGAGCGCGCCGACCCGCCGCCGTACATCCTCGGGATCGCGGGCAGCGTCGCGGTGGGCAAGTCGACGACGGCGCGGCTGCTGCGCGCCCTGCTCGCCCGCTGGCCGGAACATCCCCGCGTGGAGCTGGTCACCACCGACAGCTTCCTCTACCCGAACAAGATCCTTCAGGAGCGCGGGCTCATGCACCGCAAGGGCTTCCCGGAGAGCTACGACCGGCGGGCCCTGGTGCGGTTCGTCGCCGCGGTGAAGGCCGGGGTGCCGGAGATCGACGTCCCGGTCTACAGCCACCTGGAGTACGACATCGTGCCCGGGGCGCGGCAGACGGTGCGGCGGCCCGACATCCTCATCGTGGAGGGGCTGAACGTGCTCCAGCCCGCCCCGCCCGCCGCGCTCGCGGTGAACGACTTCTTCGACTTCTCCATCTACGTGGACGCCCGGGTCGAGGACATCCGGGAGTGGTACCTCGCCCGGTTCCACAAGCTGCGGCGCACCGCGTTCGCCGACCCCAAGTCCTACTTCCGCTTCCTCACCGAGCTGTCCGAACAGGAGGCGACCGAGTTCGCCCGCAACGTGTGGCGGGACATCAACGAGCGGAACCTCGTGGAGAACATCGCGCCGACCCGCGCCCGCGCCCAGCTCGTGCTGCGTAAGGGGCCCGATCACTCGGTGCGGTGGGTACGGCTGCGCCGTACCTGAGCCCACTGCCTGAGCCCGCCGCCTGAGCCCGCTCCGCGGGCGCGGTCGGCGCCGCGGTCAGGAGCCGGACGGATCCTGCGCCGCGGCCGCCTCGCCGGTGTAGAAGGCGATGGTGCGCTGGGACGCGGCGCGGGCCTTGTCCGCGTCGGTGCCGGAGGCGATGTCGGCCGCGCACCAGGCGTCGCCGCTGAGCCGGTAGAAGCGGCGGCCCTCCTCGGAGGTCATCCAGGCCTCGGCTTCCTTCGGGTCCATGCCCTCGCCGGTGGCCAGGTAGCGGGTGAGGCCGAGCAGCGCCCCGTCCCAGCCGATGCCGACGGCCCCCGGGCCGAACTCGCCCCAGCGGTCGTCGACGTGGGCGATGTGGTCGAGCTCAAGGCGGGCGCCCCCGCCGGGATCCTCGCTGATGCGCACCTCGATCCAGCTCACCTGCCCGCCGAACTCCCAGGTGGCGGAGAAGCCGTGCGGCGGGTCGCAGCGCTCGATCACGCCGCCCGCGTTGCCCTCGAGCCGGTAGCTGCCGCCCTCGCGCAGCTCGCCGGAGACCGGGAGGAACCACCGCCGGATGCGCTCGGGGTCGGTGCAGGCCTGCCACAGGTCCTCGACGGTGGTGTCGTAGGTCCGGCCGATGGTGAGGACCCGCGCCTCGCGGCCGTCCACGATCCGGTCGGCCAAGTGGCGCCGCACGGACCCGATCTGCTCGTGGATGTCGATCATGATGTCTCTCCTCGTGGATTCGGCGGCTCGGTCCGGCCGCGCAGGCGGCGCTCGCGCTTGCCGCGAGCGATCTCGGTGGCCAGCGCGTCGAGGTGGGTGCTCCAGTACCGCCGGAACCGGTCGAGCCAGGTGTCGATTTCCCGCAGCGGGGCGGAGTTCACCGCGTACAGCCGCCGGGTGCCCTCCGGCCGCACGGTGACGAACCCGGACTCGCGCAGCACCTTCAGGTGCTGGGAGACGGCCGGCTGGGTGATGCCGAACTCGGCCTGGATCACCCGGCAGACCTCCCCGGACGAGGCCTCGCCGTCGGCGAGGATCTCGAGGATCCTGCGGCGCACCGGATCGCCGAGAACATCGAACGCGTGCACGAACAGAAGATATGGCATCCGCTTATATAGGCGCAAGCTTATATAAGTGAGAATTTAAAATCGAGGGCCCGCGCGGGCGTACGGCAGGGAAAAGGCGAGTCGGATGGCATGCGGGCGGGGCGGCGACCGGCCCCGCCGATCGCCGGGGGCGCGGCCCCGCCGGACGGTGCCGCGCCCCGCGCGCGTCACCGCTGGGACGGCCCGCCCGGGCCGCCGGCCGTACCGGGCCGGGGAAACGCGAAACGGGCCGGCGCACGGCGTTCGCCGTGCGGCCGACCCGTGATCAGGTCACGCGCAAGCTCACGTGCAGGTCGTCCGGACCACCTCGGCGAGGTCGGCGGCGATGCGCTCGGCCTGCTCCTGCGACTCGGCCTCGACCATCACCCGGACCATCGGCTCGGTACCGCTCGGGCGGATCAGCACGCGGCCGGTGTCGCCCAGCTCGGCCTCGGCCGCGGCGATGGCGGCGGCCAGCTTCTCCGAGGTCGCCACCATCGACTTGTTCACATCCCGGACGTTGATCAGCACCTGCGGCAGCCGGGTCATCACCGAGGCGAGCTCGGCCAGGCTCCGCCCGGTCTCGCTCACCCGGGCGAGCAGGTGCAGCGAGGTGAGCACCCCGTCGCCCGTGGTGGCGTGGTCGAGCATCACCACGTGGCCCGACTGCTCGCCGCCCAGGTTGTGACCCCCGGCCCGCATCGCCTCGAGCACGTACCGGTCGCCCACCGCGGTCTCCACCAGCTTCAGCCCGTGGCGCTGCAGCGCGAGCCGGAAGCCGAGGTTCGACATGACCGTCGCGACGACCGTGTCGTTGGCGAGCCGGCCGCGCTCGTGCATGGCGAGCGCGAGGATCGTCATGATCTGGTCGCCGTCCACGGTCTCGCCGTCCGCGGTGACCGCGAGGCAGCGGTCGGCGTCACCGTCGTAGGCGACGCCCAGGTCCGCGCCCTTCTCGAGCACGGCCGCGCGCAGCGCGTCGAGGTGGGTCGAGCCGACACCGGCGTTGATGTTGTGGCCGTCGGGGGAGGCCCCGATCGTCTCCACCACCGCCCCGGCGCGCACCAGCGCCTCGGGGGCGACCAGGTGCGCCGCGCCGTGGGCGCAGTCGACCACCACGCGCAGCCCGTCGATCGGGCCCGGCATGCTCTCCAGCAGGTGGGAGACGTACCGCTCGGCCTCGCCGTACGCGTCCGAGACCCGGCCGACGCCGGTCCCGGTGGGACGCCGCCACTTCTCGCCCAGCCGCCGCTCGATCTCGTCCTCCACCGCGTCGGGCAGCTTGTACCCGCCGCGGGCGAAGAACTTGATCCCGTTGTCCGGGGCCGGGTTGTGCGAGGCCGACAGCATGACGCCGAGGTCGGCGTCGAGCGCCGCGGTCAGGTACGCGACCGCCGGGGTGGGCAGCACGCCGAGCCGCAGCACGTCGACGCCGGACGACGCAAGGCCCGCGACCACCGCGGCCTCCAGGAACTCCCCGGAGGCGCGGGGGTCGCGGCCCACGACGGCGAGCGGGCGTTCCCGCCGCCCTGCGGATGTCCGGAAGGCACCGGCGTCGCCGAGCACATGGGCCGCCGCGACCGACAGCTCCATGGCGAGCTCGGCCGTGAGGTCGCGCCCGGCGACCCCACGTACCCCGTCGGTGCCGAACAGCCGACGCGTCAAC
>QGUZ01000059.1 GCA_003242605.1 Actinomycetota bacterium
TTGTTATTTTTTTTTTTCAAAAAGAAGACGCCATACCCTATTTCCCTTTGTTTCGTGGGGTCCGAGATGTTTATAAGAGGCCGGCCCCCCCCCTGGTCTGGCGGCCCCGCGAGGGCGCCGCCTTCGCCGCCACGGCCGCCGCGATCGCCTGCACCGCGGCCGCGCTGTTCGGCGTGCTGTGGCGGGCCCCGCTGCCCGGGCTCACGGTCGCCGAGGCGGCCTCCGGGCCGTACACGCTCACCGTGCTGACCTGGATCGCCGCGGTGGCCCTGCCGTTCGTGCTCGCCTACCAGGGCTGGACGTACTGGGTGTTCCGCGCGCGCCTGACCAGGGCGGCCGTGGCGCCGCAGGAGGAGCGGCCCGCGACGCGCCGCGGCGCCGCGGGCCGGACGAGCTGATCAGCGCCCCGCGTCGCGGGCGGCCCGCCGCCCGGGGATGGCGAGCGTGGCGATGGTCGCGGCCACCATGAGGACCGCGGAGACGAGGAACGCCCGCGCGTACCCGGCGGCGAGCGCCTCGACCTCGGGAGTGCCCGCGGTGGTGAGCGTGAGGGTGTGCGCGGCGGCGAGGGTGACCAGGCCGGCAAGGCCCAGCGAGCCGCCGAACTGTCGGGCGCAGTTGAGCAGGCCGGACACCAGGCCCTGCTCGCTGCTGGGCACGCCGCTGGTGGCGGCCATGGCGAGCGGCGGGAAGCCGAGCCCCATGCCGCCGGTGAGCAGCAGGCCGGGCAGCAGCACGCCGGTCACGTAGCCGCTGTCCGCGGTGATCTGCGCCTGCCAGAGGAACCCGGCGGCGGCCATCAGCGCGCCGAGCGCGATCAGCGGGCGCGGGCCCGTCCGGGCGACGAGGCGCGGCGTGGTCTTCGACGCCACCACGATGGCGAGGCAGTGCGGGAGCAGCGCGAACCCCGCCTGCAGCGGGCTGTAGTGCAGCGCCTGCTGCAGGTAGAGCGAGAGGAAGTACCACATCGCGAAGCCCGCGGAGCCGATCAGCAGCTGCACCACGGTCGTCCCGCTGACCGAGCGCGCCCGGAAGGCCCGCAGCGGCACCAGCGGGTCCGACGCGAACCGGGCCTGCACCACGACGAAGACGGCGAGCAGCAGCGCCCCGGCGGCCATCGGCACGAGCGCCTGCGGCGCGCCCCACCCCGCGTCGTGGGTGTGGATCAGGCCGTACTCGAGCGCCATCAGCCCGAGCGTCACCGTGACCGCCCCGGCCACGTCGAGCCGCCGCTCGGCCCCGTCGCGGCTCTCGGCGAGGTGGCGGAGCGCGATGCCGATCGCAACGATGCCGATCGGCACGTTGATCAGCAGGATCCACCGCCAGGACAGCGCCTCGGTGAGCAGCCCGCCGATGATCCCCCCGGCCGCGCCGCCGACCGCGCCGATCGCGCCCCAGGTCGAGATCGCCTTGGTCCGGTACGGCCCCTCGGCGAACGAGGTGGTGAGGATCGTGAGCGTCGCGGGCGAGACGATCGCCGCGCCGAGCCCCTGCACGACGCGCGCCGCCACCAGCATGCCGCCGGTGGTCGCCGCTCCGCCCACCAGGCTCGCCAGCGTGAACAGGGCCATGCCGGCGATGAACACCCGCCGCCGGCCGTACAGGTCGGCCGCGCGCCCGCCCAGCAGCAGGAACCCCGCCGAGGTGATCACGTAGCCGTTCACCACCCACTGCAGCCCCTCCGGGCCGAGGCCCAGCTCGGCGTCCATGGCCGGCAGCGCGATGTTCACGATGCTGACGTCGAGCACGACCATGAACTGGGCGATGCACACCAGCGTGAGGATGAGCCAGGGCGGCGGAGCCGCCGATCTCCCCCGGCTCGTCACGGAGGGCTCGGCGGTCAACCGGTCGTCCATCGGAATATCTGCCTTTCGTACGCCACCGGGACCGCCTGGCCGGGTCCCGGGCTGTTCACGGGCCATCCGGGTGCGCCGCCCGCGGGCGGCGGGCGCATCGCCGTGGACGGGTGGCCCGGAGCCCCGCCGCCCGATACCGGGAACGGCGGGGAGGCCCGACCGGATCAAGTACGCGGACCGCTGGTTTGTTCCCGATCGAACCAGCGGCTTGGCGCCGGCGCGCGACCCGCGCCGCGACACGTCTCATGACATGTCGCAATGACGTGGCGGCCGGATGCGCCGGAGCGGAGACCGGCTCGACCGGCGCGCTCGCCCGCACCGCGCCGGTCACGACGATCTCCGGCAGCCGGGCGCGCCCGCCCCAGGTCGCCGCGAGCCGCGCCACCGCCCCCTGGTCGATCGGCTCTCTGCGAGATTGCGCCACGACGGCACAGCCTCCCAGAGGCCACCGACACTTTTCCGGCCATGCGGCGCGCCACGAGCCGCGCCCCGCCGGGCCGCGGTCACGCGGGCCCGTACCGCGCCGTCCGTCTCGCCGTCGGCGACGTAACCCCCGGCCGCGTTCCCCCCGTCGGCCTCGACGTTTGCGGCGCACGCCGCCACTGCCACGTCCATGCGGACAGCATGCAACCTCAAGCTTTGTTGAGGTCAACCGCGGGATACGGCGGCCCCGGCCGGCGGCTCCCTTTCCCGCTCAGCGCCGACCCCGCCTGCCTGGACGCTCAGCAGGACATGAAAACGATGGCAGGACTCTCCCGCCCGGCCCCGGGCACCCGGACATCCGCTGCCCTCGGGCCGTGCGCGTCAAACGGACAGGGTATTCAGCCCACTCAGGAGCGACCCACGTCCCCGGCCTTCACGGCCGCAAGGAAATCGCGCCACTCGTCGCGCGTGAAGACCAGCACCGGGCCACCCCGGTCCTTACTGTCCCTAACCGCTACAACGCCCTTAAGGTTGGTGGCAACCTCGACGCAGTTGCCGCCATCGCTGCCGGTATAGCTGCTGGTTCGCCACTGTGCGCCGTCAAGGTTGCACGTCATCGAGCAACTCCTCGATCAGTTTGAGCGAATGGCTCTGGGGATAGGCCTCGGCTCTGATCGCATCGTAACGACGCATCAACTGCCCGAGCAGGTCACGATCATCTACCGTTCGCCCTCGCGGCTGCCCTTCTATGTATGCCGCTTGGGGCCGTCCGTCGCGCTCCGCGATGATAAATCCACCCTGAAGGCCACAGAGTGCGTTCGCGGTGTAAGGAAGGACTTGGAGGGTCACGTTCGGATAGCGCGCCAGGTCCAGCAGATGCTGAAGTTGTTCCCGCATCACTTCGGCGCCCCCGACAGGGCGGCGCAGCGCGCCCTCATCGATGATCGAGATGATGAGCGGAGGCTTCTCCCGCGTGATGATTGCTTTTCGCTCCATGCGGGCCGCCACCCTCTCATCCAGCTCCCGCGATGTGATCCCCGGCTCGGATCGGAGCACCGCTCGAGCGTAAGCCTCGGTCTCGAACAGTCCTGGAATGAGGGTCGGTTCGTATCCGCGAAGGGAGGTGGCTTCCTGTTCCTCCAGCAGCCACGGCCGGAAGTGCTCGGGAGCCCCCGCCCAGGTGGTCTTGAGGTAGTGCTTGGCGAAGGTACCGGGGAGCCCGAAAGCCGCGTCCACGAGGTCGGCGAAATGCTGCGTGGGCGCGCGTCTGCCCTGTTCGATCATGCCGATCGTGGACTCGGAGTAACCGATGCGCTCGCCGAACCGGCGTTGGGTGAGCCCATGCGCGCGACGTAACTCGCGCAACTCATAGGCGAACCTGGCGCGCGGCGACTCATCAGGGTCGATCCTGACAGGATTGGACATTTCTGCTTTTCTCCGCCGTAATCCACCCCACCCTCGTCACCCCACGCAAACCCCACACGAATTGCGGGGAGGCTGTGGGGCCATTGCCCTCGTCAGCGTAGCCCCATCCGGTCACCCTTGGAGGGCAAACGCTCACCCACTGCAGTCACGCGAGGGCAAAAATGTCGGCGGACACGGGCGACCTTCTGGGGGCGATCACTTTGGCGGGCAGACCGGAATCGGCGTCCGCCGCACGCGTCTTCGTCGAAAAGGTCCTCGGGGCCGCTCACCCTGCCCTGGACGACGCCAAGCTCCTGGCCTCCGAGCTCGTCGCGAACAGTGCCGTCCACTCCGACTCCCGCGGGGACGGCGAGATCACCGTCGAGATCTCCAGGACGGCGTCGCGCGGCAGGATTCGCATCGGCGTCATCGACCAGGGCTCCACCGCTCGGCCGCGCGTCCGCAACGCGCCGGATGACGTGACGGGACGAGGCCTGTTCCTGGTGGCGGCGCTCTCCCGGCGCTGGGGTGTCACCGACCGGGAAGCCGCCCGCGAGGTCTGGTTCGAGATCGACGACGGCGCCTGACGCGAGAGAACCCGCCCCGGCCAGGTCCGCCGCTGAGACGGCCACCGTGCCCCGGGCGCCGCCTGGAACGGTCATCCGGCGGACGCGGAGGTGCCGCGGTTCGCGGTCTCGAGCTCGGCGGCCTCGAACAGGCCGAGGCGGTGGGCGAGGGCGGCGGCCTCGCCCCGGGTGGCGACGCCGAGCTTGGCGAGGATGTGCGACACGTGGGCGCTCACCGTCTTGACGCTGATCACCAGCGACTCGGCGATCTGCCGGTTGGTACGGCCCGCGGCGACGAGGCGGAGGATCTCGAGCTCCCGGCCGGTGAGGCCGAGCCGCGCCGCGGGATCGTCCGCGGCGTCGGCGGAACCGGCGGCGTCCGGCACGGCGACGCCCGAGCGGCGGGCGATCATCCGGATCTCGTCGAGCAGCGGCGCCGCGCGCAGCCGCTCGGCCCGCTCGGCGGCGCGGCGCAGCAGCCGCTCGGCCCGGCCGCGCCGCTGCGCCGCGACCGCGGCCTCGGCGGCGCGGGTGCGCGCGTACGCCTCGGCGTAGGGGTCGCCGGCCGCGGCCCACGCCTCGGCCGCCCGCTCCCACCGGGCCACCGCCTCCTCGCCGGGCCGGGTGAGCTCGGCGTCGACCCAGGCGGCGTGGGCGGACCACAGCGGTTCGGGGGCGGGCAGCGAGGCGGCGAGCTCCCGGACGCGGGCCGGCGACGCCTCGTCCACCGGCTCGCCGAGCGCCCGGGATCGGGCCTGGGCCAGCGCCTCGGCCCGCGCGGCGGTCACCAGCAGCGGCCAGCCGAGGAACGGGACCCCGCGGGCGTACGGCAGGGCGTCCGCCACGGCCGCGCGGGCGTCGGCGGGCCGGTTGTCGCGCAGCGCGATCTCGGCCGCGAGCCGGGCGAGCGTCACCGCGACCAGGGGCATGCCGGGGTTCTCCCCGGCGAGCGCGCGGGCGAGCGCCAGCCGTTCCCGCGCCGCCTCGGTCTCCCCCCGCAGCAGCGCGACCTCGCCGCGCAGCGCGTGCAGCAGCGCGCCCGGCCCGCCCGCCGGGTCCTCCCCCAGCGCCGCGGCGGCGGTCCGGTCCGCCTCGTCCCAGTCGCCGCGGCGCAGCAGCAGCCCGGCGATCGCCACCCGCAGGAACGTGCCGAGGGTACGGTCCAGCCCGGCGGCCTCCGCGGTGCCGAGCCCGGCCCGCGCCATCGCCATCGCCTCGTCGCCGCGCCCGGCCCAGGCGAGGGCGTCGACGGTGTTGAGCTCGGCCCGGGTGAGGCGGACCACGTCGCCGCGGCTGCGGGCGAGCTCGCGCCCCTCGGCGAGCGCGGCGAGCCCCGCCTCCGGCGCGCCGCGCTGTGCCTCCGCCGCCCCGGCGGTGACCAGGGCGTTCGCCAGGGTTCCGAGGTCCCCGGCGGCGCGCGCGACGCGCACCGCCTCCTCGGCCACGGCGCGGGCCCGCTCCGGGCTGCCGAACAGCAGCAGCACCACGCCGTACACGTCGAGCACGCGCGCCCGGGCCGGGGAGTCCGCCTCGGGCGTCAGCGCCACGGCCCGCTCCGCGCACGCCAGGGCCTCGCGGTCGCCCACGTTGGTGAGCGCCATCGCCCGCAGCGCGAGCAGCATCGCGGTCTGCGGGGAGCGGTCGTCCCCGGCCTCGGCGAGGGCCTGCGCGGTGAGGTCGAGGGACGCGGCGTCCTCCCCGGCCCACAGCGACGCCATGATCGCCTTCAGCCAGGTCTCCCGCCGCTCGGGCCCGCGGGCGGCGTCCACCGGCCACACCCGCAGCGCGCGGCGCAGCATCTGCGCCTGCTCGGCGTGCGCGTGCATCGCCTCCGCGGTCTCGGCGGCGCGCAGCAGCGCGGGCAGGGCCCGCCGCGGCTCCTGCGCGCCGTACCAGTGGAAGGCCGCCTCGGCGGCCCGGCGCTCCGGCGCGAGCGCCTCCGGGGCGCCGTCGATCGCCTCGGCGAAGGCGCGGTGCAGCCGCACCCGCTCGGCGGGCAGCAGGTCGGCGAGCACGACCTCGCGCAGCAGGGCGTGCCGGAACCGGTACCCGTCCCGCTCCGGCACCAGGATGCGCGCGTCGACCGCGGTGCGCAGCGTGCCCAGCAGCGCCGCCTCGTCCAGCCCGCTGGTCCGGCGCAGCAGCTCGTACGGCACGCACGGCCCGCCCACGGCGGCGAGCCGTACCGTGGCGCGGGCGTCGGGGGGCAGCCGGTCGACCCGGTGGAGCAGCAGGTCGCGCACGGTGTCCGGCAGCCCGTCGGGCGGCGTGTCGGGCGGAGTGCCGGGCAGAGTACCAGGCGGAGTGCCGGGCAGCGTGTCGGGCAGAGCGGTGGGCAGGGCGTCCTCCGGCCGCGCGGCGGCCCGGGCGAGCTCCTCGGCGAAGAACGGGTTGCCGCCCGAACGCCGGTACACGGTCTCGACGAGCCGGTCGTCCGGCCGCCGCCCGAGCACCCCGGCGACGAGCTCACCGACCTCGGCCCGGGTGAGCCGCGCCAGGCGCAGCCGCCGCACCCCCGGCAGCCGCTCCAGCGCGGCGAGGTACGGCGGCAGCGGGTGCGCCCGGTCGAGGTCGTCGTCCCGGTAGGCGGCGAGCAGCAGGACGCGGGCGGGCTGGAGCGTGCGGGCCAGGTAGCCGAGCAGCTCGCGGGTGGTCCGGTCGGCCCAGTGCAGGTCGTCGACGACGAGCAGCACCGGCCGCTCCTCGGCGAGCCGCCGCAGCAGCGCGGCGAACAGCTCGGCGAGCTCGAACAGCCGCGGGCCGCCGTCCTCCCGCCGGGTGCGCGCGGCCGGGCCGTACTCGGGCAGCAGCTCCAGCAGCCCGCGCGCGGCGGGCAGCAGCCTGGTGAGCCGGTCCGGGCCGGGGTCGCGGGCGAGCTCGCGCAGCACCGTGGTGATCGCGGCCAGCGGCAGGCCCTCGGCGCCGAGCTCCACGCACGCGCCGCGCAGCACCCGCCAGCCGGCCTGCGCCGCCCGGGCCGCCTGGTGGTCGAGCAGGCACGTCTTGCCGATCCCGGCCTCGCCGCCGACCACCACCATCCCGGCGTCGCCGTCCTGTGCCGAACGGGCGGCCGCGCCGAGAAACGCGAGCTCCTCCTGCCGACCAAGCAGCCCCATGGCGACCACCATACGGCCGGTCCGGTGGTCCGATGAGCCCGGATAAGGCGGTTCTGACGGCCTCAGCAGCCGGATAAGGCGGATCGGGCAGCCCCGGGGCGGCCGGATAAGGCGGCGAATAGGGCATCTGCCCGGTGTGCCGGGGCCGCCTCACCCGCGACGCTGCTTCACGACCGGTTCCCCGGCACGACCCGAAGGAGACCACCGATGCGGCAAGTACCCGTGCTCATCGTGGGCGGCGGCATCACCGGCCTGTCCTGCGCGCTGTTCCTCGCCGCGCACCAGGTGCCGTGCCTGCTCGTGGAACGCCACCCCGACCTGCTCAGCCACCCGCGCGCCCGCGGCATCACCCCGCGCACCATGGAGCTGTACCGGCAGGTGGGACTGGAGGAGAGCATCCTCGCCGCGGCGTTCGCCGGCTCCGACTTCGCCTGGGTCCCGGTGCGCGCCGAGACCCTGAGCGACGAGGTGTACGAGACCCCCGACGAGCCGAGCGAGAGCGACGGCGCCGAGGCGAGCCCGTGCTCGTTCGGCCCGATCGACCAGGACCGCCTGGAGGACCTCGTCCGGTCCCACGCCCGCCGGCTCGGCGCCGAGCTGCGGTTCTCCACCGAGCTCACCGACTTCACCCAGGACGACAGCGGCGTGACCGCGGTGCTCACCGACCGCGCGACCGGCGCGTCGGAGCAGGTGCGCGCGAGCTACCTGGTCGCCGCGGACGGCTTCCACAGCCCGATCCGCCACCGGCTCGGCGTCCCGGCCGACGGCCCGGGGCGGCTGTTCGACACGATCACCGCGATCGTCGACGCCGACCTGCGCCCCGCGCTGCGCGGCCGCCGCGCCACCATCGCCTACCTGCAGCGGCCCCGGCCGTACACGATCATGATGGCGCACGACGCCGAGGGCACCCGCTGGGTGTTCGGCACCGGCCACGACCCGTCCCGCGAGCCGATCGAGTCGTTCACCGACGAGCGGGTCGCCGCCATGGTGCGCGAGGCCGCCGGCCTGCCCGACGTCGAGGTGCGGCTGCGCCCCCAGATCCCCGGCACCGACATGAAGGTGCTCGCCTTCCCGATCGGCGCCCACGTCGCCCGCAACTACCGGGTCGGCCGGGTGTTCTTCATCGGCGACGCCGCCCACGTGTGGCCGCCCACCGGCGGCCTCGGCGCGAACGCCGGCATCCAGGACGCGCACAACCTCGCCTGGAAGCTCGCCCTCGTCACCGCGGGCGCGGCCGGCCCGGGCCTGCTCGACAGCTACGAGGCGGAGCGCCGCCCGACCGGCCTGATGACGATGGGCCAGGCGCTCGCCCGGTTCGGCACCCGCATGGGCCCCGGCAGCGCCCCGGAGATCGTCGAGTACGGCGCGGTGGCCCTCGGCTACCGGTACCGCTCGGCGGCGGTGCTCGGCGGGGACGAGGACGGGGACACCACCCCGCTGCTCCCCCGCGAGCTGCGCGGCCAGGTCGGCACCCGCGCCCCGCACGTGCCGGTCGAGCGCGGCGGCAGGCGGATCTCCACCCTCGACCTGTACGGCTCCCGCTTCGTCCTGCTGACCGGCCCCGACGGGGACGCCTGGGCCAAGGCCGCCAAGGACCTGCCGCTCCCCGTCGACGTGTACCGGCTCGGCGTCGACCTGGCCTCGGACACCGCCGCCGAGGCCCACGACCTGGCCCCCGGCGAGGCGATCCTCGTCCGCCCCGACGGCTTCGTCGCCTGGCGGTCCACCGACCCCGGGGCCCTCGCCGGCGCGCTCGCCGCGATCCTGTGCCGCTGACCTCCGGCCCGCCGGCGGGTGGTACGGCGGGCCGTACCGGGCGCGCGGCCTGCCCCGGGCGGAGCGGGGCCGCCGCGGGGCGGCCGTCCCGAGTCCTGATCCTCCCGGTGAGGGGGCGGGAGGATCAGGACTCGCCGTCGCCCGCCGGCGAACGGGCGCGACTCGCCCACCGGCGGCGAGCAGGCCGGGCCGGGCCCGGGCGGTCGCCCGGGCGGCTCGGGCGGAGGCGGACGGGGGCCGCATCCGCCCCGTATCCGCCCGGGCGAACCGCGCCGGGGCGCCACCGGCCCGCCCGGCGGCCGTCCCCGGCGGCGGCGAAACGTTCGGGCCAAAGGTGCCGTACGCGCTCGGCGAACCCTACAGCGGCCGCCCGGCCCGCAGGATGGCCCCGACGCGCCGCGTGACGCCGCTGACCAGCGCTTTCGCACCCTGTCCGGGGCCGTGCCGGGGTGCGCTCCGGCCGGGGCGGCGCCGCGGCGGGCGGCTCCCGCGCGGCGGCGTTCGTTCCCGGCGATCGCCGGGCCGGCGCGGGCGGGGGCAGGATCCGCGTCTGAGGCCCCAGCGACGACGCCGGGATCGCCGGGCCCGGCGCGGCTTCCCGGAAAGGCGGCATCTGGTGCGAGTCGAGGACGACGCGGATCGCGGCGCGCTGCTCTCCGGCGGAGAGCTGAGGATCCTGCGGGCGCTGTTCGGCGGCAAGGCCGGCCACGTGGTGGCGATCGGCGCGCTCGCGGCCCTCTCCACGGCGGGCACCCTCGCGCTTCCCCTGGTGGTGGCGCGGCTGCTCGAGGCGGTGCAGCACCGCCACGACGTCACCGGCGCCGCGCTGCTCATGGTGCTCGTCGGCCTCGGCGCGGCCGTCGCCGGGACGCTCGCGGCCTACCTGCTGGCCCGGCTGACCGAGCGGCTCGTCTACCGGCTGCGCGTCGCGACCATCCGCACCTCGCTCGCGCTGCGGCTCGCCGAGGCCCGGCGCGAGGGCGGCGGGAACCTGGCCACCCGGCTCTCCGGCGACGTCGTCCGGCTGAAGAACGCGATCGACATCGGGCCGATCCAGATCCCGACGGCGCTCGTCACCCTCGCCGGCACCTTGGTGATCATGGGGCTGATCGACTGGGTGCTCCTGCTCATCACGCTGGGCGGATTCCTCGCCGCGCTGTGGATCGTCGCCCTCGTGATCCTCGGCCTGCGGCGCCGGTACCAGGCGGTGCAGGAGGGCCTCGGCGAGCTGGCCACGCGCTTCGTCTTCGCCGTCGACGCCCTGCTGATCATCAAGGCGTACCGGGCCGAGGAGCAGGTGGCCCGCGAGCTGACCGGCCGGGCCCGGAACCTGGCGCGGCTCGGCCTGCAGACCGCCCGGCTGGAGTCGCTCATGGCCCCGGCGGTCACCCTCGGGCAGCAGATCGCCCTGCTCGCCGTACTCGTCGGCGGCGGCACCCGGCTGCTCGCCGGGGAGCTCGCCCTCGCCGACTTCGTCGCGTTCCTCCTCTACCTGCTCCAGCTCACCGCGCCGCTGCTCATGCTCGCCTCGGGCGTCGCCGACATCCAGGCCGGCGTCACCGCCCGCGAGCGGTTCAACCGGCTCTTCGCGCTCCCCACCGACGCCGACGCGCCCGCCCGCACCGCGGACGGCCACGGGGCGGGGTACGGCGCCGCCGCGCCGGCGAACCCGGCCCCCGGCGCGGCCCCGGACGGGTGGCCGGGCGGCCCCGCGGTCCCGGCCGTGCGGTTCGAGCGGGTCGGCTACTCCTACATCCCCGGCGACGAGCCCGCGCTGCGCGAGGTCGACCTCACCGTGCCCGCCAGGGGCCTCACCGCGCTCGTCGGGCCGTCCGGCGCGGGGAAGACCACGGTGCTCGGGCTCATCGAGCGCTTCATGACCCCCGACTCCGGCCGGGTGCTGGTCTTCGGCCGGGACACCACCGAGCTGACCCCGGCCGAGCTGCGCGCCCGCATCGCCTACGTCGACCAGTCCTTCACCCTGCTGCGCGACACCGTGCGCGCCAACCTCACCCTCGGGCAGGACCGGCCCGTGCCCGACGAGGTGCTGCTGCACGCCCTGGCGAAGGTGGGGCTGGACGAGCAGGTGCTGCGGCTGCCGGACGGGCTCGACACGGTGATCGGCGGCGCGAACGACCTGTCCGGCGGCCAGCGCCAGCGCCTCGCGCTGGCCCGGGCGATCCTCGCCGACGCCCCGCTCGTCCTGCTCGACGAGCCCACCTCCCAGCTCGACAGCGGTAACGAGCTGCGGCTCCGCGAGATCGTCGACGACCTGGCCCGGGACCGGGCGGTGCTCGTGGTCGCGCACCGGCTGTCCACGGTGCAGCACGCCGACCGGGTGATCGTGCTCGACCGGGGCCGGGTCCTCGCCGTCGGCACCCACGACGAGCTGCTGGCCGGCTGCGCCCCGTACGCCGAGCTGGTGCACGGGCAGCTGCTCGGCGGCCCGCAGGACCCGCCCCGCGACGCCTGAGCGCCTCCCCGGCGCGCCGCCGCGGCCATTCCCGGCGCGGCCCGGACCGCCGTCCCCGATCCGCCCGGCACGGCCGCCGCCCCGGCCGGCGCCTCGGCGGGCCGACCATGGGCGCCGCGGCCCCTCGGCCTCGCCGTACCGCGGCGAGCGGACGACCGCCCCCGGCCGGGACCGGTGGCGAGGGACACCGGGGCGAGGCCGGGGGCGGTCGGGTGTGGGTGGGGGGTGCTCAGCCGACCCGCGCGGAGGCGGTGCGGCGGAGGTGGAAGAGCTCCGACGGGGAGATCGGCATCTTCATGATCGGGATGCCCTCGGCGTCCTCGATCGCGCTGGCGATCACCGCGGAGACCGGGATGACGCCCGCCTCGCCCGCGCCCTTGATGCCGAGCGGGTTGAGCGGGCTCGGGGTCTCCAGGTGCGCGGTCTCCACCCGGGGCACCTCGGTGGCGTACGGCATCAGGAAGTCCATGAACGAGGCGTTGAGCAGCTGGCCGTGCTCGTCGTAGACCATGCGCTCGTACAGCGCGCCGCCGATGCCCTGGGCCACGCCGCCGTGGATCTGGCCGTCCACGATCATCGGGTTGATCAGCCGCCCGCAGTCGTGCACGACCGCGTACCGCAGCACCTTGATCTCGGCGGTCTCCGGGTCGGTCTCCACGATCGCCGCGTGCATGCCGTACGCGAACGTCGACCGCACCGGCGAGTAGTAGTCGCGGCCCTCCAGGCCGGGCTCCTCCCCCTCCGCGACCGGCGGCTTGTCGTCCGAGGCCGCGGTGGCGAACTGGGTGGCGCGCTTCGCCTCCTCGTCGAAGGCGTACCGCAGCGGGTTCGCCAGCACCGCGACCGTGGACAGCGGGATCGACGCCGACGGGTTGCCCTTGACGTGCACGATCCCGTCGGTGATCGTCAGGTCGCCGGGGTCGGCCTCGAGCGCGTCGGCCGCGATGCGCAGCGCCTTCTCGCGCACCTTGCGGCAGGCGAGCGCGATCGCGTTGCCGCTCATCACCGCGGCGCGGGAGGCGAAGGTGCCCACGGCGTACCCGAACCGGCGGGTGTCCCCGGTGACCACCGAGACCCGCTCGATCGGCACCCCGAGCTCGGTCGCCGCGATCTGCGCGAACGCGGTCTGGTGGCCCTGGCCCTGCGAGGTGAGGCCGGTGGAGACGTGCACCCGGCCGTCCGAGGTGACCTGCACGTGCCCGCCCTCGTACGGCCCGACGCCGGTGCCCTCCACGTAGCAGCCGATCCCGATGCCGATCCGGCGGCCCTCGGCCGCGGCGCGCTCACGCTCCTTGGCGAACTCGTCCCAGCCGATGAGCTCCTTGAGCATGCGCAGCGCCTCGGGGTAGTTCCCGCTGTCGTAGATGAGCGGGCGCCCGTCCTGGAACGTGAGCCTGTGGTCGTAGGGGAACTCGTCCGGCTGGATGAAGTTCGCCGCGCGCACCTCGGTGCGGTCCTTGCCCAGGTAGGCCGCGATCCGGTCCATGGTGCGCTCCATGCAGAACACGCCCTGGGGCCGCCCCGCGCCGCGATACGGGGTGACGATCACCGTGTTGGTGTACACGGAGGAGAACTCCACCCGGTACGCCCCGGGCTTGTACGGCCCGAGCAGCTGGGTGGAGGTGATGATCGGCACGATGATCCCGTACGGCGTGTAGGCGCCGTGGTCGTGCAGGAACGTGACGTCGAGGCCGAGGATGCGGCCGTCGTCGTCGAAGCCGACCCGCACGTACTGGACCTGGCCGCGCTCGTGGGCCGAGGAGATGAAGTGCTCGCGCCGGTCCTCGGTCCACTTGATCTCCCGCCCGAGGGTGCGGGCCGCCCACGGGATGAGGACCTCCTCCGGCCACGGGTGCATGATCTTCACCCCGAAGCCGCCGCCGACGTCCGGGGCGATCACCTCGACCTTGGGCAGCGGCAGCCCGAGCTTCGCCGCGATCGCCATGCGCACGCTGGTCGAGGTCTGCGTCGAGGAGTAGACGCGCAGCGACCCGTCGTCCGGGTCCCAGCGGGCGTACACGCCGCGGCCCTCCAGCGGCATCGACGCGCTGCGCTCGATGTCGAGCCGGAACTCGAGCCGGTGCGGGGCGGCCTCGATCATCTCGGCGGCGCTGCGGCCGTCGGCGGACGGCACCTCCTGCACCAGGTGGGCGCCGACGTTGCCGGGCACGTCCGGGTGCACGAGGTGCTCGCCGCGCACCGCGTTCTCGATCCCGACCACCGCCGGCAGCGGCTCGTACTCGACCTCGATGCGGTCGCAGGCGTCCTCGGCCGCGTACCGGTCGCGGGCCACCACCATCACCACCGGCTCGCCCACATGCCGGACCACGTCCTTGGCGAGCGGGCGGGCGGTCCGGCCGTGGGTGAGCGCCGGGTGCGGGATGAGCAGCGGCAGCGGCTCGCCGATCCGCTCCGGCAGGTCCTCCCAGGTGTAGATCGCCACGATGCCGGGCACGTCGAGCGCGCGGTCGACGTTGATCTCCCGGATCCGGGCGTGCGCGTGCGGGGAGCGGACGAAGGCGGCGGCGAGCGCGTCCCTGCCGAGGTCGTCGAGGTAGCGTCCGTTGCCGGTGAGCAGCCGCGGATCCTCCAGCCGCTGCACCCGCTCGCCGAACAGGCTGGTCGTCACGATTCCTCCGTCACTTCTCCGTCACTCGCCGGTCGCTCCGCCCGTCGCCCCGCTCGCCCGCGGCGCGCCCGCCGCTCCCGTCGCCGCCGGGGCCGCCTCACCGGTCCCGTCCCGCTCCTGCTCGGCGGAGAGCTCGGCCGCCCGGCGGACGGCCTTGATGATGTTCTGGTAGCCGGTGCACCGGCACAGGTTGCCGGAGATGCCCTCGAGGATCTCCTCGTCGCTCGGCGCCGGGTTCTCGTTGAGCAGCGCCGTCACCGTGCACAGGAAGCCCGGCGTGCAGAAGCCGCACTGCAGTGCGTGGCTCTCGGCGAACGCGCGCTGCACCGCCGACAGCGTGCCGTCCGGGGCGGCGAGGCCCTCGATCGTGGTGATCTCGTGCCCGTCCACGGAGACCGCGAACGTGAGGCAGGAGCGCACCGGCTCGCCGTCGAGCAGCACGGTGCAGCAGCCGCACACACCGTGCTCGCAGCCCACGTGGGTGCCGGTGAGCCCGAGGTCGTGGCGCAGGCAGTCGGACAGCAGCCGCCGCGCCGGCACCCTCGCCTCCCGGACCACGCCGTTGACGGTCAGCGATATGTCGTAAAGGGTTTCGGTCCCCACCCCGGTACTCCCCTTCGCGTGTCGTGCGCCTTCAGCCATGCGACGCCCGTTCCGCGGCGAGCCGCAGGGCGCGCTCGGCGAGCACCCCGGTCAGGTGCCGCCGGTACTCGGCCGTGGCGTGGATGTCGTCCTCGGGCTCCACCCGGTCCCGTACGGCGGCCGCCACCGCCGGCGAGGCCGCCGAGGCGGCCGGGCGGCGCGCGCACTCGGCCGACACGTCGACCACGACCGGCACCGGGCCGACCCCGATGCAGGCCACCTTCGCGGTGGTGATGCGCAGGTCGTCGTCGAGCGTGACGAGCGCGGCCACCCCGGCGAGCGCGAAGTCGCCGTGCCGCCGGGCGATCTCGCAGAACGCGGTGCCCGAGCCCGGCGGCAGGGCCGGGAAGAACGCCGAGACCGCCAGCTCGCCGGGCTGCAGCGCGGACTCCAGCGGGCCGAGGAAGAACTCCGCCGCGGGCACCTCGCGCTCGGGCGCGCCGTGGCGGGCGAGCCGGACCGTGCCGCCCAGCAGGGCGAGCACGGCCGGCAGCTCCGCGGCCGGGTCGGCGTGCACGATGCTGCCGACCACGGTGCCGCGGTTACGGATCACCGGATGGGCGACGTGCCGCAGCGCCTGGCGCAGCAGCGGCTGGCGCTCGGCCACCGCGGCCGAGCGCTCCACGGTGGCGTGCCGGGCGAGCGCGCCCACCCGTACCCCGCGGGCGTCGGCGGTGACGGTGTCGAGCGCGCCGATCCGGTTGATGTCGACGAGCCGCGCCGGGGCGGCGAGCCGCATGTTCATGAGCGGGATGAGGCTCTGCCCTCCGGCCAGAACCTTGCCCTCGGGCCCCGCGTCGGCGAGGACCTCGAGGGCCTCGCCGACGGTGCGCGGGGCGTGATAGTCGAACGGGGGCGGTTTCACGTGTCCGTCCTACCCCTGGTAACCGTTGCCGTACTGATCGTTCACGGGGACGTGCCGTCCGGCACGGTCATCCGGCCGCGCCCTTCTCGGCCGCGACCTCGCCGACCGGGGTGGATTCCGCGGACTCCGGCGCGCGCCGGGCGAGGGCGCGGAGCAGGTGATAGCCGCCGAGCAGGACGATCGTGCCGAGCGCGATGCCGCCGATGGCGAACTCCTCGGTGATCACGTGGTCCACGGGGCCGATCGCGAGGATGATGCCCGCGCCGACCGGGACCATGTTCACCGGGTCGGCGAAGTTCACCCGGTTCTCCACCCAGATCTTCGCGCCGAGCATGCCGATCATGCCGTAGAGGATCACGCAGACCCCGCCGAGCACCCCGCCCGGAGTCGCGGCGATGAGCGCGCCGAACTTCGGGCAGAGGCCGAACAGGATCGCGATGATCGCGGCGACGTAGTAGGCGGCCGTGGAGTACACCCGGGTCGCGGCCATGACGCCGATGTTCTCGGCGTAGGTGGTGGTGGGCGAGCCGCCGACCGAGGTGGCGACCACGGTCGCGACGCCGTCCGCGGCGATCGCCCGGCCCATGTACGGGTCCGCGTCCATGCCGGTCATCTCACCGACCGCCTTGACGTGCCCGATGTTCTCCGCGATCAGCGCGATCACGGCGGGCAGCACGAGCAGCACCGCGGAGACCCGGATGTCCGGCGCGTGGAAGTCCGGCAGGCCGATCCACGGCGCGTCGGCCACGGCGGACAGGTCCACCCGCGGGTGGGTGTCCACCTGGCCGGTGCCGGCGTTGTAGGCGGTGATGTTCCCGAAGACCCGGTCGGCCACCCAGGAGAGCACGTAGCCGACGATCAGGCCGAGCAGTACGGCGATGCGTCCGATGAAGCCGCGGAACAGCACCATGATCAGGAACGTGACGACCATCGTGATCAGGGCGATCCACTGGTCCTGCGGCCAGTAGGTGTCCGCGACCACGAACGCGAGGCCGAACCCGATCAGCATCACCACGCCACCGGTGACCACCGGCGGGAAGATGCGGTGGATGAAACCGACGCCGAGGAAGTGGATGAGCAGACCGAAGACGGCGAGCACCAAGCCGGCGACGAGGATCGCACCCGTCACGATCTTGTCGACGGCCGGGGTGTCACCACCGAACAGTCCGCGGATCGCCGCCACGCCGGCCACGAACGAGGCGCTGGTGCCGAGGTAGCTCGGCACCTTCCCCTTCACCATGAGCAGGAAGATGATCGTGGCGACGCCGGACATCATCACGGCGAGGTTCGGATCCAGGCCCATGACGAGCGGGAACACGAAGGTCGCACCGAACATCGCGACCACGTGCTGGGCGCCGAACCCGATCGTGCGAGGCCAGGAGAGCCGCTCGTCCGGTCTGACCACCTCGCCAGGGGCCAGCTTGCGGCCCTCTCCGTGCACCTTCCACCCGAATGCCATATGAGCCCCTTTTGTGCCGGGCCGCCGGCCGGGCGCCACCCCGCAGGCAAAACCCACCGCGGCGACTAACACCTTCCACCGGGCCGGACGTGACGTCCGTCACCCGTTGCGGGCAGGTTAGACGTGGTGCCGCGGGTCTTCATGGGCAGGATTTGCCAAAGGTCTCGCCGCGCGCAGAGTTTTTCTTGCGCACCGGGCGGGCGCGATCGCGGTGAGCGGGCAGGTCGAGGCGCGCCGTGGGCCGGGGCCCGCCTCCGGCGCCCGGCGGGCGCGCCGCGCCGCGGCCTGACCGCACGGCGTCAGGCTTGCCACATCTCGGGTCAGGCGTGTTTCGGATTGGTTTCGGACACGCCACCGGCCTCGAAGCGGCCGGTTTCCAACCCGCCGGCCTCGAACGGGGCGTCCGGGCCGGTCAGATGCCGCGCATGCGCAGCACGTGCAGGGCGAGGGTGAGGTTGAGCCGCAGGTGCGCGTCCTCGGTGAACCTGCCGAGCATGCGCTCGAGCTTGCCGATGCGGTACCGCAGCGTGTTGTAGTGGAAGTGCAGCCGGCGGGCCGTCTCGGCGACGTTGAGGTTCGTCTCCAGCAGCACCTGCAGGGTGCGGCGCAGATCGACGTTCTCCGGGTCGTCGTCCGAGGCGAGCGGGCCCAGGGTCTCGGCGACGAACGCGTGCAGCTCGGCCGTGTCGTTCACCAGCGACAGCAGCCGGTAGACGCCGAGCTGGTCGAAGTGGGCGATCGCGCCCGGCCCGTGCAGCTGGCGGCCGACCCGGGCCGCCTTGAGCGCCTGGCCGTACGCGTCGGGCAGCGCGTCCACGCCGTGCGCGACCCGGCTCATGCCGGTGGAGAAGCTGGCGGAGGCGCAGTCGCCGAACGCGTTCTGGGCGTCCCGGGTGAGCCGGGTCACGTCCACCCCGGCCCCGACGATCGCGACGACCTCGTGGGAGAAGCCCGCAACGGCGCCGCGCGCGTCGTGCCGCCGCACCGCCGACACCCAGGCGGACAGCAGCCGGTCCTGGGCCGAGCGCTCCTCGCCGTCGGGGTCCATCTCGGCGACCACCACGGTCACCGGCCGCTCCAGGTCCCAGCCGAAGGCGCGCGCCCGCTCGGGCACCCGCGGCCCGCCCCGCCCGATGAGCACGTCCCGCAGGAAGTCCGCCCGGTACTTGCTCTCCACGGCGGTGACCGCCTCCTGCTTGGTGATCACGAGCGCGGCGACGGTCGCGGCGCGTTCCAGGATGCCGATGTCGCTGTCGCGGAGCGTGCCGGTGGGGCTGTAGGCGACGAGGCGGCCGTGGTGGTGGCCGCCGGCGACGACCGGGACGGCCGCGAACCCCCCGTCGGCGCCGTCACCGCCGGACCAGGACACCCCCGAGGACCCCGAGGCCACGGCCCAGGGTACCCCCGGCGCGGCCGACTCCCGCACCGCGGCCTCGCACAGCACGGACACGTCGTCCGGGGCGCCCGCGGTGGCGAGCACGTGCCCGGCGCCGTCGAGGATCGCCACGGCGACGTCGAGCAGGTTCGACACCTCGGCGGCGACCTCGCGCAGCCCGCCCCCGGCGAGCACCACCTGGACGAGCGCGCGGTGCGCCTCCTCGGCCCGGGCGAGGATCGCGGCCTGCCGGTTGAGGATGTCGGTGAGGACCTGGTTGAGGATGTCGTCGAAACCGACGTCGTTCGGCAGCAGGATCAGCGGGAAGTCGAGCCGGTCCGCCTGCTCGATCATCTCGTCCGGCAGCTCGTCGACGTACCGGCCGAGCTTGATGCCGAGCGCGGCGAGCCCCCGCTCGTCGAGGTCGGCGACGAGCCGCCCGAGCGACTGGGGCGTGTTGCGCAGCGGGTAGCCGGTGGTGAGCAGCAGCTCGTGCGGCTTCACCCAGGCGAGGATGTCCGGCACCTCCATGACGTTGAGCCGCTGCACGATGCGGTTGAGGCCGCCCTTTCCCGCGATGAGGCGGGCGCCGGCGAGGGTGGAGACGCCCAGCACCTCCCCGACGGACACGCCGTAGATGATCGTCCCGGTGCTGGCCAGACGGGGGGCCGGGGGGGAGGGTTCCGTAGGCATTGCTCGTGCTCCCGAGACGGGTCGGTTACGGGCCCCCTCATTCTGAACGAACACTGTGTCTGGCAACAAGAGCCAACCTTTGCCGGAAGTGTTGGCAGCTTTCTCCGTACGGCGACGTGGCGGCCCGTTCTACGGTCGCGTCAGGTTTTCCGTCCTGGGACGTCTAGTGGGGAAGCACTCATGAGCGTCGGTACACGCCGGACACCCACCCGGGTCGCCCGGTCCGGAGCGCGGGCCATGGCCGAGCCACAAGCCGCGGCCGCACCGCGCCCGGTGACGACGAACGCGGCAGCGAAGGCAGCGACGAAGACGACACCGAAGACAACAGCGCAGACCACAGCGAAGGCACCACCGAAGACCACACCGAAGACAGCCCTCAAGACAACACTGAAGACCGGACCGAGGGCGGGGGCGCGGTCGGCGTCCCGGTCCGCGCAGGCGCGGGCCGAGCTCACCGGCGCGGCGAGCCTCGCTCTGCGCCCGGTGCTGGAGGGATCGCGCCGCCCGGCCCGGGTGCTCGCGGTGTTCCCGCTCGGCGCCTACCTGGAGACCCGCGGGCCGAACGAGCCGCGGGTGGTCAGCCTCGTGACCGGTGAGGGCACGCGGCTGCCCAACGCGATCGTGCTCGCCGAACCGCTGCCACCGCTCGCGGTCGGCGACGAGGCGGCAGTCGGCGACGGGGTGGTCGAGGCAGGCCGGGCCGTGGTGCGGATCCGCCGCTGGTGGGATCCCACGCCCGCGCTGGGCCTGACCGAGATCCCGCGGCTGGAGCGCGCCGCGGTACGGCTCGCCGAGCTCAGCACCGCCTCCGGCCGTGCGACCGGCCTCGACGAGGGCGGCTTCCCCGCCCAGCTCGCGGCGGCCTGCGCGAACGACTCGCTGCTCGGGGCGCTCACCGCCGCCGAGCAGCTCATGGGCCTCGGTCCCGGACTCACCCCGAGCGGCGACGACATGCTCGCCGGCCTGCTCACCGCGCTGCGCCACCTCGGCACGGCCGCGGGCGTGGAGCGCGCGGTGTGGCTCGCCGACTGGCTCGCCGCCACGGTCGTCTTCGACGCGCCCACCCGCACCACCCCGATCTCGGCGACGCTGCTGCACTGCGCCGCCAAGGGCCAGTGCTGCGCCGAGGCCGCGGCGGTGCTGCGCGGCATCGTCGGGCTGCAGGCCCTCGATGCCGCCGTGCAGCGGCTGCTGCGCCTGGGACACACCTCCGGCGCGGACCTGACCTGGGGCATCCGCGCCGGCCTGTCGGCCGTACTCGCCCTCGCGCACAGGGACGCGGGGCGGGTGGAAGAGATCGCACAAGCGGCGGTGAAAGGCGGACTCGGTGAGTGACGGCACGATTGCGGAGGCCACGGACCTGGTCGAGGTGCGCAGGGGCGTCTACCACGACTCGGTGAGCCTGATGCGGATCAGCCAGGCCTTGACGGCGCGGCCCGGTGTCGAGGTCGCGCTCGTCGCCATGGCCACCGACCTCAATCTCGATCTCGCCCGTGACCTGCGGTTCGACGTACCCGAGTGCACGTCGAACGACCTGCTCGTGGCGATCCGCGCCACCTCACCGGAGGAGCTGCGCGGCGCCGCCGAAGAGCTGGAGCGGCAGTTCGCCGCGCTCGCCGCCGCGGCCCGGCGGGCCGGCGGCGGCACCGCGGCGGCGGCCGCGCCACGGACCACCCGGGCGGCGACGCGGCTCGCGCCGGACGCCGTGGTGCTCGTGTCCGTGCCCGGCGAGCACGCGTTCGCCGAGGCGATGGACGCGGTCGCGGCCGGCCGCCCCGTCATGATCTTCAGTGACAACGTGCCGGTGGAGCAGGAGGTCGCGCTCAAGCGGCGGGCCGAGGAGACCGGCGCGCTGGTGCTCGGGCCGGACTGCGGCACCGCGGTGATCGGCGGGGTCGGGCTCGGCTTCGCCAATGTGCTGCGGCCCGGCCCGGTGGGCGTGGTGGCGGCCTCCGGCACCGGGGCGCAGCAGGTGACCACGCTGCTCGACCACGCCGGGGTCGGGGTGAGCCACGTGCTCGGCGTCGGCGGGCGCGACCTGTCGGCCGAGGTCGGCGGGCTGTCCACGCTGCGCGCGCTGCAGGTGCTCGACGAGGACCCGGGCACCGAGCTCATCCTGCTCATCTCCAAGCCGCCCGCCCCCGAGGTCGCCGAGCAGGTCCGCGCGGCCGCCGCGGCCTGCCGTACCCCGGTGGTGACCGCGCTGCTCGGGCCGGACGGGGACGACCTGACCGCGGCGGCGGAGAAGGCGCTGCGCGCGCTCGGCCGCGAGGTGCCCGAATGGCCGTCCTGGGCGGCGCCCGCCGCGCCGTCGGTCCCGGCGGGCGGCCCGCTGCGCGGCCCGGACGCCCGCGGCCC
>QGUZ01000356.1 GCA_003242605.1 Actinomycetota bacterium
CCCGGTGGCCGGCCCCCCCGCCCGCCCGGGCCCGCCGGGCGGGCCCCGGGGCGAGCACGCCGAAGGCGACCCGGCCCCGCCCCCCGCCCCCGCCCCCCGCCCCCCCCGCCCCGCCCGCGCGGCCCTGGCCGAGCACCCCGGCGACGGCGAGCACGATCCCGGCCGCCATCAGCGCCGGTGGCCGCCACCCGATCGCGCCGCCGCCGGTCACCGCGTCGACGAGGCCGCCGATGCCCAGGTAGGTCAGGCACAGCCCGGCCGCGCTCAGCCAGCCGCAGGCCACCGCGGCCATGACGTGGCCGCGCACCGGCAGCTCCAGCCGGGCCGGCGCCGCCCCGCTCATCGCATCGCCTCCGGGTGCAGCCAGCGGGCGATCTCCTCCAGGCCGTCGGCGAGCCGTACGCCGCCGGTGGCGTAGGAGATCCGGGCGGGCAGCAGCCTGACCCGGCCCTGCCGTACCGCGGGCAGCTCGGCCACGGCCGGGTCGTCGAGCAGCGCCCGGAACGAGTCGCGGCCGCGGCCGGTGACGTCGACGAGCAGGATCGCGTCCGGCCGCGCCGCGATCAGCCGCTCGGCGGTGACCGGGCCGGTGGTGCGCCACCCGATGCGCTCGGCGACCAGGTCGCCGCCCGCGCGCCGTACCAGGTCGGAGGTGAGCACGTCGGCCGCGTTGAGGAACGGCCGGTCGGCCTGGTTCGACAGGATCGCCACGCCGGGCCGTTCGGTGACGCCGGCGATCTTCTCGGCCACGGCGGCGGCCCGGCGGTCGAGCTCGGCGACGAGATCGCGGGCCTTGGCCTCGGCGTCGAGGGCCCGGCCGAGCACGGTGAGGTTCCGCTCGACCTCCTCGAGGGTGCGCCAGCCGTTGGTGATGGCGATCATCGGGATGCCGGCCTGGGCGAGCACCTCGCGGGCGTCCTGCTCGCCGCCGTGCCGGGTGGTGAGCAGGATCAGGTCCGGTTTGAGGGAGATGATCTGCTCGGGATCGGGGTCGGTGCCCGGCGGCAGCTTGACCGGGACGGACGCCATCGCCTCGGCGTGGCTCGACAGCGACGGGTTGGCGGCCGAGGCCGGGACCGCGGCGAGCCGTCCGGCGCCGGCCAGCTCCACGGCGGCCTCGGCCACGTCCGGGGAGAGCGCGGCGATCCGGGTCGGCCGGGCCGGTACGGTCACCCGCTGCGGCGGGTCGCCGGGGACCTCGACGGTGCGCGGGTAGGCGGCATCGGCCTGCCCGGCCGGCGCGGCGGGGGAGGCGTCGCCCCGGTCCGGGGCGCAGCCGGTCAGCAGGGACAGGCCGAGCACGGCGGCGGCCGGCCCGGCGAGCAGGTGTTTCACGTGTTCTCCAGTGCGGTCACGGTGAGGGATTCGGTCAGGTCGTCGCGGCGGACCACCGCGCGCACGCCGTACGCCGCGGCGAGGTGGTCCGGGGTGAGCACGTCCGCCGGTGGCCCGGCGGCGAGCACCCGGCCGCGGGCGAGCAGGGCGAGCTCGGTGCAGTGGCGCGCGGCGAGGTTGAGGTCGTGCAGTACGGCGAGCACGGTCCGGCCCGCGTCGGCGCAGGCCCGCAGCAGCCGCAGTACGGCGAGCCGGTGGCGCAGGTCGAGCGCGGAGAGCGGCTCGTCGGCGAGCAGCACCGGGGTGTCCTGGGCGAGCGCCTTGGCGAGCAGCACGAGCCGGCGTTCCCCGCCGGAGAGGGTGGCGATGGAGCGGTCGGCGAGGTGGATGGTGCCGGTGGCGGTCATCGCCCGCTCGGCCGCCTCGTGGTCGGCTGGCCCCTCGACGGCCATCCGGCCGAGGTGCGGGTGCCGTCCCATGAGCACCACCTGGTAGGCGGTGAACGGGAACGCGACCGTGGCCTCCTGCGGCAGGTAGGCGATGCGGCGGGCGAGCTCCCCGGGCCGCATGTCGTGCACGGGCCGCCCGTCGAGCAGCACCCGGCCGCGCGCGGGGCGGTGCAGCCCGGCGATCGTGCGCAGCAGGGTCGATTTGCCCGCGCCGTTCGGGCCGACGAGCCCGAGCAGCCGCCCGGGCGGCACGGCGAGGTCGACCCCGTCGAGGATCACCGTCGTCCCGGCGGTGACCCGCAGGCCGTCGACCACGATCATGCGACGGCCCTCCGGCGGGACCACAGCACGAGCCCGAGGAAGGCCGGCGCGCCGACGAGCGCGGTGACCACCCCGGTCTGCAGGGCCAGTGGGGCGATCAGCAGCCGTGCCGCCGTGTCGGCCGTCACCAGGAACGCCGCGCCGAGCAGCGCGCTCGCGGGCAGCAGCAGGCGGTGGTCGGGACCGGCGAGCAGCCGGATCACGTGCGGGGCCACCAGCCCCACGAACCCGATCACGCCGCTCACCGCCACGGCCACCCCGGTGAGCAGCGAGGCGAGCGCGAGCAGCACGCCCCGGGTACGGGGCACGTCCACGCCGCCGGTGCGGGCGGCGTCGTCGCCGAGCAGCATGACGTTGAGGTCCCGGGCGAGCAGCGCGGTGGCCGCGATCCCGGCGAGCACCGGCGCCAGCACGAGCTGCACGTGCTCCCACGTGCGGGCGTCGAGGTCGCCCTGCAGCCAGAACACGATCCCGCGCAGCGCCCGCTCGTCCGGGGCGTTCGCCACCAGCGCGGACACCACCGCCCCGAGCAGCGCGTTGAGCGCGATGCCCACCAGCAGCACCGTGGCGAGGCCGCGGGCGCGGCTCACCGCGGCGATGCCGTGCACCAGCCCTGCCGTGAGCAGGGCCCCGGCGAACGCGGCGGCGGGCAGCGCGAGCGTCCCGGCCGCGCCGTAGGTGATCGCGAGCACGGCCCCGACCGCGGCCCCGGCCGACACCCCGGTCACCCCGGGCTCGGCGAGCGGGTTCCGGAACAGCGCCTGCATCACCGCGCCCGCCGTGCCGAGGGCGGCCCCGACCAGCGCGGCCGTGATCACGCGCGGCAGCCGGATGTTGCCGACGACCAGCGCCTCCTGTGTCGTCACCTCACCCACGGGCAGCCCGAGCCGTCCGGCGAGGATCGCCACCACGTCGCCCACCGGGATCGCGACCGGCCCGAGCGCGACCGCCGCGCCGCCCGCGACGGCGAGCAGCACGAGCAGCCCGCCCAGCGTCGCGACGGCCGTGACGAGCGTGTTCCGGCGGTGCCGTACGCGCGGCGGCCGGTCGGGGGGATCGGCGGATGTGGGGTGGGGCACTGGGGAGGCCGGGATCTCCGGCGCCACCCGTAACGCCTGATCGGCGGTTGCTTCCTTCGACATACGCCCATACCTTGGCATAGTGAAAACGATTATCGCAACCATAACCATTGTCATGGCATGACCAAGGGGAGGGGCATCGGCGGAGATGGCCTTGGCGAGGTGCGGGCGGATGCCGCTCGGCCGGCTCGGCGACATCCGCCGCCGGAACGCGGCCAACGCGGCGTGGAGCGAGGGACATACGTGCCGCTACCCCAGGAGAGACGCGGCCGATCGCGTGTGCGGGTGGGCGACCCGGTCAACGGGTCGTGCTCGATCCCGCGAGCGCGACCCACGTGAGCGAGGCGCCGTCAGCCGCACCGAGCCGCATGCCCGTGTGGTCGCCCGGTGCAGGCCGTACGACGGCGAACGAGCCGACCGCGGCGCGGAGGCGATGGCCGTTTCGGTGCACGGGCCACGCCGGACCTCGGCGTGTCGGTCCGCGATACGGGAGTGCGCCATTCCTGCTCGGCCGCGGCGCACGCGATTCGTGCTTCGTTTGCCGCGTCACGGAAACCCGTCTGTGACGTAGATAACGCCGGGGCTACCGTGTCCTCCGAATTGCGTTCGGGGCCGCGGGCTGCGGGCGGCGCCGGACGGCGAGGAACAGGAAGGAAGCAGGCAGGGTGGAGATATCTCTCGAAGGCAAGGTCGCGCTCGTCACCGGCGTCGGGCCGAACATCGGCAGTGGCATCGCGCTCGCGCTGGCCAGGTACGGCGCCAAGGTCGCCTGCAACGACATCTCCGAGGACGTCATCAAGGCCTGCATCGCCCGGATCGAGCGGAACGGCGGCGAGGCGATGCCCGCTCCCGGTGACGTGACCGACGAGGAGGCCGTCAAGGGCTACATCCAGAGCGTGCTCGACAGGTGGGGCCGCCTCGACATCGTGGTGAACAACGCCGCGCTGCTCGGCGGACGGGGCGTGCTCGACGAGTCCGCCGAGACGTTCGAGAAGATGGTGAGGGTCTCCGCGCTCGGCACCTTCCTCAACACCAAGTACGGCGGCCGGGCCATGGCGGAGCGCGGCATCAAGGGCTCGATCATCTGCGTCTCCTCCTCCAACGGCTGGAACGGCTCCGCCGGCGTGATCGCCTACGCGTTCCACAAGGGCGGCATCAACAACTTCGTCCGGGCCGCGGCGATGGACCTCGCCCCCTACGGCATCCGGGTCAACAGCATCACCCCGACCGCCCCCACCCCGGACAACCCCGAGCTGATCGCCGAGCTCGCCAAGAAGGGCCTGCCCACCGGCGGCGTCCTCGGCCCCGGCCCGCACCGCGGGCTCGGCGGCACGGAGGGGGACGAGCCGTGGCGCCGCCCGAGCCGCTGGACCGGCCAGCGCCCGCCGCTCGTCCCCATGGGCACCACCGGCACCCCGACCGACCTCGGCCACGCGGTCGCCTGGCTGTGCTCCGACTACGCCCGCCTGATCACCGGCACCGACCTGGTCGTCGACGGCGGCGCCCGGGCCAAGAACTTCGCCTACTTCCCGGC
>QGUZ01000357.1 GCA_003242605.1 Actinomycetota bacterium
CCCCCCAAGGGGCCGATCAGGATCGGCACCGGCAACGCGGGCGGCGTCTACGCCGTGTACGGGACCGGCCTCGCCCACGCGATCCGCACGACCATGCCCGGCACGACGGCCGAGGTGATCCTCACCGACGGCTCGGTGGAGAACATCGAGCTCGTCGCCGCGGGCAAGGCCGAGGTCGGGTTCACCCTCGCGGACGTCGCGGCCGACGCGGTCGCGGGCCGGCCGCCGTTCCGCGAGCCGCGGCCGATCGTCGCGCTCGCCAACCTCTACGAGAACTACGTGCAGCTCGTGGCGCGGGCCGACGGCCCGGTGCGCACGGTGCGGGATCTCGCGGGACGGCGCGTGTCGATCGGCGCCCAGGCGTCCGGCACCGCGGTGGTGGCCGAGCGCATCCTCGCCCTGTCCGGGGTCGGTGACGCGGCGGTCCGCCGGCACATGGACATCCAGGCGTCGGCGCAGGCCCTCGCGGCGGGCGATATCGACGCCTTCTTCTGGAGCGGCGGCCTGCCCAGCGGCGCGATCGCCGAGCTGAGCCGGCGGGTGGACGTGCGGCTCATCGACCTGCAGGAGGTCGCCCGGCCGCTCATGCGCACCTACGGCGATCTCTACCGGGAGACCACGGTGCCCGCCTCGGTGTACGGCCTGTCGAGCGCGGTGACCACGGTGAGCGTGCCGAACTACCTCGTCGTCTCCCGGGACATGCCGCAGGACACCGCCTACTGGATCACCAAGGTGCTCTTCGAGCGGCAGCCGGACCTGGCGCGGGCCCATCCGGAGGGCCACCGCCTGGGCCAGTGGGCGGCGATCCGCACCCACCCGCTCGACCTGCACCCCGGGGCGGTGCGCTGGTACCGGGAGAACCACTACTGACCGCCGGGCGACCGGCCGGCCCGCGCGCCGTCGCGCTCGGGCGCCTCGCGCGGCCCCGGCACCGCGATCGCCTCGTCGGCCGGGCGCAGGCGGATGAGGATCTGCAGCCCGGTGGGGTCCGCCGGGGACAGCTCCAGGGTTCCGCCGCTCTCCTCGATCAGGGTGCGCGCCGTGGCCAGGCCCAGGCCGGTCCCGGGCACGTCCCGGTGGCGCACGCTGCGCCAGAACCGCTCGCCCGCGTGGGCGAGCTCGTCCGCGGGCAGCCCCGGCCCGGTGTCGCGCACCCGGATCTCTGCGCAGCCGTCGTCGCCCCGCCGTACCGTGAGCGCGACCGAGCAGCCGCGGGCGTACTTCAGCGCGTTGTCGAGCGGCACGTCGAGCGCGTGCCCGAGCAGGTTGGGCAGGCAGAGCGCGGTGACGCCGTCGGGCACGTCGACGGTGAGCCGGGTGCCGGTGCGGGCGTAGGCGGCATGCCAGGCCCGGGCGCGGGACCGCGCCACCGCCGAGACGTCCACCGGCGCGGGCACCGCCTCCACCGCCTCGGCCCGCGCGAGCTGGAGCAGCGAGTCGATCACGTCGCCGAGCCGGTCCACCTCCCCCAGCGCCATGCGCAGCTCCTCCCGGCCCTCGGCGTCGTCGCCGGGCAGGTGCCACTCGACGTTCTCCAGCCGGATGCGCAGCGCGGTGAGCGGGTTGCGCAGCTGGTGGGTGGCCTGGGCGACGAAGGCGCGCTGGTTGCGCGCGGCGGCGGCGATGTTCTCCGCCATCGCGTTGAAGCTCGCCGCGAGCCGGCGCAGCTCCGGCGGGCCGGAGCAGTCGGCGACCCGCACCGGGTGCGTGCCGTATCCCACCGCGTGGGCCGCCCGGTCGAGGGTGCGCACCGGCCGCAGCACCCAGCGCACGATCAGCGCCGCCGCGACCAGCGCCACCGCGGTGAGCGCGACCACCCCGAGCCCGAGCACGATCAGGCGGTCCCGGATGATCGCCCGTGGTGACGCGGTGTCGGACACCGTCACCACCGCGCCGAGCACCCGGCTGTCCCGGACGATCGGCTCGGCGATGACGTACGGCCGGTCGTCCCAAGGCCAGAGGGTGTGGTGCCGCCGGGTCGGCTGGCCGGCGAGCGCGCGCCGGAGGGGCCCGCCCACGCCGGGGAGCTTCGCGGTCAGGCCCTCGCGGGACGAGCAGATGACGAGGCCGTCCTCGCCGGTCACGAGCACCGGCGTGCCGTACAGCTCGTCGTAGCGCGTCAGGCTCGCGGTGAGGTACCGGGTGCGGCCGGTGGAGAGCGCCCACTCCGCCTCGTCGGCGAACCGCGCGGTGTCGTCGGCGCGGCCGAGGAAGAACCTGCGGGACTCCTCCTCGACCGCGGTGTGCACCAGCGGAAGCCCCAGCGCCGCCACCAGACCGGCGGTGAGGCCCAGGACGATGATGAGCAGACGCCTCCGCATTGCCGCCTCCCGTGCCTTACCTACCCTTGACCGGCCGCTTCGACGATGTCGCGGGCGGGACGGGTCACTCGTCGCCGGGCGCGTCCGGCAGCAGCCAGCAGGCGACGATGTGCGGGATCACCTTGTGGCTCGCCCAGGCCGCGCCGACGTACATGAAGGCCGCCAGCGTCGGGACCGTGAGGACGTGGTCGGTCGCCCCGAACGCGGCGACGAGCAGGGCGGCGGTGCCGAGCATGAGCGCGCTCACCCGGTGGGCGACGGCGTCGATGCGCCGCCGTTCCGCGAGCTGGCGCTCGTCGAGCTTGCGCTCGTCCCGCGTGACCGCGCCGTCGGTGGCCGCGACGAGCACCGCGAGCACCCCGCAGTAGATCAGCAGGGCGGCGGCGATGAGGCCGAGCGTGGTCCACGACGCCGTGGATCCCGGCCCCAGCGCCCAGGACGTGAACGGGATCGCCCACACCAGCGCGAGCGCGGCCACGCCCATCCCCGCCGCCGTCCGGCGTCCGCGGCGCGTGCCGTACCAGGCGGGCGGCATCGTGCTCTTGAGCTCCTCGACCTGCCTCGGGCTCAGTTCGTTCATCGCGTCATCCCCTCGCTTCCGAGCAGCGGGAACGGGTGGAGAGAGAACACGACCTCCATCGGGACCTCGAAGAAGTCGGCGATCTTGAGGGCGAGGAAGAGGCTGGGGTTGTACTCGCCGCGCTCCAGATAGCCGACGGTCTGGTAGTGGATGCCGAGCGCGTCGGCGAGCTGCCGCCGGGAGACGCCCCGCTCGGCCCGGAGCACCGCGATGCGGTTGTGCACGGCTTCCCCGGTCATCGCGCCTCCGGCCTCAGTTCCCCGCCGCGGCGAGCTGCCGCTCGGCGAGCCGGGACCCGGACTCCCGCCGGGTCACCCGGCGGATCAGCGAGGGCGCGATCAGCATGCCGGCGATGCCCCAGGCGGCGAGCACGCCCGCGACCTGGGGAAGCCGCCAGCTCCCCGCGATCTCGGCCGCCGCCGCGGACTCGGGCAGCAGGGCCGCGCGCAGGCCGAGCCCCTGCCAGTAGAGCGGGAACACCTGGGCGATCGCGCGGACGATCTCGGGCAGGTAGGACGTGGGCACGAGCACGCCCGAGACGGCCATGAGCCCCATCGCGGGCAGGACGAGGACGCCGGCGGCGGCCTTGGGGTTGGGGAACATGCAGCCGATCGCCGCCCCCAGGGGCACGACCGCGACCGTGCCGAGCACCAGCACCCAGACCAGCGTGAGCCAGTCGCGCGGCGCGCCCACCCCGCCCACGACCAGGGCGGTGGCCATGATGAGCACGCTCTGCACGGCGATCTGGCAGAGCAGGGTGGTCGCCCGCCCCACGAGGTAGGCCGGGATCCCGCCCGGGAGGCCGCGCAGCCGCAGCAGCGTGCCGTCCTCCCGGTCGGTGGCGAGGGCCGTCGGCAGGGTGAACAGCCCGGTGCCGAAGACGACGAAGGCGAGCAGGCCCGCCGTCATGTACGTGGTGGCGGTGACGTTCGTGCCCTCGATCGGCGTGTCGCCGATCCACAGGATCATGGCGGTGAAGAACCCCACCGTGCTGACCAGGGTGCCGATGAGCTCCTTGGGGTCCTTGATCAGGTACGTGTGCTCGATCCAGCCGCGCCGTATCCCGATGCGGACGGCCTTGCGGTTCACGATTCCCTCCCGACCAGGTTGAGGTAGCTCTCCTCGAGCGTTGGGCGACGGATGACGAGCCCCGGCACCGGGCCGCCGAACCGCTGGTGCAGCTCCCACGCCACCTGCGACGGATCGGACGTGGTCACGCTCTGCGGGCGGCCGTTCTCCAGCCACTCGACCCGGGAGGGCGCCTGTACGGCCGCGGCGAGCTCGCCCGGCGTCCCGCAGACGGCCACCCTGCCGCGCACGAGGATCGCCGTCCGGTGCGCCAGCTTCTCGGCCTCGGCGAGGTCGTGGGTGGTGAGCAGCACGGTGATGCCGTCCCGTGCCGCGAGCTTGGTGATGAGCTCGTGGAACTCGCTGCGCGCCTCCGGGTCGAACCCGGCCGTCGGCTCGTCGAGGAACAGCAGCTCGGGGCGTCCGATGATGCCGAGCGCGACGTCGAGCCGCCGCCGCTGCCCGCCCGACAGGCGGCCCACCCGCCGGTCCGCCTGCTCGGTGAGGCCGACCGCCTCGAGCAGCTCGTCGACGTCGTAGGGGTCGTCGAAGAACTCCGCCACGTGCGCGAGCAGCCGGCGGGTCTCCCATCTGGCGTGGTCGCGCCAGGACTGCAGCACCACGCCCAGGCGGGCCCGCCAGGCGCGGGGGCCGGGCTCTTTTACAAACTGAAGGGGGCCGGCAAAAAAAAGGGGGCGAATGACAGAGAGGCCGGTTTAATAAAAAAAA
>QGUZ01000358.1 GCA_003242605.1 Actinomycetota bacterium
CGCCCGCGCCGGGCGGGGCGGCGTGCGCCCGGAACCCGGCGCCGCTGCCATGACCGCCGCCTCGCGGGGCAGGGGAGTGAGTCCCGGCCCTCGCTCCGAGGCGGTCGGGGGCCGCGGCGGCTCGGGGCGATGCCCGCCGTCCCGTGCGGTACCCGGGCCGTCGCCCGGCGGCGGCCGCCGCGCCCGGCCCGCCGTACGGCGGGGCCGCGCCCGCGACCGAGGGAGGCGCCATGGACGGCATCGCGGAACGGTACGACGTGCCCGCGCACCACTTCTGGCTGCGCGGCCCGCGCCCGGACCGGCCGGTCGCGCACGACCCGGCGGCCGGGACGTGGAACGTGTACGGCCACGCCGAGGCCGCCGAGGTGCTCGGCGACCCGGAGACGTTCTCCTCGCACACGCTGCGCCTGATGCCGTCACCAGAGGAGGAGGAGTTCTCGGCCGCGGGCTTCCTCACCCAGCTCGACCCGCCGGAGCACGGCAGGCTGCGCCGGCTCGTCAGCAGCGCGTTCACCCGGAAGGTCGTCGCGGCCCTGGAGCCGAGGATCGCCGCGCTCACCGGCGAGCTGCTCGACGCGGCGCGCGAGCGCGGCCGCCTGGAGCTCGTCGCGGACCTCGCCTACCCGCTGCCGGTCACCGTCATCGCCGAGCTGCTCGGCGTGCCCGCCGCCGACCGGGGGCTGTTCCGGCGCTGGGCCGACGCGCTGCTGTGGCAGGACACCGAGATCTCGCTGCACAAGTCGGCCGAGCGGCGCCGCGCCGAGCTGCGGGACACGCTGGGGCCGTGGCGCGAGCTGACCGCCTACCTCGCCGCGCACGCCGCCGAGCGCCGCCGCCGGCCACGGGACGACCTGCTCACCCGGCTCGTCGAGGCCGAGGTGGACGGCGAGCGGCTGCCCGACCCCCAGGTGGTCGGGTTCGCGGCGCTGCTCCTGCTCGCCGGGCACGTCACCACCACGATGCTGCTCGGCAACACGGTGCTGTGCCTCGCCGCGTTCCCCGACCGGCAGGCGAAGGTCCGGGCCGACCGGTCCCTCGTCCCCGGGGCGATCGAGGAGTCGCTCCGCCTGCTCACCCCGTTCGCGGTGCTCGGCCGGGCCACCACCCGCCCGGCCGTCGTGGGCGGCACACCGATCCCGGCCGACGCGCTGGTGCTGGTGTGGCTCGCGGCCGCGAACCGGGACCCGCGGCGGTTCCCGGACCCCGACACCTTCGACCCGTCCCGCACCCCCAACCCGCACCTCGCCTTCGGCCACGGCGTGCACTTCTGCCTCGGCGCGCCGCTCGCCCGCCTCGAGGGCCGGATCGCCCTGAACATTCTGCTCGACCGCGTCGATCCGCTGCGCACCGACCCGGCGGACCCGGTTGCCTTCCTGCCGGTCCGGACCATGACCGGGGTACGGCGGCTCGCGCTGCCGACCTGACCGGCTACGCGGGCCGTACCGGCAGCGTGTCGAGCACCTCGGCCGCGATGCTCCCGGCGGTCGGCTCGTACCTGCGGGCGAGCTGCCGGAACACCGCCTCGGCGCGGATCGCCGGCCAGTCGGGCGGCAGGTGCTCGGCCGGGAGCAGGGGGTCGCGGCGCAGCACCTGCAGCCAGTCGCCGAACAGGAAGAGCTGCCGGGCGAGATCGTCGACGGCGCCGGGGAGCGGGTCGGGCCGGTCCCACCGGTCGAGGAAGGCGCGGTAGCGCTCGGCGATCTGCGCGGTGTCGAACGCCTTGCGGACGATGTCGGCGGACTCGGTGGGCTTGAGCGCCCGGGCCTGGAGCACGGTGACGTTGTCGTCGAGGCCGAGGTCGGCGAGCATCGCGACGACGTCCTTGGTGCCTGCGGCGACCCACAGGCCGCTCTGCAGCGGGCCGAACCCGGCCCAGATGAGCTGGGAGCGCAGGTCGTGCCGGAGGCTGCGCTCGCTGGCGGGGAGCGAGAACCCGACGAGCGTCCAGGTGCCGTCCCAGTCGCGGTTGACCGCGCCGGTCTTCCAGATCCGCCGGGACCCGTCGTCCAGGACCGCCGTGGACCGGGCGGTGAGGCCGAAATACGTGCGGCGCCGATGGCGGTGCCGGGCGAGCAGATCCCGCTTGACCATGCGGGTGAGGGTGGAGCGCACCGCCTCCTCGGATACGCCCAGGCGGGCGAAGACCTCGATGACGCTGCCGGAGTAGACCGCGATGTCCCGGCCGTGGACGTAGAGCCCGAGGAAGCTGAGGAGCAGGGACTGCGGCCGCATCACCGGTGGCCGCGGCTGCCCCTGATCTGGATCTTTCACCCTACGAGGGTAGATCTGCTCGACTTATCCGCACACATCCCACCCCCATATTGTGCGAAATCGTGACCTGGGTCATAATCGTGCCCTACATCGCCCCGGTGGGTGCTCGGCACCCCGAGCACGTGGAGGACAGATCGACCGGAGACGGCGGCAAACTCCCCTTCACGACCTCCGGCGGACGCGATCGGGGCGCGCCCGCCGGATGGCCGGAGCGCCCGTACGGGGCGACCCAAACCCCCACGCATCGCAGATGAGGAACGCCATGTCGAGCTCATCCGTCGACCCGACGTCGGTTCCGTCCACCCCGCAATCCGACCCCGTTCAGCTCCGCCGCGCGGTGACGTCCAGCTTCATCGGCAGCGTCATCGAGTACTACGACTTCCTGCTGTACGCCACCGCGTCGGCGGTCGTGTTCAGCAGGGTCTTCTTCAGCAACCTCCCCGACCTGGTCGCGACCGTCGCGAGCTTCGGCACGTTCGCGACCGGCTACATCGCCCGGCCCCTCGGCGGCGTGATCTTCGGACACTACGGTGACCGGCTGGGCCGCAAGCGCATGCTGGTGCTCAGCATGACCTTGATGGGTGTGGCGAGCACGCTGATCGGCATGCTGCCCACCTACGCGCAGGTCGGCGTGATCGCGCCGATCGCCCTCGTCGTGCTGCGGTTCCTGCAGGGCATCGCGGTCGGCGGCGAATGGGGCGGCGCCGTGCTCATCTCGGCCGAGCACGCCAAGGGCCGGCGCGGGCTGTGGGCGAGCTTCACCAACGCCGGCGCGCCGTGCGGCATGGTGCTCTCCACCGCGGTGCTCACCGCGACCTCCGCCGTCGTCGGCGAGGAGGCCTTCCTCTCCTGGGGCTGGCGGGTGCCGTTCCTGCTCAGTATCGTGCTGCTCGGCATCGGCCTGTTCATCCGGCTGCGCGTCGCCGAGACCCCGGTGTTCGAGGCCGCCGCCAAGCGCGCCGCCGCCGAGCGGGCGCAGCGCCCGCCGCTGGTGGAGGTGCTGCGCAACCACCCCAAGCCGCTGCTGCTCGGCATCGGCGTCGGCCTCTCCGCCTTCATCGCCCAGGGCACGCTCACCACGTACCTCATCGCGTACGGCGTGCAGGCCGGCTTCCCGCGGCAGACGGTGCTCAACGGGCTCACCCTCTCGTCCGCGATCGCCGTCGTCGCCATCCTCGCCTGGTCCGCGTTCTCCGACCGGGTCGGGCGCCGGCCGATCGTGGTCGCCGGCGCGGTGGCGATGGCGATCTACGCCTTCGCCCTGTTCCCGATGGTGGACAGCGGCAGCGCGGCGCTGCTCACCATCGCGCTCGTGCTCGGCCAGTCGGTGATCCACCCGATGATGTACGGGCCGCTCGCCGCCCTCTACAGCGAGCTGTTCGGCACCCGCGCCCGGTACACGGGCGCCTCGCTCGGCTACCAGATCGCCGGGCTCGGTGCCGGTCTCGCTCCGGTGATCTTCGCCCAGGTGCAGGCGATGACCGGCGGCGGCAGCACTCTCGCCATCTCCGCCGTGATCGCCGCCTTCTGCGTGCTCACCGTCGTGTGCATGCTCGCGCTGGCGGAGACCAGCCGTAAGAGCCTCGCCGACGTCGAGGCCGCGGCGCAGCCGACCGGGTCCGCCGCGTCCTGATCCACGGCTCATCCGGTGGGGCGGCCCCGGCGGGCCGCCCCACCACCGCGCCGGGCCACCTTCTCATCCGTCCGGCCGCGTGCGGCGACCCGGCCGCGGCCCGGCGCGCGGCGAGCCGAACTACGAGCGCATCGCCTCGGTGCGCACCCCGTAATGAGCGTTTCCCACGCCGGAAACGGTCATGGAACCGCCCGGCTGGACACTCCTCGTGACCTGCCATGAGAGCCGCGTGAAACGAGGGGGTCCGAGGATGGCGTCCATCTTCGATCGGATCGGGGGAGCCGAGGCCGTCGCCGCGGTCGTCGACGACTTCTACGACCGGGTGCTCGCCGACCCGCTGCTCAGCGGGTTCTTCGCGAACACCGACATGGCCAGGCTCAAGGCGCACCAGCGCGCCTTCATCGCCACCGCGCTCGGCGGGCCGCAGACGTACCGGGGCAGGACGATGGCCGAGGCGCACGCGGGGCTGGGCCTGAAGCCGGAGCACTTCGACGCCGTGGTCACGCACCTCACCGAGAGCCTGCGCAAGCACGACGTCGCGGAGGACATCATCGCGACGATCGGCGACACCCTCGCCCCGCTGAAGGAGCAGGTCGTGGGGAGCGAGGTGACGGCGTAGCCGCCTCACGCCGATCGGTGGCCGTAGCGGGACCGGCGGCGGGCCTCGTTCGCGGGCGCTCGCCGTCGCGCGTCTCGGCCACCGCGACGAGCGGCGCATCGGCCGGTACGGCGTGCCGGCCGACGCCGCGACCACCGGCGGGCGGCCCCGGCCCGGACGGGGGCGGCCGGGCC
>QGUZ01000359.1 GCA_003242605.1 Actinomycetota bacterium
CCGCCCGGGAACGGGTACGGCTCGCACCCCGCGCGGGATGCGAGCCGTACCCGGCCGTCTCCGGATGTCTCCGAGCCGTCGCTGAGTCGGATCAGTGGCCGTGGCCGTGACCGTGGCCGTGGCCGCCGTTCGCGGGCTGCTCCTCCTCCGGCTTGTCCGCCACGAGGGCCTCGGTGGTGAGCAGCATGCCGGCGATCGACGCCGCGTTCTGCACCGCCGAGCGGGTCACCTTGACCGGGTCGATGACGCCGTCGGCGATCAGGTCACCGTACTGGCCGGTGGCGGCGTTGAGGCCGTGGCCGGCGGGCAGCTCGGCGATCTTGCTGGTGACGACGTAGCCCTCGAGGCCGGCGTTCTCGGCGATCCACCGGGCGGGCTCGATCAGCGCGCGGCGCACGATCGACACGCCGGTGGCCTCGTCGCCGGTGAGGCCGAGGTCGTCGAGCTCCTTGCTGACGTGGACCAGCGCGGAGCCGCCGCCGGAGACGATGCCCTCCTCGATCGCGGCGCGGGTCGCCGAGATCGCGTCCTCGAGGCGGTGCTTCTTCTCCTTGAGCTCGACCTCGGTGGCCGCGCCGACGCGCAGCACGCACACGCCGCCGGCGAGCTTGGCGAGCCGCTCCTGCAGCTTCTCGCGGTCCCAGTCGGAGTCGGTCTGCTCGATGGCGTGCCGGATCTCCCGGATCCGGGCCTCGATCGCGGCCGGGTCACCGGCACCGTCGACGATCGTGGTGGTGTCCTTGGTGACCACGACGCGGCGGGCGCGGCCGAGCACCTCGAGGCCGACGTTCTCCAGCTTGAGGCCGACCTCCTCGCTCACCACCTGGCCGCCGGTGAGGATCGCCATGTCCTGCAGCATCGCCTTGCGGCGGTCGCCGAAGCCCGGCGCCTTCACCGCGACCGAGGTGAACGTGCCGCGGATCTTGTTCGTCACCAGGACGGCCAGGGCCTCGCCCTCGACGTCCTCGGCGATGACGAGCAGCGGCTTCTTGGTCTGGGCGACCTTCTCCAGCAGCGGCAGGAAGTCGGAGATCGAGGAGATCTTCGCCTGGTGCAGCAGGATGTAGGGGTCCTCGAGCACCGTCTCCATGCGCTCGGGGTCGGTGACCATGTAGCCCGACAGGTACCCCTTGTCGAACTGCAGGCCCTCGGTGAACTCCAACTCCATGCCCATGGTGTTGGACTCTTCGACGGTGATCACACCGTCCTTGCCCACCTTGTCGAAGGCCTCGGCGATCAGGTCACCGATCTTCGGGTCCTGGGCGGAGATGGTCGCGACGTTCGCGATCTCCTTGCGGTCCTCCACCTGACGGGCGGAGTTGAGCAGCCGCTCGCTCACCGCCTGGGCGGCCGCGTCGATGCCGCGCTTGAGCGCGAGCGGCGAGGCGCCGGCGGCCACGTTGCGCAGACCCTCGCGGACCATCGCCTGGGCGAGCACGGTCGCGGTGGTCGTGCCGTCACCGGCGATGTCGTTGGTCTTGGTCGCCACTTCCTTGACGAGCTGGGCGCCGAGGTTCTCGTACGGCGTGTCCAGCTCGATCTCGCGGGCGATGGTGACGCCGTCGTTGGTGATGGTCGGGGCACCGAACTTCTTGTCGATGACCACGTTGCGGCCGCGCGGACCGAGGGTCACCTTCACGGCGTTCGCGAGGGTGTTGACACCACGCTCCAGGGCGCGGCGCGCGTCCTCGTTGAACTCCAGGATCTTCGGCATTAAGGCACTCCTTGTCGTTGCGACGTCTTACGTCGCGTACCCGGGCACGGGAACCGGGGCGGTCCGGCGGCCGCGTGAACACCGTGAGCCACCTGAGCAGGACAACATCGCGGCGCTGATCGCGCGCCACCACGGCAGGTCTCGAACGCACTGTCGCCGGCATCCGCGGCGGTTTCCGACTCCGCGGCGCGGACCCGGCCCCGGTTCACCTGGACGCCGAGGTGATCGAGCGCATCAGAGCCCCGGGCGCCGGCCCGGGGCTCGACACGTCACGGCGGTATGGCCCCGCGGACTTACTTCTCGATGATGGCGAGCACGTCCCGGGCGGAGAGGACCAGGTACTCCTCGCCGCCGTACTTGACCTCGGTGCCGCCGTACTTGCTGTACAGGACGATGTCGCCTTCCTTGACGTCGAGCGGGATCCGCTTCTCGCCGTCCTCGTCCCAGTTGCCGGGGCCGACCGCGAGCACCTTGCCCTCCTGGGGCTTCTCCTTGGCCGTGTCAGGGATGACCAGCCCGGAGGCGGTCGTCTGCTCGGCCTCGAGCGGCTGGACCACGATGCGGTCACCGAGCGGCTTCACCGGAACCTTGGTGGCGGTCGTCACGATCGGACCTCCCCTTCAGAATTCGTCGCTGAGCTGAAGAGGCGACCAGCGGCCTGCCGTCGCGGGTGTCAGACCTGCCTCGTCGCTTGGTTGGCACTCTCAGGCCGAGAGTGCCAACAGGAACAGTATGCAAGCCGGTCAGCACAGTCAACCGAACCCGCCACGCACGTCAGTGCTCGTGAACACGCACCGTCCGCCGCCCGCCTCCCCGGGCCGCGGCCGCTCCCGGTTATGAAAATGGCAAGAGGGCGGACCTGCGCTCGCCGCCCCCTTGCCGACCGACTCCCGATGGTCGCGGCCACCTGAGCCGAAAGCCCGTTCGACCTGCTATGCCCGCATCCATCGGCGTCAAAAGCGTGGGGACGGCCGTCGCAGGCCGTCCCCGTGGTACGTCTGACGCCCGTCGTACCTCAGCGCCGCCCGCGGAACCGGTACGTCGTCCTGCCGCTGGACTCGTGCGAGTCCTGGTGCGTGTTGTTGTTGATCTGCTGGGTGACGTGGCAGTCGACGTGGATGTCGCGGTGGCTCAGGAGGTCGTAGAGCCCGAGGCTGCCGAGGAGGTAGACGAGCCCGCCGCTCTCGTGCTTGTACTCGCCGCCGCCGATGTCGGCGATTACGCAGTGGACGTCTTTGACCTTGTCCTTGGGGTCTTCCTGGGCCTGGGCCGGGCTCGCCAGCCCAACGCCTGCGACCGCGGCGGCCGCGGTGAATACCGCGAACTTCTTCAGCATCGAAACTCCCGATCGATTTGTTTGATCAGCGGATCAGCCGGCCGTCATTTTTAGCCGGTCGAGCCGACAACAATTAGATCGAGGACCGACCGAACCGGCAAGCGTGACAAAGTAAGCTCCGGTTAAATTAACCCGGTCGGCCACGGCTCGCCGGGGACAGGAAAACGGTCATAGTACTCGAATCGGACCGGAAAAAAGAGGGCGACACCTGCGCCGCCCTCTTTTCCTGGAGTTCAGGACATCGCCCCTGCGGCCATCGGGAAAACCCGACCTCGTGAACCGTTATCCGGCTCACCGGCGACGGAGACCTGCGTCCGCCCGGGCCGGAAGCCCGGGGGCCGGTCGGCCACCGCCCTGCGCGGCCGCGGCAAGGGGACGACGCCCGAGACGCCGTCCCCTCGACAGGTCCCGACCTCTTCGGCCTCTCAGTGCCGGCCCTTGTGCGAGTCGATGTGCGTGTTGTTGTTGATCTGCTTGTCGACGTCGCAGTCGACGTTGGTGTCGCGGTGGCTCAGGATGTCGTGGAGACCGAGGCCACCGATCAGGTACACCAGGCCACCCGACGAGTAGCCGGAGTACGACTTGCCGATGTCCTGGTACACGCAGGCGATGTCGACGGGGCCGTTGGCGTAGGCCGGAGTGGCGAGCCCCAGACCGGCGGCCGCGGCGACGGTGGCGCTTGCCACTGCAAGCTTCTTAAGCATTTAGATCTCCCGATCGATCTTGGATTGATCCTCAGATCAGCTCCGCCCTGTTTCCTGGCAGCGAGCCGTCAATAAGTAGACCGAGCAATCAGCCCAGGGTACAAGGCCCGGCGAGTAAGAGCCTGACAAAAGGGCTGTGCGCGAACCGCCAGCAAAGAACGTTCGGGTTTCTCGAAATTTTGGTGTTTAGCCGGGCAACCCGCGCAGACACGACAGTCATGACAAATTAGGAATTTTTCCGGGCACGATAAATCGCCCCGCGCACATGGCACACGGTGGCGGGGCGAGCGGCGGCGACGCGGGTGGCCGGTACGGGCCCGGCCGCCTGGCCACACCGGTTCGGCCGCCTCGGCGCACGCCGTTGTGCGCCCCGGCGGCGCTCAGCCCGCCGTCGAGATCCCGGCGGGCGCGAGCCCTCCCGATGCGTTCTCCGGACAGGTGTGCTCCACCCGGTCACGAACCGGCCTCGGAGAGGGCGTCTCCGGCGTGCTCTCGCTGGCCGCGGCGGGACACGCCGGCGACGGCGTCCCGCCCGGCAGCGCGCGCCGGAGCGTCGCCCATCGCCGGTCGCGCCGCCCGCGCGCCGGATTCGCCCTCCGAGGCCGCTCAGTTGTCGTTGGCGCCTTCAGCCGTACCGCCTAGGCCGCGGTCTCGGCCTCCTTCGCCTGCGCCGGCTCGGCCGCGCTCTCGTTGGCCTGGGCCTGCGCGGCCTCCGCGGCGGTCGTCGCGCTCTCGGCCTGCGCCGACTCGGCGGCGCCCTTGGCACCTTCGGCCTGAGCAGCCTGCGCCATGCTCGTCGCGCTCTCGGCCTGTGCGGCCTCCGCCGCATCCTTCATGCCCTGGGCCTGGGCGGCCTCCGCGGCGGTCGCGGCGCTCTCGGCCTGCGCCGACTGGGCCGTACCCTTGGCGCTCTCGCCCTGCACGACCTCTACGACATTC
>QGUZ01000060.1 GCA_003242605.1 Actinomycetota bacterium
AGGGGGGGGGCGGGGGGCCGGCGGGGGGCCCGGGGCGGTGGTCCGGGGTGCGGGGAACCCGGGGGGTCGCCCTGCCTCCAAAACCCCCACGGGGTGTGCCTGCCGTTCGGCCCCCCGGTCCGCGGCCCGCGGCGCACGCGCGCGGGGCCGGGCGGCAGGCCCTCGAGCACCCGCACCGGGCCGTCCCCGCAGCACCCCCCGCGGGCGTGGCCCCGCGCGACCCCGCGCCCCACGGCGACCCGCGCGGGCCCCCGGGCGGGCCCGCGCGGCGCGCCCGCCGCGATCGCCCCCCGCCCCCCGTCCGCGGCCGGCCCGCCGGGCGGCACCCGGCGGCCGGTGCGGCGGGCGTGGGCGAGCTCGGCCCCCGCGACCACCTCGCCGGCGCGGAGCAGGACGGCCGCGCCGGCGCCCTCCGGCAGGCACACCAGGTTCGCGCAGAAGTGCATGCCGTAGATGAAGTACACGTACAGGTGGCCCGGCGGGCCGAACATGACCGCGTTGCGGCGGGTCGGCCCCCGGAAGCTGTGCGACGCCGGGTCCTCACCCGGCAGGCCGTACGCCTCCACCTCGGTGAGCCGTACCGCGACCCGCCCGCCCGGCGAGTCGTGCACGAGGACGCGGCCGAGCAGGTCGGGGGCGACCTCCGCCGGGTGCCGGTCGAAGAACGACCGGTCGAGCGGCCGCCACGAGACGGGGGCCGGTTCCGCGGCCGTGCCGGGACTGCGGGCCACCGCGCCTCAGGCGTTGCCGTTCGCCCAGGCGGCCTGGGCGTCGACGACCTCGCGGAGCGCGGCGAGCTGCTCGCGGACCCGGTCGGGCGCGGTGCCGCCGTACGCCTTGCGGGCGGCGAGCGCGCCCGGCACGCTCAGCACCTCGCGCACCCCGGGCAGGTCCGTGCCGTCGACGCCGGCGGCCGGGGCGGAGGTGAAGTGCGGCGACACCTTCGCCAGCTCCTCGCCGGTGAGGTCGGCGAAGTCCTTGTCGTTGACCTGGCAGTACACCACCAGGTGGCCGACCGCCTCATGCGCCTCGCGGAACGGCACGCCCTTGCGCACCAGCAGCTCGGCCAGGTCGGTGGCGAGCGCGAAGCCCTCGGGGGCGCTCTGCTCGAGCCGGGCGGTGTTCACCCGCATGGTGGCGATGAGCCCGGCCATGGCGGGGAGCACGAGCAGCAGGGTGTCGACCGCGTCGAAGACCGGCTCCTTGTCCTCCTGCAGGTCCCGGTTGTAGGTGAGCGGCAATCCCTTGAGCGTGGTGAGCAGCGACATGAGGTTGCCGATCAGCCGGCCGCTCTTGCCCCGGGCGAGCTCGGCGACGTCGGGGTTCTTCTTCTGCGGCATGATCGAGGAGCCGGTGGAGTAGGCGTCGTCCATCTCGATCCACCGGAACTCCTGCGAGGCCCACAGCACGATCTCCTCGCCGAGCCGGGACAGGTGCACGCCGATCATGGCGGCGCAGAACAGGAACTCGGCGGCGAAGTCGCGGTCGGCGACCGCGTCCATCGAGTTCGGGGCGGCGGCGGTGAAGCCGAGCTCCTTGGCGACCGCCTGCGGGTCGAGCGGCAGCGACGAGCCGGCGAGGGCGCCGGAGCCGAGCGGGCTGATCGCGGCGCGCCGGTCCCAGTCGCGCAGCCGGTCGACGTCCCGGGCGAACGCGTGCACATGGGCGAGGAGCTGGTGGCCGAACGACACCGGCTGGGCGTGCTGCAGGTGGGTCATGCCGGGCGCGGCGGTGTCGGCGTGCTGCTCGGCCTGGTTCATCAGCGCGGTCTCCAGCTCGACGATCCGGGAGACGATGCGCCGCACGTGGTCGCGCAGGTAGAGCCGCAGGTCGGTGGCGATCTGGTCGTTGCGGCTGCGCCCGGCGCGCAGCTTGCCGCCGAGGGAGCCGAGCCGCTCCAGCAGGCCGCGCTCGAGCGCGGTGTGCACGTCCTCGTCGGCGACGGTCGGCCGGAACTCGCCGGTCTTGCACGCCTGCTCCAGGTCGTCGAGCGCCTCCAGCATCCGCCGCAGCTCGTCGTCGGTGAGCAGCCCGGCCCGGTGCAGCACGCGCGCGTGCGCCCGGGAGCCGAGCAGGTCGTACGGCGCCAGCCTCCAGTCGAACTGCACGCTCACCGACAGCCGCTGGAGCGCGTCGGAGGGGCCGCCCTCGAACCGACCGCCCCACAGCCGCAGCGGCTTGCCGCCGGAGTTGTCCGCCACCCTTCTCCTCCTCACGTCCGGTGCGCCGCACCCGTCGTCACTCCGGGACCCTAGCTCACCCGCGGCACCGGCACGTACCCGGCCGCGGACCCGGCCGCGCGCACGGCCGCCGCGGAGCGGGACCGGCCCAGGGCACGGCGACAAACAGATATCACACGAGAAACTACAGAAAGTGATCGACGGCAGGGGCGCGACCGCACGACGACGGGCCGGCGCACCCGCGGGACGCCGGCCACCGGCAGGGCGGAGCGGTCAGGCGCGCCGGTCCGCCGCCCGCAGCAGCGCCTCGGCCACCGCCTCCCCGCCCTGCGGGTCGCGGGCGATCACCAGGATCGTGTCGTCGCCCGCCACGGTGCCGAGGATCGACTCCCACCCGGCGTGGTCGATCGCCGAGGCGAGGAACTGGGCCGCCCCCGGCGGGGTCCGCACGATCACCAGGTTCGCGGACGCCTCGGCGGAGACGAGCAGCTCCTCGGCGATGCGCCGCAGCCGGGCCGCGGGCGTCTCCGAGGAGCCCACCCGGGCGGGCGGGATGCGGTTCCCGCCCTCGCCCGGGAGCGCGTAGACGAGCGAGCCGTCCTCGGCACGCAGCTTGAGCGCGCCGAGCTCCTCCAGGTCGCGGGAGAGCGTGGCCTGGGTGACCTCCAGGCCGCTCTCGGCGAGGAGCTTGGCGAGCTCGGGCTGGGACCGGATCGGCTGCTGCCGCAGCAGCTCCGCGATCCGGGCGTGCCGGGCCGCCTTCGTCGTCGGCATCTTCACGGTCAGCCTCCGGACTGTTCCAGCAGGAACGCCAGCAGGGCCTTCTGCGCGTGCAGCCGGTTCTCCGCCTGATCCCACACCACGCTCTGCGGTCCGTCGAGCACCTCGGCGGTGATCTCCATGCCGCGGTAGGCGGGCAGGCAGTGCAGCACGATCGCGTCCGGAGCCGCCACGGCGAGCAGTCCGGCGTTGACCTGGTACGGCCGCAGCGCGGCCACCCGCTCGTCCTTGCCGTCCTGCCCCATCGACACCCAGGTGTCGGTGGCGATCACGTCCGCCCCCTCGGCCGCGGCCTTGGGGTCGGCGAGCACCTCGACCGAGCCGCCGGTGCGGGCGGCGATCGCCGCGGCGTCGGCCACGATCGCCGGGTCCGGCCGGTAGCCGTCCGGGGCGCCGATGCGCACGTGCATGCCGGCGGTCGCGCCGCCGAGCAGGTAGGAGTGCGCCATGTTGTTGGCGCCGTCGCCGAGGTAGGCGAGCGTTCGCCCGGCGAGGCCGCCCTTGTGCTCCCGGATCGTCTGCAGGTCGGCGAGGATCTGGCAGGGATGGAACGAGTCGGTGAGCGCGTTGATCACCGGCACCCGGGAGGCGGCGGCCATCGCCTCGATGCGGTCCTGCCCGTAGGTGCGCCACACGATCGCGGCGACCTGGCGCTCCAGCACCCGCGCGGTGTCCTCGATGGTCTCGCCACGGCCCAGCTGCGACTGACCGGCGTCGATGACGAGCGGCAGCCCGCCCAGCTCGCCGATGCCGACCGCGAACGAGACGCGGGTGCGGGTGGAGTTCTTGTCGAACAGCACCGCGACGGTGCGCGGGCCCTCGAGCGGGCGGTAACCGAACCGGTCCTTCTTCATCGCGTCCGCGAGGTCGAGGACCTGGGCCTGCTCCTGCGGGGTCAGGTCGTCGTCGCGGAGGAAGTGGCGAACCGCCCGGTCGGCGGTGGTGCCGGGGTGGGTCATGACGGGTCCTTGGTGGTCGGGGGCGTGGCCGCCGCGGTGAGGATGGCCGGGAACGCGTCGGTGAAGCCGGTGAGCTGGTCCAGCGTGGTCACGAGCGGCGGCGCGAGACGCACCGCGTCCGGCTGGACCGCGTTGACGAGGAACCCGGCCGACCGGGCGGCCTCCTCCACCCGCCCGGCCACCGGCTCGGTGAGCACGGCGGCGAGCCAGAGGCCGCGGCCGCGCACGCCGCGCAGCAGCGGGTGGTCGATGCCGGCGAGCCCGGTGTGCAGGTGCTCGGCGGCCCTGGTGGCGTGGGCCAGCAGGTTCTCCTTCTCGATCGTGTCGAGTACGGCGAGGGCGGCGGCGCACGCGACGGGGTTGCCGCCGAACGTGGAGCCGTGGTCGCCCTTGGCGAAGATCGTACCTGCGGCTCCGAAGCCCACGCACGCACCGATCGGCAGGCCGCCGCCGAGCCCCTTGGCGAGGGTGACGATGTCGGGCCGGACGTTCTCGGCCTGGTGGGCGAACCAGTGCCCGGTGCGGCCGATGCCCGACTGGATCTCGTCCATGACGAACAGCGCGCCGGTGGCGTCGCAGATCTCGCGGGCGGTGCGCAGGTAGCCCTCCGGCGGCGGGACCACGCCGGCCTCGCCGAGGGTGGGCTCGAGGAACACCGCGGCGCACTCGTCGGTGACCGCCTGCTTGAGCGCGTCGGCGTCGCCGTACGGCACGAACCGCACCTCGACCGGGAACGGGCCGAACGGCTCGCGGATCGACGCCTTGCCGGTGAGCGACAGGGCGCCGGTGGTGCGGCCGTGGAACCCGTTCTCCGCGGCGACGATGTAGCGGCGGCCGTGCGCCTTGCCGTGCTTGATCACGAGCTTGTAGGCGCACTCGTTCGCCTCGGTGCCGGAGTTGGTGAGGAACACCCGGCAGTCGCCGCCGAGCAGGGCCCGCAGCCGCTCGGCGAGCAGCACCGACGGCTCGTTGACGAACAGGTTGCTGGCGTGCGCGATCTTGGACATCTGGGCGGTGACCGCGGCGACCAGCGCGGGGTGGTTGTGGCCGAGCACGTTCACCGCGATGCCGCCGATCAGGTCGAGGTAGCGGTTGCCGTCGGCGTCCCACACGTACGGGCCCTCGCCGCGCACGAGCGCCACCGGCTGCGGGGCGTACGTCGGCATCAAGGCGGCCTGGTGCCGGGCCAGCAGGTCTTCGTTCCGGCTCATCTGCGCTCCTTACGGCGTGGGCAGCACCATGGTGCCGACGCCCTCGTCGGTGAACACCTCGAGCAGCAGCGAGTGCGGCATGCGGCCGTCGAGCACGTGCGCCTGCGGCACGCCGCCCCGCACCGCGGTGAGGCAGGCCTCCATCTTCGGGATCATCCCGGAGGAGAGCGTGGGCAGCAGCTCGGCGAGCTCGTCGGCGGTGATGCGGTCGATCACCTCGCCGCGCTCCCCGTCCGGCGACCAGTCGCGGTAGAGGCCCTCCACGTCGGTGAGCATGATCAGCTTCTGCGCCTGGAGGGCGACGGCGAGCGCCGCGGCGGCGGTGTCGGCGTTGACGTTGTAGACCGAGCCGTCCGCGCCGCGGGCCACCGAGGAGACCACCGGGATGCGGCCGTCGTCGAGCAGCGCGCGCACCGCGCCCGGCTCCACCTTGACGATCTCGCCGACCTGGCCGATGTCCACCTTCTCGCCGTTGACCACGGCGTGCTTGCGCTCGGCGGTGAACAGGTGCGCGTCCTCGCCGGACATGCCCACGGCGAACGGGCCGTGCCGGTTGATCTCCCCGACGACCTCGCGGTTCACCTGGCCGACGAGCACCATGCGGACCACCTCCATCGCCTCGGGGGTGGTGACCCGCAGCCCGGCGGTGAACGTCGACTCGATGCCGAGCCGGTCGAGGTGGGCGTTGATCTGCGGCCCGCCGCCGTGCACGACGACCGGCTTCAGCCCCGCGTAGCGGAGGAAGACGATGTCGTCGGCGAAGCTCTTGCGCAGCCCCGCGTCGGTCATCGCGTGCCCGCCGTACTTGACCACGACGATCTTGCCGTGGAAGCGCTCCAGCCAGGGCAGGCTCTCGATGAGGACGGCGGCCTTGTCTACCGGTTTCAGTGCTGAGCTCATGTGGAGTACGCCGAGTTCTCGTGGACGTACTCGGCGGTGAGATCCGTGGTGTGGATCGTCGCCGAGTGCGGTCCGGCCGACAGGTCGATGGTGATGGTGACGTCGCGGGGGCGCAGGTCGACCTTGGACCGGTCGTCGCCGGCGGCGCCGCCCCGGCACACCCAGATGCCGTTGATGGCGACGTTGAGCCGGTCCGGCTCGAACTCCGCGTCGGTGACGCCGACGGCCGCGAGCACCCGGCCCCAGTTGGGGTCCTCGCCGTGGATGGCGCACTTGAGCAGGTTCGACCGGGCGACCGAGCGGCCCACGGTGACCGCGTCGCGCACGCTCGCCGCGCCGATCACCTCGATCGCGATCGCCTTGGTGGCGCCCTCGGCGTCCATCACGAGCTGGCGGGCGAGGTCGGCGCAGACCTCGGTGACCTTCGCGGTGAACTCGTCGAGGTCGGGCACGACGCCGGTGGCGCCGCTGGCGAGCAGCAGCACGGTGTCGTTGGTGGACATGCAGCCGTCGGTGTCCACCCGGTCGAAGGTGACCTCCACCGCCTGGCGCAGCGTGCGGTCGAGCACGTCGGCGGGCAGGTCGGCGTCGGTGGTGATGACGCTGAGCATGGTGGCGAGGCCGGGGGCGAGCATGCCCGCGCCCTTCGCCATGCCGCCGACCATGTAGCCGCCCTCGCCCCGGCGGAACGAGATCTTCGAGACGGTGTCGGTGGTGCGGATCGCGTCCGCGGCGGGCAGGCCGCCGTCCCGGGACAGCTGCCCGGCGGCGAGCTCGATGCCGGCGAGCACCTTGTCCATGGGCAGCCGCTCGCCGATCAGGCCGGTGGAGCAGACCGCGACCTCCCCGGCGGAGTCGCCGAGCACCTCGGCGACCTTCTCGGCGGTGGCGTGGGTGTCCTGGAAGCCGAGCGCGCCGGTGCAGGCGTTGGCGCCGCCGCTGTTGAGCACGACCGCCTTGACCCGGCCGCCGCGCAGCACCTGCTGCGACCACAGCACCGGGGCCGCCTTGACGCGGTTGCGGGTGAAGACCCCGGCCGCGGCGCGGGAGGGGCCTTCGTTGACGACGAGGGCCAGGTCGCGGGCGCCGTTGGCCTTGATGCCGGCGGCGACGCCCGCGGCGACGAAGCCCAATGGTGCGGTGACGCTCATCTCGTCCTCTCCTCGATGCCGGGTGTCACGCCGGTGCCAGGGCGGGTACCAGGGCGGGTGCCAGAGCAGGGTGCAGGGCCGGGCCGCCGGTGCGCGGCGGCCGGTCGCGCTTGGGTCACGGGGCCACTCCAGTGGTCGGCAGGCCGAGTTCTTCGGGGAGCCCGAGGGCGATGTTGGCGCTCTGGATCGCGCCGCCCGCCGTGCCCTTGGTGAGGTTGTCGATGGCGATGACCGCGACGATGCGGTGCACCCGCTGGTCGAGCGCGACCTGCAGGACCGCGGTGTTGGCGCCGAGGGTCATCGCGGTGGCGGGCCAGGAGCCCTCCGGGAGCAGGCGCAGGAACGGCTCGTCCTTGACCGCCGCCTGGTACGCCTCGCGCAGCGCGGCCGCGGTGACGCCGGGCCGGGCCGGGGCGGTGCAGGTGGCGAGGATGCCGCGGCTCATCGGGGCGAGCACCGGGGTGAAGCTCACCGAGACCTTCGTGCCCGCGACGGCGGAGAGGTTCTGCTCCATCTCCGGGGTGTGCCGGTGCACGCCGCCGACCGCGTACGCGCTCGCCGAGCCCATCACCTCGCTGCCGAGCAGGTGCGGCTTGGGCGACTTGCCGGCGCCGGAGGTGCCGCTCGCCGCCACCACGACCACCTCGGGCTCGGCGAGGCCGGCGGCGAACGCGGGCATCAGGGCGAGGGTGGCCGCGGTCGGGTAGCAGCCGGGCACGGCGATACGCCGGGCGCCGCGCAGCACCTCGCGCTGGCCGGGCAGCTCGGGCAGGCCGTACGGCCAGGTGCCGGCGTGCTCCCCGCCGTAGAAGTCGGCCCACGCCTGCGGGTCGGCGAGGCGGAAGTCGGCGCCGCAGTCGACGATGAGCACGTCCTCGGGGAGCTCACGTGCGATCGCGGCGGACTGGCCGTGCGGGAGCGCGAGGAAGACCACGTCGTGCCCGGCGAGGTTCTCGGGCGTGGTCTCGGCGAGCACCCGGTCGGCGAGCGCGGGCAGGTGCAGCTGGTGCTCGCCGAGCGGGCTGCCGGCGTTCGCGCCCGCGGTGACCGCGCCGATCTCGAACTCGGGGTGGCCGAGCAGCAGCCGAAGCAGCTCACCTCCCGCGTATCCGCTCGCCCCGGCGACGGCCACACGCCTCGTCACGCGCCCACCTCCAGCACCCCTGCATACCTATGCATCACAACTTATGTTCTTGCCGTTAAGAGTATGCAACAGCCGGGATGGCCATGCAACAGGCGGGGGAGGGACATTTCACCTCTGGTCTACATACCAACCGGTCGGTACTCTGGCGGGTGATCAGCCTGGTCCCCGCGGAGGTCGACACGCCATGAGTACCTCCTCCCCCGAGGCCGTGCTCACCGCCCCCGGTCAGCTGTTCGAGATGGCCGAGGTCGAGGTGCGCGGCGCCGTGATCCGCACCTGGAAGCACGCCCCGCTCCACTTCCCCGCGGTGCTCGAGGCGACCCGCGGGCACGGGGCGAAGGACTTCATCGTCTACGAGGACGAACGGCTCAGCTACGAGGACCACTACCGGCGCGCCGCCACGCTCGCCCGCCGCCTCGCCGAGGAGTACGGCGTGGCCAAGGGCGACCGGGTGGCGATCGCGATGCGCAACCTGCCCGAGTGGATCGTGTCGTTCTCGGCGGCGCTCGCCGCCGGGGCGATCGCCGTACCGCTCAACGCCTGGTGGACGCAGGCCGAGCTGGAGTACGGCCTGGCCGACTCGGGGGCGAAGGTGCTCATCGCCGACGGCGAGCGGGCCGCCCGGCTGCACGGCTCCGACCTCGCGGCCCGGCTCATCGTGACCCGGGCCGACGGGTGGGAGCTGCCGCCGGGGGCACGCCTGCTCGACGAGGTGCTCGGCGAGGTGCCCGCCGACGCGACGCCGCCCGCGGTCGAGGTCGGCCCGGAGGATCCGGCCACGATCTTCTACACCTCCGGCACCACCGGGCACCCCAAGGGCGCGCTCGGCAGCCACCGCAACCTCGCCCAGGCGCCGATGAGCGTGGCCTACGCGCTGGCGCGCACCCGCGCCCGGTCCGGCGCCGAGCCGTACGGCGGCCTGAGCGGCCGGCGGGTCACGCTGCTCACCGTGCCGCTGTTCCACGCCACCGGCTGCTTCGCCGCGATGGTCCCGACGATGTTCTCCGGCGGCACGCTCGTGCTCATGCACAAGTGGGACCCGGAGCGGGCGCTCCAGCTCATCGAGCGGGAGCGGGTCACCACGATGACCGGGGTGCCCACCAACGCCTGGCAGCTGCTCTCCCACCCCAGCCTGGACAAGTACGACATCTCCAGCCTCGGCGGGGTGGGCTACGGCGGCGCGCCCGCCCCGCCCAAGCTGCTCGAGCGGCTCACCACCCGGCTGCCGAGCCGGAGCGCCTCCAACGGGTACGGCATGACCGAGACGACCGCGCTCGCGATCATCAACAGCGGGCCGGACTACGTGGCCAAGCCCGACTCCATCGGGCTGCCGATCGCGGTGTGCGACGTGAAGATCTGCGGGCCCGGCGGCGAGGAGCTGCCGCCCGGCGAGGTCGGCGAGCTGTGCCTGCGCGGCCCGAACGTGATCATGGGCTACTGGAACCGGCCGGAGGCCACCGCCGAGACGTTCATCGACGGCTGGGTGCACACCGGCGACCTCGCCCGCGTCGACGACGAGGGGTTCGTCTACGTCGTCGACCGGGCCAAGGACATGGTGATCCGCGGCGGCGAGAACGTGTACTGCGCCGAGGTCGAGGCCGCCCTCTACGAGCACCCGGCGGTCGACGAGGCCGCGGTGATCGGCATCCCGCACGAGGAGCTCGGCGAGGAGGTCGGCGCGGTGGTACGGCTCGCCCCCGGGGCCTCGGCCGGCCCGGAGGAGCTGCGCGCCTTCCTCCGCGAGCGGCTCGCGTACTTCAAGGTGCCGACCCGGTTCTGGTTCCGGGACGGCGAGCTGCCGCGCAACCCGGCCGGCAAGCTGCTCAAGCCCCGGCTGCGCCAGGAGGTGCTCGGCGCCTGAGGCCCGCCGCCGCGGCCATCCGCCTGCGGCCGCGGCGGCGGCCCGCTCCCGCCTCGCAACCGGGCCCGCCCGGCCCGGGGCACTCCCCCGGGCGTTCTCACGCTGCGGGACGAATCTCCCGCCATGCGGACATGCGCCCTAGTCTGGGACGCGCCGCATTCCGGTCGCGAGGAAAGGGTTCATGATCGAGGCAACGGCTCTGGCGACGCCCTGGCAGGTCCGGTTCCGTTCCGGCACGCACGAGGGCGTCGCCGACACGTGCAAGGACGGGGTCGGCGGCGCGGCCGGGCTGCGCCCGCACGAGCTGCTGGAGGCCGCGCTCGCCAGCTGCATGACGATCACCGCGCGGCAGGCGCTCGCCGAGCTCGGCGAACCGGACGCCGAGGTGAGCGTGCGCGTCCACGTGGACCGCGCGCCCTCGGTGACCCGGTTCCGCTACGAGCTCATCCTCGATCCCGCCCACGAGCGCCACCGGCCCGTGATCATGGGCCGCCTGGCCACCTCGCCGGTCCGCACCACGCTGAGCAACCTGCTCGTGTTCGAGGCCGTTTGAGCCTCAGGCGAGGGTCTGCCACCAGCCGTCCACCGGCGGCGGGGAGGCGACGTCGACGGGCTCGCCCGGGCGGGGCACGGTGACGTCGACGCCGCGGGACTTCGCCTCGCGCCACAGCCGGTCGGCGGGCTCGGCCCACGGATGCGGGGCGAGGTTGAAGGTGGCCCAGTGCACCGGGAGCAGCAGCCGCCCGCCGAGGTCGAGGTGGGCGGTGACCGCCTCCTCCGGGGTCATGTGCACGTCCGGCCAGAGCGCGCTGTAGGCGCCGATCGGCATGAGGGTGAGGTCGAACGGCCCGTGCGCGGCGCCGATGCCGGCGAAGCCGTCGAAGTAGCCCGAGTCCCCGGCGTAGAAGGCACGGTGGCGGTGGCCGATGATCGCCCAGGAGCCCCACAGCGTGTCGTTGCGGCGCAGCGTGCGCCCGGAGAAGTGGCGGGCGGCGGTGGCGACGAACCGCAGCCCGGCCACCTTCGCCTCCTCCTCCCAGTCGAGCTCGACGATGCGCTCGGACGGCACGCCCCAGCGCTCCAGGTGGCCGCCGATGCCGAGCGGGACCACGAACCGCGCCGCCTGGGTACGGCACAGCGCGCGGACGGTCGGCATGTCGAGGTGGTCGTAGTGGTCGTGCGAGATCACCACGGCGTCGACCGGCGGGAGGGCGTCGAGCGGCACCGGCGCGGGGTGCAGCCGCCGCGGCCCGGCGAACCGCACCGGCGAGGGCCGCCTGCTCCAGATCGGGTCGAGCAGCACCCGCCGCCCCTCGATCTCCAGCAGCACGCTCGAGTGGCCGTACCAGGTGGCCCGCAGCCCGTCGCGGGCGGGTTCCGGGACGGCGGACACCAGCGGCACCGGCCCGCGCGGCCGCCGCGACGCGAAGTCGCCGAGCTGCTTCACGACGACCGTGAAGCTCGGCCGTATCGGCACCGCCGCGGCCGACGGCGGGTTGTGGAACGCCCCGTCGCGGAAGTTCGGTGACCGCCGCACCCGCTCGGCCCGCGGCCCCGACGGCCGCCTGCCGAGGGAGGCCGGGAGATCCCGCAGCACGGCCCCCGCCGCCGCGGCGACCGCCCCGGCCACGAGCACGTTACGAACCGTACGGTTTACCGCCATCCTGCACCCCGATTCATCGTCCGATTCCGATCGGTAAACCGATCCCGGCCCGGTTTGCGTTCCCGCGCCCCGCGTGGGGCCCGGGAACGCGGACCGGGCGTCCCGGGCTTCGCCGTTCGCCGGGACACCGGGCGGCGCCGCCGCCACGGGAGGACGTCCGGCGGACACGGTGCGGAGCGACCGCATGACCGATCCGCGGATACCCGCCTGGCCACCTCCGTCGCCGCGGGGTTTCACCGCGGGCGACCTCGATCGCATCCCCTGCCTGCCGGTCCACAGCGAGCCGATCGACGGGCGCCTGGTCCTCCCCCGCCCGCGAACGGAGTTTCACACCACCGTGCTCTCGCCGCTGGAGGCCGGCACGAGGCGTACCGCGTCGCCCGGCTTCCGGGTGCGCCGTGAGATGAGCGTGGTGCCGGGGCCCGGGACCGGCGCGAGCCCGGCCTCAGCGTCGTCCACGCCGAGGCGTACCAGGGCCCTGAGACGACCGCGTACCGGGCGGCGGACGTCGTCCTCGCCGTCGAGGTGGTCTTCCCCGGCTCACCGTCCGTGACCGGGAGTTCAAGCCGCACCGCTGCGCACGGGCCGGGATCCCGCATTTCCGGCGGGTCGAGCACGACGGCGGCCGCCCCGCCGTGCACGTCCATGCGCTCGGCCCGGCCGTCCTTGCCTACGTGCCGACCGGGGTGCACCGCGACCGGCTGCGGCTCGCCGTTCCCTCCCCCATCGACATCGACCTGACCGAGATCGAGCGCCGGTGAGGCCCGCGGCCGCGGACGAGAAGGATTGATCGATCCGGTCATTGTCGGCCCCGGCAAGTGATCGTATTTTCCTAGCAAAGGCCGAGCATGCCTCATGTTTTGTGGGGGTCCTCCCATGCCCGCACCGCTCCCTCCCCTCCGCCGCGCGATCGCCGTGCTTTCCGTGGCCGCGCTCGCCGCGCTCGGGCTCCCCGTGCCGGCGGCGGCCGAAGCCGCGGCCCCGGCCGCCGCCGGGCACGCGGCCGCCACCGGGCACGCGGCCGCCACCGGGCACGCGGCCGCCACCGCCTTCTCCCCCGACGACTACTGCCTCGGCCAGTGCCTCGACATCCTGCCGCCGGGGCAGAACGGCAACGCCACGCTCGTCGACATCCTCGCCCACCAGGCCCTCGGCACGATGCCGAAGCACACCGGCGACCAGCTCGCCAAGTACGCGAGCCTGCTCGCCGGCTACAACGGGCTCACCGCGGACCGGCTTGAGCGGTTCTTCAACGACGCCTCCTTCGGCGTGCCGCCCGGGCAGGTGGCGAGCACGGTCAAGCCGCGCTCGGATGTGACGATCGTGCGGGACAAGGCGTACGGCATCCCGCACATCACCGGCACCACCCGCGCCGGGACCATGTTCGGCGCCGGGTACGCGGCCGCGCAGGACCGGCTGTGGGTCATGGACCTGCTGCGGCACGTGGGCCGCGGCGAGCTCACCTCGTTCGCCGGTGGCGCCCCGGCCAACCGCGCGCTCGAGCAGAGCGTGTGGCGCAACTCGCCGTACACCGAGGCCGACCTGGAGGCGCAGGTGGAGCGGCTGCGGCGGATGGGGGACCGCGGGCGGCTGCTGTATGAGGACGTGACCGCCTACGTGGCCGGGATCAACGCCTACATCGACCGGTGCATGGCGAACCGGAACTGCCCGGGCGAGTACGTGCTCACCGGCCACCTCGACGCGGTGACCAACAAGGGCGGCCCGAAGCACTTCACGGTCACCGACCTGATCGCGATCGCCGGGGTGATCGGCGGCCTGTTCGGCGGCGGGGGCGGCGCGGAGATGCAGTCCGCGCTGGTCCGGGTCGCCGCGCGGGCCCGGTACGGCACGGCCGAGGGCGACCGGGTGTGGGAGGCGTTCCGCTCCCGCAACGACCCGGAGACCGTGCTCACCCTGCACGACGGCCAGAGCTTCCCGTTCGGCGACCCGCCCGCAAGCGCCACCGGCGTGGTGCTGCCCGACCCGGGCGCCCGCCCGGTCGACGTCACCGAGAACGAGACCGGCTCGGCGGTGGCGACCGATGCGGCCGCGGCCGCCGCGACCGGCCCGCCCGCGCTGCCGGAGCTCGCCGGGCTGATGGTGGACAACGCCCGGCCCGGCATGTCGAACGCCGTGGTGATCTCCGCGGCGAAGTCGGCGGACGGCCACCCGATCGCCGTGTTCGGCCCGCAGACCGGCTACTTCGCCCCGCAGCTGCTCATGCTGCAGGAGCTGTCCGGGCCGGGCATCCGGGCGCGCGGCGCCTCGTTCGCCGGGCTCAGCATGTACGTGCTGCTCGGCCGCGGGGTCGACTACGCGTGGAGCGCGACCTCCAGCCTGCAGGACATCACCGACACCTACGCGCTCACGCTGTGCGAGCCGGACGGCACCACCCCCACCGTCGACTCCGACCACTACCTGCACGAGGGCCGCTGCGTCCCGATGGAGACGCTGCGCAAGACCAACTCCTGGAAGCCGACCGTCGCCGACCCCACCCCGGCCGGCTCGTACGACCTGGTGATCAAGCGCACCCGCTACGGCCTGGTCACCTGGCGCGGCACGGTGAACGGCGTGCCGACGGCGTTCACCACGCTGCGCTCCACCTACCGGCACGAGGCCGACTCGGCGATCGGCTTCCAGATGTTCAACGACCCCGGCGAGATGGCCACGGCGGCCGACTTCATCGAGTCGGCGTCGCACGTCTCCTTCGCGTTCAACTGGTTCTACGTCAACGCCACGCAGGCGGCGTACTTCATGTCGGGCGCCAACCCGGTCCGCTCCCCCGTCTCCGACCCGAACCTGCCGATGGTCGCCGACACGGCGCACGAGTGGTCGGGGTACGACCCGGAGACCAACACCGCCGACTACCATCCGCCGTCGGCCCACCCGCAGGCGGTCGACCAGGACTACCTGGTGAGCTGGAACAACAAGCAGGCCAAGGATTACGGCGCGGCGGACGGCAACTTCAGCTTCGGCGCGGTGCACCGCGGCGACCTGCTCGACCGGCCGATCCGCGAGGCCCTCGCGAACGGCGGCAGGCTCGACCGGGCCGAGACCGTGCGGATCGTCGCCGAGGCGGCGGTGGTGGACCTGCGCGGCAGGCGGGTGCTGCCCGACCTGCTGCGCGTGATCGACTCCGCCCCGGTGACCGACCCGGCGCTCGCCGACGCGGTGGCCCGGCTCCGCGCCTGGGAGCGGGCCGGCGCCAAGCGCGAGGAGACCTCCCCGGGCAGCCGCAGGTACGCCCACGCCGACGCGATCCGCATCATGGACGCCTGGTGGCCGAAGCTGGTCGCCGCCCAGTTCCGGCCGGGCCTCGGCGACGAGCTGTACCGGGCGCTGGTCGACGCGCTGCAGATCGACGAGCCGCCGTCGGGCCTGATGCGGGGCGACGTCACCGACCTGCCGGTGTCGGCGAACGAGGCGCAGCCGCACCGCGGGTCGGCGTTCCAGTTCGGCTGGTGGGGCTACGTGAGCAAGGACCTGCGCGCGGTGCTCGGCGACCCGGTGCAGGCGCCGCTGCCGCGCCGGTTCTGCGGGGACGGCACCGTCGCCGGGTGCCGGGCGGTGCTGCTTGACAGCCTCGCCGACGCGCTCGCCGAGCCGGCCACGGTCACCTACCCGGGCGACGAGGTGTGCGCGGCGGGCGACCAGTGGTGCGCCGACGCGGTGCGCCAGGCGCCGCTCGGCGGCATCGGGCACCCGCTGATCTCCTGGCAGAACCGGCCCACCTACCAGCAGGTGGTGTCGTTCCCGGCCCGCCGCGGCGAGGAGGTCGGCAACCTCGCCAAGGGCGCGGCCGCGACCGCGTCCAGCCGGGAGAACCTGCTCCACCCGCCCGGCAAGGCGGTCGACGGCGACCTGTCGAGCCGCTGGTCGAGCGCGTACCGCGACGGCGAGTGGATCCAGGTGGACCTCGGCGCGGTGCGCACCGTGGCCCGGGTCGTGCTCCGCTGGGAGGCCGCGTACGGCAGGGCGTACCGGATCCAGGTCTCCCCCGACGGCGGCACCTGGACCACGGTGTACGCCACGGAGGACGGCGACGGCGGCGTGGACAACGTGTCCTTCGCCCCGGTGGACGCCCGCTACGTGCGCATGCAGGGGGTGCGGCGCGGCACCTCCTACGGCTACTCCCTCTACGAGTTCGAGGTCTACGCCCGCTGAGGACGCGAACCGGGGGAGGCGCGGAGTGCGCCGCGCCTCCCCCGGGCACGGCCGTCCCGCCGAGCGGCGGGGCGGCCGTCAGGCTTCGGGCTGCGACTGTGTGGCCGTCCCCTGCGCCGCGTCGGCGGCCGGGCCGTCGGCGGCGGCGTCGGGGTGGGCGGCGATGAACTTCTCGATCACCTCGTCGGGGAGCTTGCCCCGCTCGGGAACCTCGATCCCCTGCTCACGCGCCCATGCGCGCACGTCGGTGAGCGTGTAGCCACGCAGCCGCGGAGAGGTGTCGGCGGTCTTCCGCCGCGAAGGCTTCTTCACCTCGCGGGAGCGCTCCAGCACCTCCTCGATGAACTGGAGGGCCTCGGTCAGCCGCCGCTGGTTGGCCTCGGAGAGATCGATGGCGAAGGTCCGGTTCAGCAGCGAGAACTCGCGTCTCGCCACATCGTCGCCCTCGGAGCTGTCGAGGTCGTCAACCAGAATCACCTTCTGCGCCACGTGCTGCCCTTTCCAGGGTTCAGGGTCTGATCTGGACTGGGGCATCTTACTGAGCACCGCGGACATGGTCGGGCGACTCGCCGTGCGCTCGGGCCTCCCGCCGCGCACGCCGCCCGCCACGCGCGTGCCGTACGCCCCGCGCTATCCCGGATGGACGCGCCGTGGCTCAGACGTCGTGGACGATGACGCCGCGGATCAGCTCGCCGCGGTCGAGCGCCTCGTAGCCCTCGTTGATCTCCTCGAGCCGGAACCTGCGGGTGATGAGCTCCTCGAGCTTGAGCCGCCCCTGCCGCCACAGCCGGAGCAGCCGCGGGATGTCGTACAGCGGGTTGCACATGCCGAACACGTGGCCCTGGATGCGCCGCTGCCAGCCGACGACCATCCCGTTGGCGGCGAGCCGGATGTGGTCCTCCGTGGAGTCGCCGACCGAGGTGATGGTGACCTGGCCGCCCTTGCCGACGATCGCCGCGGCCTGGGACACCACCTCGTGGGTGAGCACGCCGACGGTGCAGATCGCGTGGTCGGCGAGCTGGCCGCGGGTGAGCTCGACCACCGCCTCGTGCGCCTCCTCGGCCCGCGCGAAGACGTGGGTCGCGCCGAACTCGAGCGCCTTGTCCCGCTTGAACCGCACCGGGTCGACCACGACGACGTTCGCGGCGCCCGCGTACGCCGCGCCCTGGACGGCGTTCATGCCCACGCCGCCGGCGCCGAAGATCACCACGGTGTCGCCCGCGCGCACCCCGGCCGCGTAGACCGCCGACCCCCACCCGGTCGGCACGCCGCAGCCGACGAGGCAGGCGATCTCGAACGGGATGTCGGGGTCGATGGGCACGCAGGAGGCCTGGGACACCACCGCGCGCTCGGCGAAGGTGCCGAGCATGCAGAACCCGCCGAGGTCGGCGCCCGAGTCGTCGTGGAACCGGAACGTGCCGTCGGCGAGCCTCCCGGTGACCATCTCCGCGCCCTGGTCGCACAGGTTCTGCCGCCCGGTGGAGCAGTACCGGCAGGTGCCGCAGGCGGGGATGAACGAGCAGACCACGTGGTCGCCCACCTTCACCCGGGTCACTCCGGGGCCCACGGCCTCGACCACGCCGGCGCCCTCGTGCCCGCCGACGAGGGGCAGCCGTCCCACGCTGTGGCCGGTGCGCAGGTGCTCGTCGGAGTGGCACATGCCGGAGGCGTGGAACCGGATCCGGACCTCGCCCTCCTTTGGCTCGTCCAGCTCGAGCTCGGTGATCTCCCAAGGCGCGCCAGTGGTGCGGATTACCGCCGCTTTGGTTCTCATACGCGGCGAGCGTACTTTTCGCCGACAAGATTGTCCATAATCTCGCAAACTTTTGAGCCGCCATTCCGAAACAGCCCGCTGACCAGCGCGGATTCGGCACGCGCAGCGGGACGGTGACGCGGAGTCCACCGATCCTAGGCCTGCCGGACCCGCGCGGCGAAGGCCCTGCGCGGCCCGCCGGCCCGGCCCGTTCGCGCCGTCGCGCCGCGGCTTCGCCGACCGCCCGGCCCGAGCCTCGGAGGCGTGAGCCGTTGCGCGCGGGTATTTGCGTACGTATACTCGCGGACGAGTAATCGCTGACGAGTGATCCAGGGAGAGGCGGCGCATGGCGAAGCGGCGGAAGGTCGGCAACCTGCTCGCGCTCGCGGTGCTCGCCGCGCTCGTGCAGCGGCCGATGCACCCCTACGAGATCGCCACGGCCCTGCGCGGCTGGGGCAAAGAGCAGGACATGGATTTCAAGTGGGGGTCGTTCTACACGGTCATCCGCAACTTGGCCAAGCACGGCCTGATCGTGGCCGTGGAGAGCGCCCGCGAAGGCCGCCGCCCCGAGCGCACCGTGTACCGCATCACCGAGGCGGGCCGCGAGGAGCTGGTGGACTGGACGCGCGAGCTGATCTCGACGCCGATGCACGAGCGGCCGCGCTTCCGGGCCGGCCTGTCGGTGATCGCCGCCCTCCATCCGGACGAGGCCGCCGAGCTGCTGCGGCGGCGGCTGGGGCTGCTGGAGGAGGGCATCGCGGCCGACCGCGCGTCGCTCGCCGAGGAGGCCCGCACCATCCCCCGCCTGTTCCTCGTGGAGAACGAGTACGACCTCGCGCTCAAGGAGGCGGAGGCGGCCTGGATCCGCTCGCTGCTCGCCGATCTGGAGTCGGGCGCGTTCCCCGGGCTCGACGCCTGGCGGGCGGTACACGAGACCGGCGAGATGCCGGCCGAGCTCAGCGCCCTCGCGGAGCGCAGCCGCTCCGACGAGTGACGCAAAGGGGCCCTGGCGCGGTGCGGCAACACCCACCAGGGCCCGGTCCTCGAACCGTACCTGGGAAGGCACCCGGCCCGAGGCTGGCACCCACGAGGATAGCCGGGGGCTCTCCCGGGTCGGTTCGTCCCCACACGACCGACCACAGGAGACGCACCATGACCGCGATCAGGAAGGCGATTGTCGTCGGCGGCGGCATCGCCGGCCCGGTGACGGCCCTCGCCCTGCACAAGGCGGGCATCGAGGCCGCCGTCTACGAGGCGTACCCGAGCACGGCGGACGGCGTCGGCGGCACGCTCGCGCTCGCCCCCAACGGCCTGGCGGCCCTGCGCATCTTCGGCGCGGACGAGGCGGTGCGCGCGGCCGCCACCCCGATCAATCGCACCGTGATGGCGCTGGGGCGCAGCCGGATCGAACTGCCGGTGCTGCCCGACCTGCCGCCGCTGCAGGTGGTGCACCGCAGCGACCTCTACCGCATCCTGCACGACCTGGCGCTCGCCGAGGGCGTCGAGATCACGTACGGCAAGCGCCTGGTCGACGCCCGGAACACGGCGACCGGCATCACCGCGGTGTTCGCCGACGGCACCACCGCCACCGGCGATGTGCTCATCGGGGCCGACGGCATCCACTCCACCGTGCGCCGGCTGATCGACCCGAACGCGCCCGGCCCTAACTTCACCGGCCTGCTCGGCTTCGAGTCGGTGGCCCGGCACACGGTCGACGTCCCGCCCGGCACGATGACCTTCGCGTACGGCAAGGGCGGCTACTACCTGTACTGGCGGGAGCCGGGCGGCGGCACCCGGTGGGGCGTGAACCTGCCGCACGAGCGGCCGATGTCGCTCACCGAGGCGCGTCAGGTTCCCCCCAAGGTGTGGCTCGACAAGCTGCGCGCCACCTTCGCGGACGACGACCCCGGCGCCGAGCTCATGCTCTCCAGCCGCCCCGAGGAGCTGCTCGTCACCGGGTCGCTGCACATCATGCCGCGGGTCCCGCACTGGCACCGCGGCCGGATGGTGCTCGTCGGCGACGCGGTGCACGCGCCGTCGAACAGCTCGGGGCAGGGCGCCTCGCTCGCCATCGAGAGCGCGGTGCAGCTCGCCCGCTGCCTGCGCGACCTGCCGGACGTGCCCGCCGCGTTCGCCGAGTACGAGCGGCTGCGGCGCGGCCGGGTCGAGGGGGTCGCGGCCCGCGCGGCGCGGATCAACCGCACCAAGGCCCCCGGCCCGATCGCCGGCGCGATCATGCCGGTGCTCATGCGGATCATGCTGAAGACCGTGCTCAACCCGGAGAAGATGCTCGCGCCCGAGCAGCGCTACGTGATCGACTGGGACGCGCCGGTGGCGGCGGCCCCGGCCCTGCGCTGAGCCCGGGCGAACGCGACCTGAGGCGGCGCGGCACCTCGCCGCGCCGCCTTCGGCGTTTTCCGCGGCGGGACGGGCGAGCGCCGGGGACGGGGCCGCCGCCACTTTTCGCCGCCGCTCCCCCACCGCCCGCGCCGCTTCACCCTTGCCCACGGCGGGAATCAAATGCCGGATTCGGTCGGGCCGCAATTCCCGGACATTCACCATTTACCTCGATGTTCAATGCCCACTTATCAAAGTCGTGGTCACAGGCCGCATCGAGGTGAGAGCCTGGCAAATTGTGGCGGACAGGGTGACCCGGGAACTGGAGGCCGGGTTATCGCGAATTGTCAAGCTGGCTGAGGAACACGCGTACGCGCTCGACAACCCCGCGCGGGCGATGGCGGCGAACGCGTGGGTCGGCGGCGGCGCCCCCGTTTTCGCCCGGGCGCTCGAAGGACGGCGCACCGGGCTGCAGCAGGCGTTCACCGCGGCCGCGGAGGCGGTCGCCGAGCAGATCCGCCGCCTCGGCGGGCAGGCGTCCGCGCCGCGGTTCGTCAGCCACGTCAGCGTCGCCTCGGCGGTGCCCGGCCGCTTCTCCGGCATGGACGTCGGCGTCATGACCCGGCTCGTCGCCGACCTCGACCGGGCCGCCCGGGAGCTTCCCCGGGCCGGGCAGCGGCTCGTCGAGGAGCTCACCGCGCTCAGCGTCGTCGCCACCCCCGGGCGGCAGGTCGCCGAGACCGGCCTCTGGGCGCAGCAGCAGGTGACCGACCTGCGCCGGCGGCTCGCCGTACTGCAGCGGGAGCACCCGGACGGCACGGCCTCGCGGGCGTCGGCCGCGTTCGGCCTGTTCGGCGGCCACGCCCCCGACCCGGACGGCGTCGGCGCGCTCACCGCCGCCGCGGCCACCGGCGACCGCGCTGCCCTGGGCAGGCTGCTCGAGCTCCAGGCGACCGGCAAGGACGCCACGCTGGCGTTCCGGCTCAACGCGTGGTGGCGCGGGCTCGACGAGCAGGCCCGCGACCGGCTCATCGCCACCGCGCCCGACCTGATCGGCCGCCTCAACGGGCTGCCCTCGGCCGTACGCGACCAGGCGAACCGCCGCCACCTCGAGGCGCAGCGGCAGGCGATCATCGCCGAGCTCGCCCGCCTGCGCGCCTCGGCCGCCGACGCCGAGGCCCGGATCGCCGAGCTGGAGCTGAAGATGCGCCAGATCGCGGCCGTGGACCGGGCGCTCGCCCTGGGCGG
>QGUZ01000360.1 GCA_003242605.1 Actinomycetota bacterium
GGTCTGTTTACCTGAGCGTTATGTAACTGTCTGTTGACGTCCACATTAGCGCTATGCATAACATGCATGCATCTACCTAACACGTATGTAACCGGGATTTCGCACGGAGGACACGTGTCCCGACTGGCTCCCCTGCTGCTGGCGGCGGCGCTGCTGCTCGCCGGCTGCGGCGGGGCCGGAGGGGACGCGGGCTCCGGTGCGGCCCCGGCCGCCGCCCGCCCGATGACCTTCGTCGTCGGCAAGGACACCACCTCCTACTTCCAGCCCCTGCTCGACCGGTGGAACCGCGCCCACCCCGCCGATCAGGTGCAGATGCTGGAGCTGCCGGAGGCGGCCGACGAGCAGCGGGCGCAGATGGTCGCGAACCTGCAGGCCGGCAGCGACCGCTACGACATCCTCGCGCTCGACGTCATCTGGACCGCCGAGTTCGCCGAGGCCGGCTGGATCGTGCCGCTCGACCGCGGCATGTTCCCGCTGGAGAAGTTCTTCCCCGGCGTGGTCGACACCGCGATGTACAAGGGCCGGCTGTACGCGGTGCCGTACTCGACCAACGCCGGTCTGCTCTACTACCGCAAGGACCTGCTCGACGCCGCGGGGCTCAAGCCGCCCAAGACCTGGGCGGAGCTGCGTGAGCAGGCCAGGCGGCTCAGCCGCGAGCACGGCCTGGGCGGGTACGCCGGCCAGTTCCTGCCCTACGAGGGGCTCACCGTCAACTTCCTGGAGGCGGTGCACTCGGCCGGCGGCGAGCTGCTCAACAGGGACGGCACCGCGGTGAACGTGGACGCCGCGGCCCAGCGGGCCCTCGAGTTCCTCACGACCGGGGTGCGCGAGGGCTGGATCCCCCAGGAGGCGCTCTCCTTCAAGGAGGAGGAGTCCCGCCTGGCGTTCCAGGAGGGCCGGTACGTGTTCGCGCGCAATTGGCCGCACGCGTACGGCCCGGCGAAGAACTCGCCGGTCAAGGACAAGTTCGCGGTGGCGCCGCTGCCGGGCGCGGACGGTCCCGGGACGAGCGTCCTCGGCGGCTACAACCTCGCGATCAACGCCGCCTCCAAGCGGCAGAAGTCGGCCCTGGAGTTCATCCGCTACTTCACCGGCATCGACATCCAGCGCCTCGTGCTCACCGAGGGCTCGTTCCCGCCGGTGTGGGCCGAGCTGTACGACGACCCCGAGCTGATCAAGGAGTATCCCTACCTGCCGGTACTGAAGGAGACGATCCTGCGGGCCCGCCCCCGCCCGGTGAACGCCGACTACAGCCAGATCAGCCTGGTGATCGCCGGCAACGTGTCGGACGCGCTGGCGTTCCGAAAATCCGGTGCGGAGACCATCACCCGGCTGCGGGAGCAACTCATCGAGACGACTCGGAACCCCTAGCCCGAGGGCCCTCGCCGGCCCTCCGGCCCCAGACTTCCCGTCCATGTCCGGGCCACCCGGCCCGTCACCAGCCCGGCCGCCCGCCGGGCACCTTCCGGGGGACGGCTCATGCCGCCGTCCGCCGGCAACCCACCACATGTGAAACCGATCTCGGGGGCAGAGAGCAGGAGGTAGATCATGCGCAGACTGCCAGCGGCGGTCGCCGTTCTCGCACTCGCGTGCACCACCGCGGCGTGCGGCGGAGGCGGCGGCGAGGGCGACTCCGGCCAGGCACAGCCGAGCGCGGCCGGGTCCGCCCAGGCGCGCAATCTGGAGGGCGTGACCATCGAGGTCGCGGCGAAGTGGACCGGTGAGGAGCAGGCGAACTTCCAGAAGGTCCTCGACGCCTTCCAGGAGAAGACCGGCGCGAAGGTGACCTACGCCTCCACCGGCGAGGACACCGGCGCCTACCTCGGCCCCCGCATCCAGGGCGGCAACCCGCCGGACATCGCGATCCTCCCCCAGCCGGGCCTGGTCGCGCAGTACGCCAAGCAGAACGCGCTCAAGCCGCTGTCGCCGGCCGTGCTGGCGCAGATCGACCAGAACTACACGCCGTACTGGAAGGAGCTCGGCTCGGTCGACGGCCAGGTGTACGGCGTGCTGGTGAAGGCGGCGCACAAGTCGACGATCTGGTACCGGCAGAGCGCGTTCGACGAGGCCGGCGTGACCAACCCGCCCAGCACCTGGGACGAGCTGGTCGGCACGACCGCGCAGACGCTCGCGGACGCCGGCACGCCGCCGTTCGCGCTGTGCGGCGCCTCCGGCTGGACCCTCACCGACCTGTTCGAGAACATCTACCTGTCGACCGCGGGCCCGGAGAACTACGACAAGCTCGCCAAGCACGAGATCCCGTGGACCGACCCCACGGTGAAGACGGCCATGGAGAAGATGGCCCAGATCTTCAGCAAGAACGAGTTCATGCTCGGCGGCTCGTCCGGCGCCCTGCAGACCGACTTCCCGACCTGCGTCACCCAGGTCTACGGCCAGAAGAAGGCCGGCATGGTGATCGAGGCCGACTTCGTCGCGGCGGCGGCGAGCGAGTCCGGCGCCACGATCGGCGAGGAGGCGAAGATCTTCCCGTTCCCGGCGGCCGGTGACACCGCCCCGGTCGTGCTCGGCGGCGACGTCGCGGTGGCGATGAAGGACAGCGAGGGCGCGATGGCGCTGCTCGAGTTCCTCGCCTCGGTCGAGGGCGGCACGATCTGGGCGAAGACCCCCGGCTACCTGTCGCCGAACCGCAACGTCTCCCCGGACAACTACCCGAGCGACCTGACCCGCCAGCTCGCCCAGACGATCATCAACGCCGGTGAGTCGGCCCGCTACGACATGTCCGACCTCGCGCCGAGCGCCTTCGGCGGCACCGACGGCAAGGGCCTGTGGAAGGGCCTGCAGGACTTCCTGCGCAACCCCTCGGACATCGAGGGCATCCAGAAGAAGCTCGAGTCCGACGCCAAGAAGGCCTGGGAGCAGTAAAGGGGCGAGGCCGTGACCGAACGGTTCGACGGCCCGCGGACGCCCGGCGGCGGCGAGGTGCCCGCCGCCGGGGTCCCCACCGGACCGCAGAAGGACGCAGCGACCTCCGGCACGGCCGAGGCCGGCCGGAGCCTCGACAGGGAGCGCGGCCAGGACGCGCAGGCCGCCGCGCGCCCCGGCACCTCGGGCGCCCGGTCCCCCGCCGCCGCGGCGGCCGGGACGGCGGCCGGGACCACCACCAGGGAGGGAACCGCCACGGCGGGCGGCGGGGGGAGGGGGGGGCGGCCCGGCCCCCCCCCCCCCCCGGCGGTGTGGGTTCTGCTGCCCCCGGTCCTCCTGCTCCGCGCCGGGGTGGGCTATTCCTACCTCTACTCGCTGTGGCGCAGCCTCTACGACGCGAGCGGCAACGAGTTCGTCGGCCTGGACAACTACGCGACGATCTTCACCGACCCCGGGATGCTCACCACCATCCGCAACAACCTCATCTGGGTGGTGGTGGCGCCGTCGGTCGTCACCGTCCTCGGCCTGATCTTCGCGGTGCTCTCCGAGCGGATCCGCTGGGTGACCGCGTTCAAGCTCGTGATGTTCATGCCGATGGCGGTGTCGTTCCTCGCCTCGGGCGTCATCTTCCGGCTCGTGTACGACGCCGACCCGGACAAGGGCGTGGCGAACGCGATCATCACCACGGTGCGTGACGTGTTCCGGCCCAACACCGGCTACCCGGGCGCGCGTCCCCGGGAGAACGACGCCTCCCCGGTGGCCGCGCAGAACGGCGCGGTCGTGACGAAGCAGGCGGCGCAGCCCGGGCAGGCCGTGCTCATCCCGCTCGTCGGCCTGCCGCCGGCCCAGGTGGCGGAGGCGGCCGCGGCGAAGGCCCCGCCGCAGCCCGCGCCGGGTTCGCTCACCGGCACCGTCTGGGTCGACTTCACCCCGGGCGGTGGCGGCACGGTGAACCAGGTCGACGGCAGCGAGAAGGGGCTCGCGGGCGTCACCGTGGAGGCCGTCGCGGACGGCCGGGTGGTGGCGACCACGACCACGAACGAGGACGGCACGTTCACCTTCGAGAACCTGCCGGCCGGCTCCTACACGATCCGGCTGCCGCAGGAGAACTTCACCGCGCCGTTCAACGGGCTGCAATGGCTCGGCCCGACCCTGATCACACCGGCGATCATCGGCGCCTATATATGGGTGCACGCCGGGTTCGCCATGGTGCTGATCGCGGCGGGCCTGTCGGCGATCCCCCGGGACGCGCTGGAGGCGGCGCGTATCGACGGGGCCACGGAGTGGCAGGTCTTCCGCAAGATCACCGTACCACTGCTCGCGCCGGTGCTGCTCGTGGTCTTCGTCACGATGATCATCAACGTGCTCAAGGTGTTCGACCTGGTGTTCGTCATCGCACCGGGGTCGGTGCAGCCGCAGGCGAACGTGATCGCGCTGGAGATGTGGCGGGTCTCGTTCGGCGGCGGCAACAACCAGGGCCTGGGCAGCGCACTGGCGATCTTCCTCCTCGTGCTGGTGCTGCCGTTCATGTTCTTCAACATCCGCCGGTTCAGGAGGGAGCAGCAATGAGCGGATCCGCGCGGATGACCGTTTCGACCCGGGGGGAGGCCGCATGACCACCGCCGCGCTCTCCCGGGCGGGCGGCGCCACCGCCGCCGGCGGCGCCCCGCGGCGCGGCCTCGCCGGCCGCCTCGTCGACCGGTTCGGCAGCGGCGTGCTGCAGGTCTTCATGGTGCTGCTCGCCCTGTTCTGGCTCGTCCCGACGCTGGGCCTGCTCGTGGTGTCGGTGCGCACCGAGG
>QGUZ01000061.1 GCA_003242605.1 Actinomycetota bacterium
GTCCGGGCCGGCCTCGGCGGCGGTGCGGCCTGGCGGCCCGGCGACGGCCGGCGGGGGCGCCGTGGGCACGCCGTCCGGCGCCGCGGCGTCGGGCCGCCGCTCCTCCTCGGCGGCGTCGGTCTCGGTGAACGGCACGATGTCGTACGGCCCCGCGTCCGGGGCGTCGTCGGCGGCGGCCCGCCGTACCTGGGCGTGCTTGACGAGCAGGGTGAGCAGCCACAGCGCGACGAGCAGCATCACCCAGGGCACCACGCCGACGATCACCGCGCCGAGCCGGGCGTCGATCGTGAAGCGCATCGCCATCGCGACGTTCGCCCACGAGGCCGCGGCGAGCAGCACGAGCAGCACGAACCCGGCCTGCAGCCGGACGATCGGCCGGGCCGCGCCGAGCGCCAGGAAGCTGATCAGCGCGATCAGCAGCAGGGCGTCGAACGCGGCGGGGTAGAGGTGCGCGAGGTGCTCGCGGGCCCCGGCCTGCCGGGCCAGCGCGCGCAGGTCGTCGAAGGACAGCACGCAGGCGGCCGCGGCGACGGCGGCGACCAGGAGACCGGCCGCGCCGATCACCAGGCGGCGCAGGAGCAGGGCGAAGCCTGACGGCCGGTGCCGGTCCGATCGGACATACGGGGACGGACCTGCCGTCACTCGGGGATGCGCTTTCACCACTCTTTGCAGACTACAGAACCAAGGCCGAGGTGATCGATCGCACACGCGGGGAGTGTGGACGAAAACCTGACCCGCCGCCACGGTTCACGGTCGCCAACGTGACCTGTGATGTCACCGAAGGCATTAGCCTTGGCTTGTGAGCTTGTACCTACACGACACCAGCACGCGTACGGTCCGCGAATTCGTACCGGTCAAACCAGGCCGAGTGTCGATATACCTGTGCGGTGCCACCGTGCAGGCTCCGCCACACATCGGACATATCCGGTCGGGCGTTAATTTCGACGTGCTTCGGCGCTGGCTGACGCACCTCGGATATGACGTGTGGCTCTGCCGGAACGTCACCGACATCGACGACAAGATCATTCGCGTGGCCGCCGAGGAAGGCGTGCCCTGGTTCGTCGTCGCCGAGCGCAACTACCGGCACTTCACGTGGGCGTACGACGCGCTCGGCTGCCTGCCGCCCACCGTCGAGCCCCGCGCCACCGGGCACATCCCCGAGATGATCGAGCTCATGGCCCGCCTCATCGACAAGGGCCACGCGTACGCCGCGGGCGGTGACGTCTACTTCGACGTGCGCTCCTACGCCGACCGGTACGGCGAGCTGTCCAACCAGAAGCTCGAGAACATGCGGCCGGCCGCCGACACCGACACCGACACGCACAAGCGGGACCCGCGGGACTTCGCCCTGTGGAAGGCGGCGAAGCCGGGCGAGCCGACCTGGCGCACCCCGTGGGGGCCGGGGCGCCCGGGCTGGCACCTGGAGTGCTCGGCGATGGCCACCAAGTACCTCGGCAGCACGTTCGACATCCACGGCGGCGGTGTCGACCTGCTCTTCCCGCACCACGAGAACGAGCAGGCCCAGTCCCGCGCGGCAGGCGACGGGTTCGCCCGGTACTGGCTTCACAACGGCCTGCTCACCCTCGGCGGGGAGAAGATGAGCAAGTCGCTCGGCAACTCCCTGCTCGTCTCCGAGATGCTCAAGGTGGTCCGGGCGGTCGAGCTGCGCTACTACCTCGTGTCGGCGCACTACCGCTCGCCGATCGAGTACTCGGAGGAGGCGCTGCAGGAGGCCGCGACCGCGTACCGCCGGATCGAGGGCTTCGTCACCCGCGCCGCGGAGATCGTCCACGACGTGGACAAGGACGTCCCGCTGCCGCAGGCGTTCGTCGACGCGATGAACAACGACATCGGGACGCCGCAGGCGATCGCCGCCATCCACGAGTCGGTGCGCGAGGGCAACGCCGCCCTGGCCCAGGGCAACAAGGACCGGGTCGCCCGCATCCTCGCCGAGACCGAGAAGATGCTCGACATCCTCGGCCTCAACCCGCGCTCGGAGCAGTGGCGCTCCGCCGGTGACGACACCGGCCTGCGGGACACCGTGGACGCCCTCGTCTCCGTGGTCCTGGAGCAGCGCCAGGCGGCCCGCGCCCGCAAGGACTACGCGACCGCCGACGCCATCCGCGACCAGCTCGCCGCCGCGGGCATCGTCGTCGAGGACACCCCGCAGGGCACCCGCTGGGAGCTCGCGCGCTAGCCCGTCGTCCGGTCGCCTCGCCGCCGTTCGGCCGGGAGGCGGCCGGGCGGTGCCATGCAGGGGTACGGCAGGGCCGTGCCGTACCGTACGGCCGCGGCGGGCCGGGCCGTACCGGCGAGGGCCGAGCGGCGCGACGGGGACTCCCGGAACGCCGGTAGGCTTGCGTTCCATGGCAGGCGGAGGCAAGCGATCGAGCAAGGCCGCGAAGAAGAAGGGCCCGACCAAGGGCAGTGGCGGGCACGGGAAGCGTGCGCTGCAGGGCAGGGGCGCGACCCCGCCCGCGCACATGCGCCACTGGTACAAGGAACGCCAGCGGCGCGCCGAGGCCGCCGCCGCCGCGAACGCGGCCAAGCCGGCGCGGCAGCCGCGGGTCAAGCGTGACGACGCCCCGGAGACGGTCGCCGGCCGCAACCCGGTCGTCGAGGCGCTCCGCGCGAAGGTGCCCGCGAACGCGCTCTACGTCGCCAATCGCATCGAGAGCGACGACCGCGTGCGCGAGGCGATCAAGATGGCTGCCGACCGCGGGATCGCCATCCTCGAGGTCACCAAGCCCGAGCTCGACCGGCTCACCGACGGCGCCGCCCACCAGGGCCTCGCCCTCCAGGTCCCGCCATACGAGTACGCCCACCCCGACGACCTGGTCGACCGGGCCCGCGAGGCCGAGGAGACCCCGCTGATCGTCGCCCTCGACGGCGTCACCGACCCGCGCAACCTCGGCGCCATCGCCCGCTCCGCCACCGCGTTCGGCGCCCACGGCATCGTGGTGCCGAGCCGCCGCTCGGTGGGCGTCACCGCCTCGGCGTGGAAGACCTCCGCGGGCACTCTCGCCCACCTGCCGGTGGCCCGCGCCTCGAACCTCAACAACACCCTCCGCGAGTACCGCGACCAGGGCCTGTTCGTCGTCGGCCTCGACGGCGACGCCGCCCTCGACATCAGTGACGTCGAGCTCCTCACCGAGCCGCTCGTCCTGGTCATCGGCTCCGAGGGCAAGGGCCTGTCCCGCCTGGTCCGCGAACACTGCGACGTGACCGCCCGCATCCCCATGGCCACCGCCACCGAGTCCCTGAACGCCGGCGTGGCCGCGGGCATCGCCCTTTACGAAACCTCCCGCCGCCGCTGACCATCCGTGGACGCCGGTGACGTCGCCGCCCTCCTCGCACTAAAATCTGGGAGTGACAGGCCGACGTAGCTCAATCGGCAGAGCAGCTGTCTTGTAAACAGCAGGTCAGGGGTTCGATTCCCCTCGTCGGCTCGAGCGAAGGCCCCTTGCGATCACGCGAGGGGCCTCCTTGTCATCGACTCGGTTGCCTCCGGCCGCCATTTGCGCCGAGTTCACCCGCGCACGCATCCCGGTGCGACCCGGGAGGAGAACTTCCCCCGACGGGCGGCCGCGCCGATCGAGGCCCGCCTGCCACGGCACCGAATCGACTCCCAGGCCGTGCCGATCCCTGCTTTCCATCGGGCACCTCCGAATGCCTCGACAATCGGTCGGAGTGTAAGTTGGATGGAAAATTCGCCAAATGCCTGGGGTCCGTGTCGGCGATTCCGGTGCGGGGCGGGCTAGCTTGCCGGCGTTTTCGCCGAGGTGGTGCGATTCGTGGCCGGCGCGCGCCGCCCGGCCTTGAGGAGAATCACGGCGGCGAGTGTCATGGTGGCGGCCTGCAGAACCAGTTGCACGCCGTACTGAATGCCCTCGGTCGGCAGCACGCGGATGGCCGCGTGCAGGCCCGTGTGGACGCCGACCGCGGCCCACAACGAGCCGGTGCGTTCCCGGGCGGCACCGCTGGCGAAGCCGAGCGCGCAGGCCTGGAGGACGTAGAGCAGGTGCTCGGCGATGCCCTGCTGGCCGCCGTTGGAGATGATGTGCAGCGCTCCGAAGACCAGCGAGGTCGTGATGAGCCTGCTACGCGGCGGGAGCGTGTCGTAGAGATGCCCGCGCCACAGCAGTTCCTCGGGGAACGCCTGGCCGATCAAGGCCGCGACGATGCTCAGCAGCAGTATCGGCACATATGGCAGACCGCCGGTGTCGAAGGTACGAAACTGCGCGACGCCCAGGGCGACCGAGGCCGCCGAGGACGAAAGGACGGCGGCCATGCCGGCCGCGAGGCCGAGCGCGAAGTAGGGTATCGCCGTCAGGTCCCAGTGCAGCCGGAGTCCGGACCAGGGCTGCCGGGTGACGAAACGCCGCAGGAGCCAGACGAGGAGCACCGCGGCGAGCGCGGTGCCCACGACCCCGGCGAACTGGCGGAACGGATTCTCCGGTGACATCAGGAACGCCGCCGGCAAGGAGCCGCCCAATACCGCGGCGAACATCGCGATGACCGTTATCAGGACCGCCCATACGGGTTTTCTGGCGAACATGGTGACAACGCTAGATATCCCGATGCCCGGGCACATCGTCCTGCGGATCGAAATCACCATGACGATCGTCATGGTGTCGCGGTGGATTCTCCGTGACGTGCCCGGCCGGGTTTAGAGTGCGGGCATGTCCCCGCTCCGTCTTGGCTCGCTGCGCGATGCCGAGCGGCCGATCCTGCTGAGCGTTGTGTTCTGGGTCGTGTTCGTGGCCACGGCCGCGGCCCACTTCGCCGGCGCGACCGAGGCCGTGAAGTCGGCGATCTTCGGCGTCAACCTCGCGGTCGTCGCCGTGCTCTGGCTCGCCGTGCCCTGGAGCCCGTCCGCCCCGGCCCGCAGGAAGGTCCTCGGGCCGGCGCTGCTCGCCGCCACCGTGCTGCTGGGGATGACCGGCTCCGCTGCGGTCCACCTCCCGCTGTTGCTGATCGCCATCGCGAACATCGCCTTCGTGTACGGCATGCGGGCCGCCACGCTGATCCTCGTCGCGGTGTTCGGTCTCGCCATCGTGATCCTCCCGCTGTGGCGGAACGTCACCTGGCCCGGCGCGCTCGCCCAGGTCCCGCCGATCGCCGTGCTCGCCACGTTCGTCCTCGGCATGGCCTCGGCCACGATCGAGGCGCGGCGGCGCCGGCAGGAGGCCCAGGAGCTGCTCGAACGCGTCAGGGAGCTGGCGGTGGCCGAGGAGCGGGCGAGGATCGCGCGGGACATGCACGACTCGATCGGGCACCAGCTCACCGTGATCAAGATGGGGCTGGAGAACGCGGAACGGTTCCGGGAGCGGCGCCCGGACGCGGCGTGGGCGGAGGTGGCCGCGGCGAAGAAGCTCACGGCCGAGGCGCTCGCCGACGCTCGCCGGTGGGTACGGGCCCTGCGCCCCCTCGCGCTCGACGGGGCGATCGGCAGCGCCGCGCTGGAACAGCTCGCCATGTCGTTCCACGGGACCGGGGTCGACGTCCGGTTCTCCGTGCACGGCGCGGAGCGGCGGCTCGGCCCGGACACGGAGCTCGTGCTCTACCGCGCGCTGCAGGAGGGGCTCACCAACGCGCTGCGGCACGCGAATGCCGAGACGGTCACGGTCACGCTGGAGTTCCACGACGACCGCGTGACGCTCGTCGTCGCCGACGACGGCACGGGCTCGGGGACCCCGGGGTTCGGGCTCACCTCGCTGACCGAACGGGCCGAGGCCCTGGGCGGGACGCTGCGCGCGGGCCCGAGGGCGGGCGGGGGATTTGAACTGCGGGTGGACCTTCCGGCGGAGCGCGCATGATCAGGGTGCTGCTCGTCGACGACCAGGAGCTCATCCGCCAGGCGCTGCGCAAACTGCTCGAGGTCGAGGACGGCATCGAGGTGGCCGGCGAGGCGGGGGACGGCGTGGAGGCGCTCGCCGTACTCGCCGCGCGGCCCGCGGACGTGGCGCTGGTGGACGCCAGGATGCCGCGGATGGACGGGGTCGAGCTCGTCACCCGGATGGCCGCCGACCATCCCGGCGTCGCCGTCCTCATGCTGAGCACCTTCGACGAGGACGAGTACATCTTCGGCGCGCTGCGCGCCGGCGCCCGGGGCTACCTGCTCAAGGACGCCTCACCGGACGAGCTCGTCACCGCGATCCACAAGGTGGCGAACGGGCAGACCGTGCTCGGCGACGTCGTCGCCGCCCGGCTCGTGGCGGAGCTGCGCAGCCGCCCGAGCCGCCCGGCGCGCGCCCCCGAAGTGACCGAGCTGCCCGGCCGCGACGTGCTGTCCCCGCGCGAGCTCGAGGTCGCCCGGCTGCTCGCGGTCGGCGCGTCGAACCGGGAGATCGCCGCCCGGCTGTCGCTCAGCGAGGGGACGGTGAAGAATCACGTCTCCAGCATGCTGCGCAAGCTCGGCCTCCCCGACCGCACCCGCCTCGCGCTCTACTTCAGCTCCGGCTCCCGGCAGGTTTGACCGGACCGGGACGGGCCGCCCTGGTGGGGCGGAGGCGGCGCGCCTGGTACGGCAGGCGTGTCCAGGTGCGGGGGAAAAGGTCGGGGCCGGGCGGTAATCGAGGGGCGGCCGGCGGGACTACTGGGTGTGGACGATCCCCAAGAGCGATTCACCGCGCTGTACGACCGGTACTACCGGAGCGTGCTGGGCTACGTGCTGCTGCGGGTCGAGCAGGGCGTGGCGGAGAACGTGTGCAGTGAGACGTTCCTCGTGGCGTGGCGGCGGCTGGACGAGTTGCCGGAGCAGGTGTTGCCGTGGCTGCTCGGGGTCGTGCGCAACATGCTCGCCAAGCAGCGCGAGGTTCGGTACCGGGGGAAGGCGTTGGTCGATCGGATCGCGGCGCTGACCACCGAGCGGGACCAGATCGTCTGGGACGTCGCCGAGTACGTGGTGGACCGGGAGCAGGCCATCTCCGCGCTCCGGGCCCTTCGGGAGAAGGACCTGGAGGCGATGATCCTGGCCACCTGGTACGGCCTGGCGCCGGAGCAGGCGGCCTCGGTCATGGGGTGTTCGGTGCGCGCGTTCAACGTCCGGCTGCACCGGGCGCGCAAACGCCTGGAGGCGCAGCTGCGCCTCGGCACGGGGCAGGCGCGCCGCACGGCGCGACGGGCCCGCAGCCGGTTCGCCGAGGAGAGCTGACGTCCGCGAATCCGACCTGGAGGACAACATGATCGATCGCATGTTCGCCCGGCTCCGGCCGGATGAGCTGGACGAACTCGCCGAGGCGAGCTACCGGCGGCGCCGCGCCGACGACCTCGCTCGGGCGTTCACCGGCACCCAGCACCCTGAGAAGCCAACGTGGAGGGCAGTCATGTTCCGCCGTCCGCTGTTCCTGCTCGCGACCTCCGGTGCGGTGGCCGCGATCGCCGCGGGGGCGATCGCAGTCTCCACCGGCGTGCTGTCCGGTACGCCGACCGGGGAGAACCGGGTCGCGGTGGGCTCGTCGAGTACCGGTGCGTCCGGCGAAACGGGGGCGTCGCCGGCCGCCACGCGGATGGACGCCCGGTCGTTCCTGCTCGCCGTCGCCCAGACCGTGCAGCGTGAGCCCGCCACGACCGGCGAGTACTGGTACGTCCGGACTCGCGAGGCCTCGCCCACCCGCCACCTGCCCGAGGAGTACGCGGCCGAGGTGAAGCGGCTCGTCGTGGAGGAGGCGGCCGAGTGCCGACGGACCGGCTGCAAGGAGATCAAGCTCGATTCGATCGGCTGGAGGTACAGCAAGAAGCTGGAGGAGCTGCGGAAGAAGTTCTGGCCTGACGGGTACCCGTACACCGCGCTCCTCGTCCAGACCGTGGAGCGGTGGCGGCCCAAGCGGGAGGGCGGCACCAGCCGGGAGAAGGCGAGCGAGCTGGAACTCGTCTTCCCCACGCCAGAGGACGAGGCGAAGTGGAAGGAGCACGGCTCGCCGAACCTGTTGCCGGACGGCAAGGTGCGTCCCTACGCCGACAGCGACATCCAGGAACCGCTGTCGGTCAACATGCCGGACCTCACCATGGAGAACGTCGGCGAGCTGCCCACCTCGAAGGAGGAGCTGGCCGACCTGCTCCGGCAGCGGTACGAGAGGCAGGCCGACAAGGACAAGGCGTTCCCCGTCTTCCTCTGGGACACGGCCGTCGAGCTGATGACCGCGCCGACCATGCCGGGTACCCGGGCGGCCCTGCTGCAGGTCCTCGCCGACCAGCCGGGGATCACGTCGGAGGAGGCCCAGGACGCCGCCGGCCGTACCGGGGTCGCGCTGACGGTCAAGGAGGACGAGGGGGTCGAGTTCACGATGATCATCGACAAGGACTCGGCCGAGCTGCTCGAGTACGCCGTGAACACGAACAACGGGGACTGCAACGTCTTCCGCGTGACCTTCGAGGATTTCGGCTGGACGGACCGGCTGGGCGAGCGTCCGCAGGGCTAGCCGACTCGGAACGCGGGATCCGGGCGGACGTTTCCGAGGGGCATGTCCGCCCGCGGACAGGGCGGCGGGTGACCGACCGGGGGTGGGGGCACCCGCTGCCCTCCTCGTCCTGCGGGTGGGTTCGGCGTTTGGAGCGTTCGGGCGGCCGGTACGGCAGGGCCGGGTCAGAGGTCCGCGATGCGGGCCACGAGCATCGGGCGGTCGAGCATGTCCGCGGCGAACGGGACGCCGGTGATCCGCGCCGCGAGGGCGAAGGCCTGCGGCAGTGCGGCGTGCTGCGCGGCCGCCTCCGCGTCCTCGAGCGGGTCCACGCACATGCCCAGCTCGCGCATGAGGTCGTTGAGCAGGTCGGGGTCGGCGCCGTGCCGATCGCAGGAGCGCCCCACCGGGAACGTCGTGACGATCTCGCCGTCGATCGCGTACACGAAGTCGCTCACCGATGCGTGGTCGTGCCGGTTGATCGAGAGCATCTCGCAGCCCCGGGACAGCGCGGCCACCACGTCCGAGAGGATGGCGAGCCATCCGTGCGGCTCGACGGCCACGCACCACTCGCCGGCCTCGACGATGCCGACGTGGCCGCCGCCGTGGCAGCCCGCCGTCTCCTCGACGAACCTCCGCACCCTCTCGACGAGCCCGCCGAAATCCGTCACCGTTCCGGGGTCGGTGCCGTGGCTGAAGCGCCGCGCCACCTCCGCCGCGTCGAGGCCCCGGAAGTACGCAACGCTGAAGATCACGCCGAGCGGCGGGCCGCCGCCATCGCTCTCGGGCAGGTTGAGCCAGTGGAATGGGGCTAATCCATCGATCGTCGCCGTCATGGCCGGCATGGTGGCAGGCCGTACCGACAATTCGAGCCCGGTACGGCCTGCCTCCGTGATACGCGGATCGGCGCCCGCGAGCCGGCGGTCCGGCGCGGTCACGCCGTGCCGCCCGTCTAGGGACGGAAGATCTCCTGGATCTTCACGATCCGGCCGCGATAGACCGTGATCATCGACGGGATGCGGCCCTGCTTGAGGTAGGCGTCCCGGACCTTGCGGGAGCAGGGCTTGTTGCCCAGGCCGCGGCGGTCAACCGTCAGCCGCGAGAAGGTCCTCAGGTTGCAGTTCAGCGCGCTGTACAGCTTCGCGCCGGGCGCCACCCGGGACCGATAGGCCATGCGGCGGCCCTTCGGCGGGCCGGCGAAGTACCCCTCGGTGTGCTCGTCCCTGACCCACCTGATCGGCTCGTAGACGGCGTAGCCGTTCGAGTAGCGGGTCACCCAGCCGCGCAGGATGCCGTCGCGCCGCGGGGTGAGCCGGCTGAAGTCGTGCTTCGGATCGGGCTGGAACTTCGTCCCGAATATCTTCGGCATCGTGAATTTCGGAATGGCGGCACCGGCCGCCGGGCCGCTCGAGAGCGCGAGCGACAGGGACGCGGTGACGGCGGTCGCACCGATGACGGCGACCGTACGGCGCAGCGCAGAACGCATGGCGAACCCCCCTCCTCACGGTGATTCCGTTACCTGGCCCGCGGCCACGGCGTTCCAACACTAATGAGATCGCTGCCGGTCTGAAAAACAAATTCCGCGCTCGCCATGGGCGCGGAGGAATCATTTTCTGCAGCTACCTGCGGGGACGCCGCGGGCCGGACGAGGCGGTGTCCGGCGGGGCGGCTGCGGCTACGGGGCGCTGCGGCCCTCGGCGCCGGTGAGCGTGATCGTGCCGGACGAGGCGCGCAGGCCGAAGCCGTAGCGGTATTCGCTGCGGGTCATCGGGCGGTGGAGGACGCCGTCGATCGTGGTCTCCTGGAGCCGGCGCCACCTGCCGCCGGTCTGGGCGTACGCGGTGACCGTCCCGTCCCGGTGCACGAGGGCGAGGCGGTCGCCCTTCCCCAGCTCCAGGGGCGTGGTCTCGGGCGTCTTGAGCAGCCTGCCGTCGAGCCGGATGCTGAAGCCCGCGGTGCGCTCCGCGTCGTTGTACCAGGCCGAGACGTAGTTGTTGCCGTCCTTCACCCAGCCGACGTAGACGGTGTCCTGCCGCCCGCCGTTCCCGGTGAAGGCGCCCACGGTGACCATGCTGACCGCGGTGGTACCGGAGATCCGGCCGGGCCCGGAGAGCATGGTGAAGTACGGCGTGGGCCCGGAGGCGGTGAACACCCCGTTGTCGGTGGCGATGCTCGGCACGATCTCGCGCTCCTCCGGCTGGTGGGAGACGTACTGCTGGACGTTCTCCGGGGCGGCGAAGCGGTCGGCGACGTCGATCGTCGAGAACATGCCGAGATCGAGGTCACCGGGGGACGCGGCGTCGGGCTCGCCCTGGGGCGCGGCGGGCGCGCGGCCGCCTCCCGCTGGGTGCTCGCGGCCGCGGACCTCGCGCCGGTCCCGCCCTCGCCGCCGCGCAGCCAGGACGGGATGAGGATCAACGTGGCGGTCAGGGCGAACGCGGCCGCCGCGGTGAGGAGGACGCACCGCCGCGGGCGCCACGGCCCGCGGTGCGCGCCGCGGCCGTCCGGCGAGGTCGCCGGCTCGGCCCGCGGGGCGGGGGCGTCCGTCTCCGTGGCGGCCCGCACCGCACCGGTGGCGGGCCCCGGCTGCGCCGCCGGTACGGCCGCGGCCGTGCCGAGCCGTACGGGGACGGCCTGGACCGGGGCGGCCGCGGCGTCGGCGTGCCGGGCCGGTCGCCACCCTGCGTGCGCGGCCGCGAGGTCGGCGGCGGGCCGGGTCGCGGCGCCGTTCCTCGAGCCCGGCACCGGGTACGTGGGCAGCGCATGCCGCTCGGTGAGCACGCGCAGCAGCTCGGCGGCGCTCGGGCGGGCCGCCGGGTTCTTGGCGAGGGCCGCCGCGACGAGCTCGCGGAGCGGGTCGGGCACCCCGGACAGGTCCGGCTCGGCGTGCAGGATCGCGTGCATGACCGCCGGAACCGTGGCGCCGCTGAACGCGAGCCGCCCGGTGGCGGCGAACGTCATCGTGCTGCCCCAGGAGAACACGTCGCAGGCGGCGGTCACCGGATCCTCGGTGAGCTGCTCGGGCGCGAGGTACGCCGGGGTGCCGAGCAGCCAGGTGGTGCTCATGCCGGAGTCGAGCGCCCGCGCGATGCCGAAGTCGATCACCACCGGCCCTTCGGGGCCGAGGATGACGTTGCCGGGCTTGAAGTCCCGGTGCACGACGCCGTGGGCGTGAATCGAGGCGAGCGCGGTGAGCGTGCTCACGGCGAGCCGCTCCAGCCCGCTGCCGGAGATCGGCCCCTCGGTCTTCACCTTCTCGTCGAGCGACGGGCCCGGCACGTACTCGCTGACGATGTACGGCCGGCCGGCGAAGATGCCGGTGCCGGCGATCTTGGCGGTGCAGAATCCGGCGACCCGCGCGGCCACCTCGGCCTCGCGCAGGAACCGGCGGCAGCTCTTCGGGTCGGCCGCCCACTGGGGGAGCAGGATTTTGATCGCGACCCGCATGCCGCTGGGCGCGAGCCCGAGGTAGACCGTTCCCTGGCCGCCTTTCCCGAGTGGCGAAAGGATCCGGTACTCGCCGACCTGCGTCGGCTCGCTGGACCTGAGCCCCCGAGGACTCGTCACCATTCACCCCGTCTGGCTCGGTTGATCAACGAATGTCGCGGCCAGATTACCTTGTCCCACTATGTGATCGCGGGAAAACGGTCTGCCTTTCAAATGTTTCCGGAAAATTTCGCAGGTGGGCGCAGTGTTCGAGTCTTGTCGCAAGCGGGATAAAAACGGCCGACCGCAAGCCCTGCTGTATATCAGACGGATGTTCCGTTTTGCGCTTTGGGCCGGGTGAAAACGCCACGTCGAAGGCGTTCTCCGCCGACCGGACCGGCTGATGGTCGAGCGGCGTCCGGGCCCGGCCGGGAGCGACCCAGCCGTGCCGTCCCGCGCCGTCGCCGTGCCGGTGGGGAGCGGCCGGTCAGGAGCGGGGGAACCGCGCGACCCACCGCCGCTGCCACGGCGTCTCCACCGCCCTGGGGTGATGGTTCGCCCGCGTCCACGCCACGGCGTCCTCCGGATCCAGCCCCGCGAGCACGGCGAGGCACGCGATGACCGTGCCGGTGCGCCCGACCCCGCCGCCGCAGGCCACCTCGACCCGCCGTCCCGCGCGGGCCCGGCCGTACAGGGCGCGCACCCGGTCGATCGCCTCCTCGCGGTCGCGGGGCAGCAGGAAGTCCGGCCAGTCGAGCCAGTCGTGCGGCCAGGACAGCTCCGGCTCGTGCCGCCGCCGCAGCCGGCCGCCGCCGAGGTAGAGGCCGTAGTCGGGGGCGGGGCCCGCCGGCGTGCCGTGGCGCAGGCCGCGCCCGCGGATCCAGGTGCCGTCCGGCAGCCGGATGGCGCCGGGGAGCGGGGATGCGTCCATCGCGGCCTCCCGGGATCGTCGCGTCACACTCCGACCGGCGGCGTGGTCGTCGCGCCACCGCGCCCCGGCGAGTGTGGTGCCTCCGGCGGCCGGGCGGCGGCGGCTTCTCCAGGGGCGAACACGCGGTCGCGGCCGGTGCCCGGCGGCATCCCGGAGCAGGGCGGCCCACCCTGCGGCGCCCTCTGCCCGCCCGTGGCCCTATGCTGCCTCTAACGGGCCGAGTCCTGGTCGTAGTGAGGGAGTTGCGCGATGAACAAGGAGTTCGCCGCCGAGCTGGTGGTGTGGCTGATCCCCGTCGTGGTGCTGCTGGGGATCGCGTACCTGGTCACGGCCACCGCCTGATCGGCCGACGGACGCGGCCGACCGGCGGGACGGCGACGGTCCACCGGCTGCCCCCGCCGGTGCGATGCCCGCCGTGACGCGCCGGGCGAGGCACCTCCCGGGTTCGGCTGAGGGCTCCAGGTGTGACGGTGGCGGCGCGGACAGACCGTCCCGGGGCGCCGCCACCCGCCGTTTCCGCCGTTTCGCTCGACCGGCGACGCTCCCGCCGTGCCGTACGGCTCACCGATAGACGTAGCACTCCACCTCGGCCCGGCGGCGGCTCATCCCCTTGGCGACCGAGTCGGTCACGCACGCGCGCTCGGCGCGGGTGAGCTCGAGCTCGCCGCACACGGTCACCCCGGCGTACCTGCGGCAGTCGAGGTTCGGGTTCCGCCGCCCCACGCGGTACCGCTCGGCCACCCTCGCCTCGCACCGGCGCCGCGCCGCCGCGCCGTTGCCCGCGTACCGGCACTGGGCGAGCAGGATGTCGTACTGCTGCCGGCTCACCTGCTGCCGGGGCAGGAGCCGGGGATCGCCGTCGGCCGCCGACTGCCCGCCCGTCGCCCCGAACAGGACCAGAGCCGTGCATGCGAGCACGGTGATTCTCCGCTTACGCATCGTGTCCCCCTCTCCACGGTAACAGCACGTCACCATCCGGTGCGCCCGGGGTGGTGATCCGTGCCCCGCGAGGACGGGCACCGCCGGCTCCCCTCCAGGGCCCGATCGCGAGGATCACTCATCCCGCTGGCCGGGCGGAATGTCCTCTTTCTTCCCATTTTCCGGCTTTCTTGGTCACGGTCCGCGTGCCGCCTCGCCGTGGTACGGCGACGCGGATCCGGCGGGTACGGCGTGCCCCGGCGGCCGCCGGCGGCGCCGCGGCCCGCCCGCGCCATCACCGGCGATCCGCTGAAAAGCGGCTCATTTCCGGCGCAATCCGGCGGCCGCCCTGCGGGTGGGCGGCGATCCGGCTGTGAGCGGACTGTGAGCGGTTTGCCAAGCCCGCCCCCTACCGTCGATACCGCTGGTGGGTCCGGCAGGGGAGGGGCGCCGCGCGGCGGCCGCGCCACGAGGGGGTGCGGCGGGCGGCGGCCCGCCAACAGCGGTCGCGGTCGCAGCGGGGGGCTTGCGGTGCCCCTCCCCCGCCGGGCATGAGGCTCCTCACTAGGCGCGACGCGTCTGCGGGAGGTCGGCGGGAGCCCGGACGGGGGCCTCGTCGACCTCCCGGAGGCGTTCCCGCAGCTCGGCGGCGCGCGCGTCGCCGTACTCGGTGAAGATCCGCAGGGCCGCGGCCCACCGGTCGCGGGCGCCGGCCAGGTCGCCGGAGTCGCGCAGCGCCCGCCCGAGGTGGTCGAGCACCTCGGCCTCGGCGCGGTGGTCCTCGAAGCGGCGCATCAGCTCCAGCGCGCGCTCGAAGGAGCGGGCGGCCTCGTCGAGCCGGCCCAGGCCCGCCTGCGCGATGCCGATCGTGCGCAGCGCCTCGCCCTGGTGGTAGGGGTCGCGCATCCGGTCGTAGATGGCGAGCGCGGCCTGCGCCCCCTCGAGCGCGGCCTCGTACCGGCCGAGCCCGTTGTCGTTGCGGGCGATGTGCTCGAGCGTCTCGGCCTCCAGCCGCCGGTCGCCGCGCTCCCGCGCGATCGCCAGCGCCTCGTTGTAGCAGCGCGTCGACTCCTCGAACCGGCCGAGCCGGAAGTAAACCCCGCCCAGGTCGGCGAGCACGAACCCCTCCAGGTCGCGGTCGCCGATCTCGCGGGCGAGCGCGAGCGCCTCGGTGTTGCGCGCCACCGCCGCGTCGAGCTCGCCGAGCCGGGCGTGCACCTCGGCGAGGTGGTTGATCGCGCGGCCCTCCTCCTGCGGCTGGCCGTCCCGGCGCGCGGCGTCGGCCGCGATGCGGTGCACCTCGGCCCACGCCGGGCCGGGCACCTGGAAGTCGCGGAACAGCACGAGCACTGCGGCGATCCGCCAGGCGTGGCCGTACCGGCCGTGCGCCGCCGCGGTGCGCACCGCGGCCATGAGGTTGGCGAGCTCGGTCTCGAACCAGCCGACCGCGTCCTCCGGGCGGTCGAACTCGAGCGGCCGCACCCCCTCCGGCGGCGGCGCGGCCGGGACCGTGCGGTCCCCGGGCGGCAGGTGCCGGGCGGCGTTGTGCGCGGTGTGCAGGTACCAGTCGAGCACCCGGCGCAGCGGCTCGTCGACCTCGCCCGCTTCCCGGGCGCGCTCCGCCGCGTACGCGCGCAGCAGGTCGTGGAAGTCGTAGCGGCCGGGGGAGCGGGAGCGCAGCAGGTGGTCGGCGGCGAGCCGGTCGAGCAGCCGGGTCGCCGCGGCCTCATCCGGGGCGGTCTCCGGCCCGGCGAGCGCGGCGGCGGCCCCGACCCCGATCTCCTCGCCGGGGTGCAGGCCGAGCAGGCGGAACATGCGCGCGGACGCCTTGTCCAGCGCCCGGTAGGTCCAGGAGAACACCATGCGCAGGTCGGTGTCGTCCCCGTCGCCGGTGTCGAGCGCGGTGAGCCGGCCGCGCTCGTCGCGCAGCTCGGCGGCGAGGCGGCGCAGCGGGGTGTCCGGGAACCGGGCGGCGCGCTCGGCGAAGATGCGCAGCGCGAGCGGCAGCCGGGCGCAGCGTTCCACGATCTCGGCGACCGCCTCCGGGTCCGAGTCGATGCGGTCCCGGCCGAGCACCCCGGCGAGCAGCTCCACCGCCTCGTCGGCGGGCATCTGGTCGAGCACCACCCGGCGCGCGCCGTACTGCACGATCAGCGCGCGCAGCTGGTTGCGACTCGTCACCAGGACCATGCCGCCGGAGCCGGGGATGAGCGGCGCCACCTGCTCGCTGCCGCCAGCGTTGTCGAGCAGCAGCAGCACGCGGCGCCCGGCGAGCAGGGTGCGCAGCAGCGCCGAGCGCTCGTCCACGCCGACCGGCACCCGGTCGGCCGGGGTGCCGAGCGCGCGCAGCAGCGTCTCCAGCGCGGCGGCGGGCTCCACCGGCCGCCCCTGGCCGTATCCGCGCAGGTCGAGGTAGAGCTGGCCGTCGGGGAACCGGTCGCGCACCCGGTGCGCCCAGTGCACCGCGAGCGCGGTCTTGCCCGCGCCGGCCGTGCCCTGCACGGAGACGATCACCGGCGGGCGGGAGGCGTCGGGGGAGTCGCCGAGCGCCTCCTCCAGCAGCCGGTCGAGCACGGCGAGCTCGGCCCGCCGTCCGGCGAACCCGGGGATGTCCGGCCGCAGCTGCCGGGGTACCGGGATCGCCGGTGCCGCGGCCACCGCCCCGGCGACCGGGACGCCGGGCGCGGGCGGCGTGACGGGGGAGCCGACCGGGGCGAGCACCGGCGGCGCGGCGGCCATCGGCGCCGCGGGGGCCGCGGGCACCGTCGCCGCGGGCGCCTCGGCCGGGTCGCGGTCGGGCCGCGCGGGCCAGGCCGCGGGCCTTGGGCCGGTGCGCCGCGCCGGGTACGGCCCGCCGGGCGGGTCGAGCGCGGGGTCGCCGGTGAGGATCGCCTGGTGCAGGGCGCGCAGCGCCGGGCCGGGGTCGACGCCGAGCTCGTCGGCGAGCAGCTCGGCGAGGTCGTGGTAGGCGCGCAGCGCCTCGGCGTGCCGCCCGGAGCGGTACAGCGCGAGCATGAGCCGCTCCCACAGCGGCTCGCGCAGCGGGTGGGCGCGGGTGAGCTCGCGCAGGTGCGGCACGAGCTCGGTGTGCCGTCCCGCGTCGAGGCCGAGGTCGATCCACTGCTCCTGGGCGCGCAGCCACTCCTCGGTGAGCGGCTCGACCTCGTCGCGGTGGAGGGTGGGCGAGTCCACGTTCGACAGCGCCGGGCCCCGCCACAGGGCGACGGCCTGGGAGAGGGCCTCGGTGGCCGCGGCCGGGTCACCCGCGGCGATGGCGGCCTGCGCGGCCGCGGTCAGCTCGCGGAAGCGCAGCAGGTCGAGCGAGCCGGCGTCGCAGGCCACGCGGTAGCCGTCCGGCACGGTGAGCACCCGGTCCCGCAGTTCGGGCAGGCGGCGTAACCGGTTGATGTAGCTCTGCACGGTCCCGCGCGCCCGGTCCGGATCGTCGGTCTCCTCCCAGAGCCAGCTCGCGATCCGGCTCACCGGGACGCTCTCGCCCGCGCGCACCAGCAGCCCGGCGAGCACGACCCGCAGCTTGTTGCCGCCGATCGGCACCTCCCGGCCATCCGCCGCGGTCACCGTCAGCGGGCCCAGCACCCGAAATCTCACACGACCATCCATCGAGAGGGGGTATTCGGCGGTCCGCGGTGCCCTGTCCGCGACGCACCGTACTGGCTGTCCATTTTGGCACGGTAGGGCCCGCCGAGAATGCGACAATCGGCGTATAACGCTATCAATAGGACTGAGTTGACAATACGGTCAACAGGGAGTTCACCGGGCATCCACCCCCTTTGTTGGGGTGGGCGTGCGGCGGCCGCAGCGGGGATTCGCCCCGGCGTGGAATCGCCGGGGAACACGCGCCGGTTTTCCCGCCCCGGGGCCGCCCATTTCCCCGCCCGCGCGGCGGTACGGCGGGCCCGGCCGGCCACCCGCGGCGGGGGTAGGCAGGCTACACCGCCGGGTGGATGTCCGGCCGGGCGGTGCGCGGTTAGGGTGCTCGCGTGGGCAGGATCGCGCTGGTCGGGACCGTCGGGGTGATCGTGGCCGGCGCGAGCGTGCTCGCGTACGCGAACCAGCCCCAGGCCCGGCCGCTCGATCCCGTGGGCTGGGTTCTGCTGCTTGCGGGCGTGGTCGCGCTGGGCTGGGTCCGGGAGCGGCCCGCGGTCGTGCTGGTCGTGACCGCGCTCGCCGCCACGCTCTACTTCGCGCTGGGCTACGCGTACTCGGTGTGGCCCGCGATGCCGCTGATCGCGATGTACACGTCGATCACGCAGGGGCGGCGCGACTGGGGCTGGGCGGGGGCCGCGTTCCTGGTCGCGGTGCCCGCGGCCGGGGTGGCGCTCGAGCCGGACGGCGACAACATCGTGGCGCTGGTGATCTGGACGCTGGTGGTGTTCACCGTGGCCCAGCTCGGCGAGGCGTCCCGCGCCCGCCGCGCGTACACCGCCGAGGTGGAGCGCCGGGCCGCCGAGGCCGAGCGCACCCGGGAGGAGGAGGCCCGCCGCCGGGCGCAGGAGGAGCGGTTGCGGATCGCGCGCGAGCTGCACGACGTCACCTCCCACACCGTCTCGCTGATCGCCCTGCAGGCGGCGGTGGCCGCGGAGGCGGTGGAGCGCGCGGGCGGGCCGGAGGAGGCGCGCGCCGCGCTGCAGGTGATCCGCACCGCGAGCCGGGAGGCCCTCGGCGAGATGAAGAGCATCCTGGCCGTGCTGCGCTCCGGCGACGCCGCCCCGGACCGCGTCCCGGATGACCGGCCCGGGCGACCCGGGGAGCGGGACGGGCCGGGGCCCGGCGGACCGCGGCGGGACGGCCGGCCGCCGGGGGACCGGGGGCCGGGCGGGCACGCCGCCGGGAACCGGGAGCCCCGAGGGAACCAGGAGCCCCGAGGGAACCGGGAGCACCGCGCCGCGGCGGACCGGCGGCCGCTGCCGGGGATCGACCGGCTCCGCGACCTCATCGCCGGCGCGGGCGTCGACGTGGAGTTCCGCACGCTGGGCGAGGAGCGTACGCTGCCCCCGGCGGTGGGGCTCACCGTCTACCGGGTGATCCAGGAGGCGCTGACCAACACGATGCGGCACGCCCACGCCACCCGCGCCTGGGTGACGCTGCGCTTCGAACCGGAGGGGGTGGGCGTCCGGGTCGCCGACGACGGCCGTGGCGCGCCGGAGGACGGGCCGCGCCCGGGCGGCGGCTCCGGCGGCCTCGGCCTGCTCGGCATGCGGGAACGGGTGGCGGCGATGAACGGCAGGCTCACCGTGGGCAACCGGCCGGGCGGCGGCTTCCAGGTGGAGGCGTGGCTGCCGGTGGAGACGGCGTGACGCGCGGGGCGGTGCGCGGCGGCATGGTCACGGTGCTGCTCGTGGACGACCACCCGCTGGTGCGGGCGGGCATCCGGGCGCTGCTCGACGCGGCCGGCGACATCACCGTGGTCGGCGAGGCCGGGGACGGCCACGAGGCGGTACGGCTCGCCCGGGAGCTGCGCCCCGACGTGGTGCTGATGGACATCCGGCTGCCCGGCCTCGACGGCCTGGAGGCGACCCGCAGGCTCGCCGGCGGGCCGAGCCGGATCGTCGTGGTCACCACGTTCGACCTCGACGAGTACGTCTATGAGGCGCTGCGCTCGGGCGCGAGCGGTTTCCTCGTCAAGGACGCCGAGCCGGACGAGATCCGGCACGCGGTGCGGGTCGCGGCCCGCGGCGACGCCCTGCTGTCCCCGGCGATCACCCGCCGCCTGATCGAGGAGTTCGCCGCCCGCCCGGCCACCGGCCCCGACACGAGCCGGCTCGCCCCGCTCACCCCGCGGGAGCGCGACGTGCTCGCCGCCGTGGCCCGCGGCCTCACCAACGCGGAGATCGCCGACCGGCTCCAGATGAGCCCGGCCACGGTGAAGACCCACGTCAACCGGGTGATGACCAAGCTCGGCGTGCACGACCGCGCCCAGCTCGTGGTGATCGGCTACGAGACCGGCCTGGTACGGCCCGGCTGGCTCTGACCGGCGGTACGGCAGGGCCGGGGACGCGGCCCCGCCCGGCGCGCGCGGGTGACCACCGCCGCCGCGGCGATCGCGTTCTGCGGGTACGCCGCGTTCGACGACCGGGCGCTGCGCGCCATGGGCATCGGGCTCGCCACCGCCGTGCTCGTCGGCCTGCTCGTCGGATGGTGCGGCTCGTCCCGGTTCCCGCGGCGCCGGAGCCGTCCGCGAGCGCAACCGGTGGTTCCCCGGCGCGGCCCACCGCCGCCCGGCCCGGCCGCCGTGTCCGGCTGACCGCCCGGCGGGGCGATCTGCGGTGGTTTGACCGGGCGGTCACCGAGGCGGGAGGCGGGGCGGGGTACAGGGTCGGCCATGGGGGCACTGCCCGCCTACCGGCCGATGCTCGCCCGGCTCGGGGCGGTCCCGGACCGGGACGAGGGGTGGGCGTACGAGATGAAGTGGGACGGCGTGCGCGCGCTCGCGTACGTCGCCGAGGGGCGGGTGCGCCTCTACTCCCGCAACGGCAAGGAGATCACCGCCGCCTACCCCGAGCTCGCCGGGCTCGCGGAGGCGGTGGGGGACCGGCCCTGCGTGCTCGACGGCGAGGTCGTCGCCTTCGACGCGCAGGGCCGGCCGAGCTTCGAGGCGCTGCAGCCGCGCATGCACCAGCGCGACCCGGCCCGGGTGCGGCGGCTGATGGCCGTCGTCCCGGTCGGTTACCTGCTGTTCGACGTGCTGCACGTGGGGGACACCCCGGTGATCTCCCGGCCGTACCGGGAGCGCCGGGAGCTGCTCGCCGGCCTGGTACGGCCCGGCCCGCACTGGGACGTGCCGCCCCACCTGGAGGGGGTGCCCGCGGCGCAGGTGGTCGACGAGTCGCGGCGGCTCGGCCTGGAGGGCATCGTGGCCAAGCGGGTCGCCTCGCCGTACCGGCCGGGGCGGCGCAGCCCGGAGTGGCGCAAGGTGAAGAACTTCCGCAGCCAGGAGGTCGTGGTCGGCGGCTGGCAGCCGGGGCAGGGGCGCCGGGCGGACACGATCGGGTCGCTGCTCGTCGGCGTGTACGAGGACGGGCGGCTGCGGTACGCCGGGCACGTGGGCACCGGGTTCACCGAGGCGGCGCTGCGCGAGCTGGAGCGGCTGCTGCGGCCGCTGGAGCGGGCGGCGAGCCCGTTCGCCGACGAGGTGCCCCGCGAGTTCGCGCGGAACGCGCACTGGGTGGAGCCGCGGCTGGTGGGCGAGGTGCGGTACGCCGAGTGGACCGGCGACGGCCGGCTGCGCCACCCGAGCTGGCGCGGCCTGCGCGACGACAAGCGGCCCGAGCAGGTGCGCCGCGAAGACGCCTGATGCCCGCGCGGCCCGGATCGGCCGCCCGCGAGCGGCCTGCGCGACGGTTCTGCGGTGACGATCCGCCGCGAGCCCGGCGTGGCCGCCCGGTGACGGTGCACGGCCCGGCGGCCGTGCGCACCGCCGGGAGCGCCTCCGAGTCACGGCGGGTCGCGACCACCCGCCGCCCCCCCCCCCCTCTCTTTTATACATCTCCCAGCCCCCCCGACCAAAGCGAAATTCGTATGCCGGCTTCTTCTTTGAA
>QGUZ01000361.1 GCA_003242605.1 Actinomycetota bacterium
GGCGGGAGAACAGCACGTTGAGCGGCGCGGTGAAGATGTGCATGTGCTTGCTGTTCACCACGATCACCAGGAACACCAGCATCACGCCGAGGTGCAGCAGCAGGCCGGCGAGCTCCAGCACCTCGTTCGCGCCCGCGCCGAGCGGCCGCAGCCAGCTCGCCACGACCTCGGAGGCGAACGCGCCCGACTCGTACGGGAAGTTGCCGGTGTTGATCGCGGCGCCCCGGAACAGGAACAGCGTCCAGAGCACGTTGAAGATCATGAACAGCACGAGCCACGCGCCGCCGAGGTGCGAGCCCGCGAACCGGGAGGCGCGGCCGAGCCGCTTGGGCGAGGTGCGGATCCGGATCACCGCGAACGTGATGATGCCGAGCAGGCAGGCGACCGCGATGAAGTCCTGCAGAAAGCCGAGCACCGGCCAGGTGCCGATGATCGGGATGTGGAAGTCCGGGGTACCGGTGATCGCACCCTGGATCAGCGCGCCGTACCCCTCCAGGTAGACGGTGGCGAGGATGAAGAACGCCCACATGACGAAGAAGTGGGCGACGCCCGACGGGGTCCACTTGAGCAGCTTGCGCTGCCCGAACACCTCGACGAGCTGGGTCTTGATCTCCTCCGGCACGTGCGCCTTGGCGTACTCGACGCGCTCCGGGGCGGGTTGACCGCTGGTGGCGAGCCGGTACAGGAAGCGCACCCGGCGCGCGGCGAGGGCGACCGCGACCGCGGTCATGACCAAGCCGATGATCGCAATGGCCAGCACGGCTCCTCCAAAGGACGGCGCTCCACCCGACCCCGGGTGTACCAGCGAGTAACTTATCTCTCCCCCGACGATAGTAGAACAATGCTCTACCGCAAGTCGCCCGGGGGATATCGATCAGTGGAACGACGGCGCCGCGGAGCCGTCCGCCGCGTCGGCGAGTTCGCCGGTCTCGCCCGAAGTGCACAGTTCACGCGCAGGATATACCCCGCCGCCACCAAAACGGACACTTGACGTAAAACGGTGACGACGTCCGGTCGTCCCGTCCCACGCCGGGGCGGCCGCCGCCCTCGCCACGACGCACGCGGCGCCTACGAGCGCGGGGCATGCCGCGCAATCCTGCCCCGCGCGGCGCATGCCGCGCGATCCCGCTCGCCGCGGCGCAGGCCGCGATCCTGTTCGACGCGGGGCGATGCCGGGCCGTCCCGCTCGGTACGGCGCGTGCCGCGCCTCCCGGCACGCGGGGGCGGTGCCGTCGGCCCACGGCAGGGCGCCGTGCCGTCCGGCGAGGCCCGCCTACTTGGTCGCGGTGGAGGCCGCGAAGTGCAGCCGGGCGAACGCGAGGCCCTCGGCGAGGTCGTCGATGCGCTGCGAGCGGCTCGCCGCCTTCCGCGTGTTGATCTCCAGCACGATGAGCCCGCCGTACCCGTTCTTCGCCAGCCGCTCGAGCAGCTGCGCGCAGGGCTGGTTGCCGCGCCCGGGGACGAGGTGCTCGTCCTTGTTGGTCACGCCGACGCCGTCGGCGAGGTGCACGTGCGCGAGCCGGTCGCCGAGCTTGTCGGCCATCTCCAGCGCGTCCGAGCCGGACACCGCGGTGTGCGACAGGTCGAGCGTGACGTGGGGGAAGTCGAAGTTCACCGGGTTCCAGTCCGGCGCGTACGGCACGACCTTGTTGCCGCGGGCGCGCAGCGGGAACATGTTCTCCACCGCGAAGACGACGTCGGTCTCCTCCTGCAGCCGGGCCAGGCCGACCTCGAACTCGCGGGCGTAGTCACGCTGCCAGCGGAACGGGGGGTGCACCACGACCGTGCGCGCGCCGAGCCGCTCGGCCGCCTTGCGCGCGCGGACCAGCTTCGCCCAGGGGTCCCGCCCCCACACCCGCTGGGTGACGAGGAGACAGGGGGCGTGCACGGCCAGGATCGGCACCTGGTAGTGGTCGCGCAGCCGCTCCAGGACGTCGACGTCCTGGCTCACCGGGTCGGCGCCCACCATGATCTCCACGCCGTCGTAGCCCAGGCGTGCGGCCAGCTCGAAGGCGTCCGGAGTGCGTTCCGGATAGACCGACGCCGTGGACAATGCGATCTTCGCGTCGGGAACGCGGATGACGTGTGCCACGTCTGCCAGCCTAAGCGGTCGGCGTCACCGGGCGCGGCTTATGCCCGTACGGTGATGTCGTGGCGAGCATCACCCCGGGTGCCATCCCGAGCCCGAACATCTGGAACCACCCCGAGATCTACGAGCTGGAGAACCGCGCCGTCGACCCGGACGGCGTCGCGGACGCGGCGATGACCGCGATCCGCGACTGGGCGGGCGGCACCGTGCTCGACATCGGCTGCGGCACCGGCTTCCACCTGCCCGGCTACGCCCGGACCGCGGCGCGGGTGATCGGCGTGGAGCCGCACCCGCGGCTCGCCGGCCTCGCCGCGCGCCGCTGCCGCGACCTGCCGAACGTCACGGTGCGCACCGGTACGGCGCAGGCCCTCCCGGTGCCCGACGCGAGCGTGGACGTCGCCGTCGCCCGCTGGGCCTACTTCTTCGGCCCCGGCTGCGAGCCCGGCCTCGCCGAGCTGTCCCGGGTGATCCGCCGCGGCGGCGCCGCGTTCGTCGTCGACATCGACGCCACCCGCGGCGCGTTCGGCCGGTGGTTCCGCCGCTCGGTGCCGTCGTACTCGCCGGCCGCCGTGGAGGACTTCTGGTCCCGCCAGGGCTGGCACCGCCGCGCGCTCGACCTGCGCATGGTGTTCCCCGACCGCGCCAGCCTGGAGGCCGTGCTGCGCATCGAGTTCACCCCGCAGGTCGCCGCCGAGGCGATCGCGGAGACCCCCGGGCTCGTCGTCGACTACCCCAACGTGCTCCGCTGGCGGCTGTGGCCCTGAACGGCGCCGCCGAACAGTGCCGCTGAGCAGTGCCCCTGAACCGTGGCCCTGAGCCGTGCGGCGGAGCCCGCGCATCCGGCCGGTGCGGCGTCGGTGCCGCGCGGTACGGTGCCGTCGTGACCATCGGCGCCGCGCGGCGCGGCGCCCGTGTCGTCCGCGTTGGGAGGGGACGGTGGCGAGGGCGCAGAAGCCGGGATACCGCTGCACCGAGTGCGGGTGGCGCACCGCCAAGTGGGTCGGGCGGTGCGGCGAGTGCCAGGCGTGGGGCACCGTCGAGGAGGAGGGCGCGGCCGCCGCGCCCCGGGCCGCCCGCCCCGCGCCGGTCTCCGCGCCCGCCGTGCCGATCGGCCAGGTGAAGGCCGAGATCGCGCAGGCCCGCGGCACCGGGGTGGGCGAGCTCGACCGGGTGCTCGGCGGCGGGCTCGTGCCCGGCGCGGTCGTGCTGCTCGCCGGAGAGCCCGGCATCGGCAAGTCCACCCTGCTGCTCGACGTCGCGGCGCGGCTCGCCGAGCGGGAGACCGTGCTCTACGTCACCGGCGAGGAGTCGGCCGCCCAGGTGCGGATGCGCGCCGACCGCATCGGCGCGGTGCGCGACCGGCTCTACCTCGCCGCCGAGACCGACCTCGGCGCGGTGCTCAGCCACGTGGAGAAGGTGGCGCCGAGCATGCTCGTCGTCGACTCGGTGCAGACGATCGGCTCGGCCGAGGTGACCGGCATCCCGGGCGGCCCCGCCCAGGTGCGCGAGGTGGCGGCGAACCTGGTCCGGGTGGCCAAGGAGCGGGACATGTCCACCGTGCTCGTCGGGCACGTCACCAAGGACGGCACGATCGCCGGGCCGCGCGTGCTCGAGCACCTGGTGGACGTGGTGCTCAACTTCGAGGGCGACCGCCATTCCCGGCTGCGCATGGTGCGCGCGGTGAAGAACCGGTTCGGCCCCACCGACGAGGTGGGCTGCTTCGACCTGCACGAGCACGGCATCGAGGGGATCGCCGACCCCAGCGGCCTGTTCCTCTCCCGGCGGTCCGAGCCGGTGCCCGGCACCTGCGTCACCGTCACCGTGGAGGGCACCCGGCCGCTGCCCGCCGAGGTGCAGGCGCTCGTCGGCCCCACCGAGGCCCCGCAGCCGCGCCGTACCTCCTCCGGGCTCGACCCGTACCGGGTGGCGATGGTGCTCGCCGTGCTGGAGCGGCGGCTCGGCGCCCGGCTCGGCGGCTGCGACGTGTTCACCGCCACGGTGGGCGGCATCCGGCTCGTCGACCCGGCCGTGGACCTCGCACTGCTGCTCGCGGTGGCGAGCGCGGCCGGGGACAAGCCGCTGCCCGCCGGGCTCGTCGCGCTCGGCGAGGTCGGCCTCGCGGGCGAGCTGCGCCCGGTGCGGGACGTACGGCGGCGGCTCGCCGAGGCCGCCCGGCTCGGGTTCACCCGCGCCCTCGTGCCCGCGGGCGCGCTGGAGACCACCGCGCCGCCGCTGCCCGCGGCCGAGCGGGAGAGCCGCCAGCTCGTGCCGGCCCGCGGCGGCAAGGCGCGCACGATCACCTTCCAGCCCGGGTTCGAGGTGGTCGAGGCGGAGAACGTCTGGGACGCCCTCGCCCACGTGAGCTGACCGCGGGCCGCCCCGCCCGTGGCGGGCCCCGGCACGCCGTACCCGCCGCCCGGCCGCGCGCCGCGCGTCCCCGCCCGGGGCCCGGGAACCGGCCCCGCGGGCACGCCCCCAGGCGGTGACACCGTACTGACCTCGCCGGTGACATGCCGACCGGCATGGGCATGCCGGGCTGAGAAAGCCGAGGTGGCCGAACTAGGCTGGCCGCGATGGGA
>QGUZ01000362.1 GCA_003242605.1 Actinomycetota bacterium
CCTCCCCGCCAGCTGAGGGAGGGCGGGCTCGGCCGCCCGCACCCCGGCCCGCCGTACGGCGCGGCGGACCGGGGCCGGTGCCCGGTGTGGCCGCGGCCACGCCCGGCACCGGCCTCACGGCCGTCGCAGGCGGGCCGTGCGCGGCTGCAGGGGGGCCGCCGGGCCTGGGCGGCGGGGGACGCCGCGATCGGCCGCCGACCTTTTATATATAGGGCGCTTATGTATGGGTGGCCCGTCGGCGGACCGGCGGCACCGGCCGCCCGTGCCCGGCCGCCGGTCCGCCGCGGGTCAGGCGCCGCCGGTCACGATCACCTGGCCGGTGATCGCGGTGTTCGCGGCCGAGGCGAGGAAGACGACGGTGGCGGCCACCTCGGCCGCGGTGACGAGGCGGCCGAGCGGGGAGAGCGCCGCGTACTGCTCGCCGTCCGCCTCGATGATGTGCGCGTTCGTGTCGGTGCGGGTGAGGCCGAGCATGACCACGTTGGACAGGATGTCGCCGTCGCGGCCGAGGGCGAACGCGGCCGAGCGGCTGAACCCGTGCAGCGCGGCCTTCGCCGTCCCGTAGTACTCGGCGCCGGCCATGCCGTCCCTGGCCAGGGTCGACGACAGGTGGATGAGCCGGCCCCAGCGCCGCTCCCGCATCACGGGCGCGACCAGGCGGCTGAGCCGTACCGCCCCCTCGACGTTGGCGCGCAGCATCTCCTGCCAGTCCGCGTCCGGCACGGCCTCGAACGAGGTGCCCGCCTCGGGCACCAGCCAGCGCACCGCGTTGTTGACCAGCACGTCGATCCGGCCGGTCCAGCCGAGCGCGGCGTCGACGACGGCCCGCGCCGAGTCCGCGTCCTCCATCCGGTACGGCACGGCGAGCGCGCGGTCACCGATCTCCTTGGCGAGCGCCTCGGCCGCCTCCGGCGAGCGGTGGTAGGTGAGGACCACGTGCGCCCCCTCGGCGGCGAACGCGCGCACGAGCTCGCGGCCGACGCCGCCGGACGCCCCGGTGACGATGACGGTGCGGCCGTCCAGTCCCAGCTTCATCGTGTCTCCTCCGGGGGGGTGCGGCGGGCGGGGGTGCCCGCCCCGCCAACCTGCCGGTCCGGAGGCGCGGCCGGGAGGCCCGGCGGAGGCTGGCCCTGACAGGGCCACCCTGGGACCGCGCCGCCCGCCCTCCCGCGCGGGCGCCGCTTTTTACACTCGAGTGGTGAGCGGTAACGAGCTGGGCGCCTTCCTCCGCGCCTGCCGCGAGTCGGTCACCCCGGCCGAGGTCGGCCTCCCCGCGGGGCCCCGCCGGCGCACCCCCGGTCTGCGGCGCGCGGAGCTGGCCACGCTGGCGGGGATCAGCGTGGAGTACCTGACGCGGCTGGAACAGGGACGCGACCGGCGCCCGTCCCCGCAGGTGCTGAGGGCGCTCGCCGACGCGATGCGGCTCTCCCCCGAACAGCGCGTCCAGCTGCGCCGGCTGAGCAAGGAGACGGCGGGGGTCGCCTACTGCCTCGTCGAGGCCGAGCCGCCGGTGCGGATCGTGCGGCCCACCGTCCGGGCGCTGCTCGAGCGGTTCGAGCCCGGCCTCGCCGTCGTGGTGAACCGGATCGGCGAGCTGGTCGCGCACACCGCCGCCTTCGCCCGCCTCGCCGGGCCCGTCGGGCTGCTCGACGGTGACCCGCCGAGCCTGCCCCGCTACCTGTTCGGCGATCCGCGGGCCCGTGCCGTCTACCCGGAGTGGGAGCGCGTCGCCGCCGAGCAGCTCGCCGAGGTCAGGTTCGAGGCGCCGCGGGACGACCCGTACCTCGCCGAGCTGGTGGCCGAGCTCACCGCCCTCGCCGGGCCGCACCTCGGCGACCTGCTGCGCCGCCCGCCGCGGCCGCCCGTGGGCACGGGCGTGCTGCGGATGCGGCACCCGGACGCGGGCGAGCTGCACCTGACGTACGAGACGCTGCGGCTGCCCGAGCGGGACGGCCAGCGGATCCTGGCGTACCTGCCCGCCGACGCGGCGACCGAGACGGCGCTCGCCGGGCTCGCCGGAACCGGCCGGGCCGGGGCCGGCGCGCTCCGCGTGGTCCGGGGCTGACGGCACCGGCCAGGGGCGTCGCGCCGTCGCCCGCTCGCGGCGGGACCGGCACGGGACGAGGACCGTCGGCGCGACCCGCTTTACGGCCCGGACGCTCCGGCGCGCCGCGGCCCGTTCGCCGGCCGCCTCGGTGATCCCAGGTGGCCCATGGCCCGGAATGAGCGGCCCGATGCGGCCATGTGGCCTTCGGGCACGTCGCCGCCGCGGACGCCAACGCGGCTCAGGCCCACCCCTCGTCCGGGCGGCCGGAGCAGGCCGCGGCGCGGCCTCCGCGGCCCGACCTAGAGGCGGCATGGGGCGGGAGGGCCGGCCGGCCCGTCCCGCCCCAGGATGCTTGCCGGGGAAGGGCTCAGCTGCCCGCCCGCTCCACGGCCGCGACGGAACCCGACGTGGTCACCGGGGCCCGCAGCACGAGCACCGCGATCAGGCTCGCCGCGCAGAGCAGGCCGACCCACAGCGCGATCGGGTCCGACGACCGGAACGTCTCGTAGAGGCTCGTGGCGACGATCGGGGTGAGCGCGCCGCCGATCATGCCGCCCACCTGGTAGGCGATCGAGGCGCCGCTGTAGCGGGTGCGGGTGTCGAAGATCTCGGTGAACAGCCCGCCCTGGGCGCCGGCCATGATCGCCTGGACCACGCCCGCGCCGAGGAACCCGATGAGCGCGACGGCCACGTTCCCGGTGTTGACCAGCCAGAACAGCGGGAACGCCCAGATCACGGCCGACGCCGCGCCGATGGTGTAGATGCGCTTGGCGCCCCACCGGTCGGCCCAGCGGGCGGCCACGTAGATCATCGCGATCCACAGCACGGCGGAGAGCAGGACCATCATCAGCACGGTGTTCCGCTCGAACCCGACGACCGCCGTGCCGTAGTTGAGCATGTACACCATCTCGGTGTAGCCCATCGCGGGCGGCGCGATCGCGGCCACGCTGGCGAGCAGCACCACGCCGGGACGCTCCTTGAACAGGGTGGCCGCGGGCACCTTGGTGATCTGCCGGCTCTCCTTCACCCGCTGGAACTCCGGGCTCTCGGAGAGCTTACGGCGCACCACCAGGCCGACGACGAGCAGCGCGATGCTGAGCAGGAACGGGATCCGCCAGCCCCAGGAGCGGAAGTCCTCGGGGGAGAGGCCGCCGACGGCGAGGAACGCGAGGTTGGACGTGAGCACGCCGATCGGGACTCCGAATTGGGCGAAGCTGCCGTAGACGGCGCGCTGGCGTGGTGAGGCGTGCTCGGTGGCGACGAGCACGGCGCCACCCCACTCTCCGCCGACACCGAAGCCCTGAAGCAGCCGCAACAGGGTGAGCAGCAGCGGCGCGGCCACGCCGATCGCGGCGTACGTCGGCAGCAGCCCGATGAGGAACGTCGACACGCCCGTCAGCATGAGCGTGACCACCAGCATCGTCTTGCGCCCGACGCGGTCGCCGAAGTGACCGATCACGGCGCCGCCGAGCGGCCGGGCGAGGAACCCGACGGCGAACGTGCCGAACGCCGCGAGCGTGCCCGCGAACTCAGAGAACTCCGGATAGAACAGCGCCCCGAAGACGAGCGCGGACGCCGCACCGAAGATGTAGTAGTCGTACCACTCGATCGAGGTACCGACGCAGCTAGCGAGGAGGAGGGCTCCCTTCCTCGGCTTCGGATTGCTCACGAATCCACCTCCACTGCGAGGACGAATGTCGCCCAGGGGGAACCGGCCCGGCGGCGGTGGGTCGCCGGGCCGTTGCCGCCGCCCGAACGGGGCGGACGTCGCATGCCGTGTGGTGTGGGCGCCGGTGCGGGCCCCGAGTACACCGGCTTTCGTGGTGCGGGACGCGGGTGGCCCTGGTCATCGGCCACGCCGCCTCCTGCGGGGTTCGCCGCGACCTGGCTCCCGCCGAAGCGGCGGCGAGCGGAAGGGGCGGGCGATGGGTGACACCGTCCGTGCCGCCGTGCAGGCCGGTCCGCGGAAGACCGGAATCCGGGGTTCGCGCGGCCGGGACGGCCCTCCGCCGTGGCGCGCCGCCGGTGCCGCTGAGCAGGACGGCGGCGGGCGGCGGACGGTCCGTGCGGGCGCGGGGGGACGGCCATGGACGCACACTAGACCCCGGCAGGTGCTCGGGGGATCACGGTTTCCGTCAGGCGGGAAACCCGTGAACGGGGCGCGACCTTGCGGCCACGATCAGGTGTCCACGGGGCCGTAGGGGGCATTTCTCGGGCGAGGTGCGGCACCGGCCACGAGATCAGTGCCGTCCGGTACCGGCCAGGTCAGCGAACGACATGATCGCTACTGTGGGTTGACGTAGCCGCACTTAATGGCCTTTTCTGTGACATGCCCAAAAACGTGAGCAAGGTCCTAGTCAGGGCCTGCATGCCTGGGTGCGGAGGCTGAATGAGCGTTCTTGGTACCCGTGTGGTACGCATAGAGGATCCACGGCTACTCACCACTGGCGCCACGTACGTGGATGATCTCCGCATACCGCAGCTCGCGGGCGCGGCGTTCGTGACGTACGTGCGCAGCCCGCTGGCCCACGCGAGGATCACCGGCATCGACGTCTCCGCCGCTGCCGAGGCGCCCGGCGTGGTCGCCGTGTTCACGGCGAACGATCT
>QGUZ01000363.1 GCA_003242605.1 Actinomycetota bacterium
CCGTCGCGCCCGCCGTATCCGGCGCCGCCGGCGCGTCACCGCCCTCGGCCATGCCCGCGGGCGGCGGCCCGGCCGCGCCGGGGCCGGGCAGGGCCGACGGCCGCCACTCGCCCGCCGCGGGTGGCGGCGGCCACGGGCCACCCGGGGGCGCGGCCGGCGCCCCGGTCGGGGTGGGCGTCATGGCCTGCGGGACCCCGGGCGGCCCCTGCGGCGACGGCCGCGCGCCCGCGGCCGACCGTACCGGACGGGTGACCGGCTCGAACCAGGAGGTGGTCTCCCCCGGTGCCGACCCCGGGGAGGCGTCCGGCCCGGCACGGCCGGGCGCGGCGTTGTTCTCCTCCGGTTCCCGGTCCTCTGATCTGCTGCGGAACAGGCTCATGACGATGACCGCAGTTCGTAGACGTCCTTGACGGTGCGGGTCGCGGCCGAGCCGAGGCGCAGGTCGATCACCGCCTCGGGCACGTACTGATCCCCGGTCAGGCTCAACGCCTTCTCCTGCACCACCATGTGCGCCCCGGGCAGGGCGTACGGCGGGACCTCGAAGACGATCAGACCCCTCGTCCGCAACATCGGCTGCACCCACTTGTCCTTCAGCAGGTCGGGCGAGACGACCAGGTCGCTCGCGGCGAACTTCCGGCCGTCCGGCGTCCGCAGCTGGGCGGACTGCAGCTTCATCGCCCGCTTGGTGGCCGTCGCGTCCACGGTGACGATCAGGTAGACGTGGCCGGGAAAGGCGGGGGCGGGGAACATCTTCTCCTTTTTGATCGTCCGCGCCAGCTCGACCCGCTCGACGCGGACCGCGAAGTGCGAGGTGCGCACCTCCTCCCCGATCACGCCGCTCGAGGTGATGGGGTCGTCCACCTCGTCGGGGGTGAGCACGATCGTCTGCAGCCACACGGCCGCGGCGGCGAGCGCGGTGCCGAGCGCGCCGTTGAGCAGCCGCCGCGCCTTCGATGGGCGCGGGCCCCGGCCGTCCGTCTTTCCGGCGGCCGAATCGGGTGCCCCGGGCTCGGCGGGGGGTTCGGAGGGCGGGGCGGGCGGCAGGGTGAGCGGGGCCGCGCCCGGCGGCGGGCCGGGCGGCGCGGCCGGCGCCGCCTCGCCGTACGGGTGGCGTGCCGCGGGCGGCACACCGGGATCGACGGCCGGGGGCGGTTGCGGGGCGGGCGGGCTCGACGGCCCACCCCCCGCGGCGGGTGCGCCCGGCCAGGGCGGGGGAGCGTGCGCGGCAGGCCCCATCGCGGTCATGCCCGGCCCCGCCGCGACGCCGGGAGGACCCGCGGTCGCGGGCCACACCGGCTCGGGCGGGTTCGGCGGCCGGTACTCGTGCCCGGGGGCCGGCTCGGGCGGGGCGGCGGCGCGCGCGGCGCGCAGCGACTCGCCGCGGCGCCGCTTCGGCAGCCCCGAGCCGGACGGCCGGTTCGGATCGCCCGTCACGCCCCCTCCTTCACCTCGACCGGCAGCTCCACCCGGGCGTGGACGATCGGGACCGAGCGGGGCTTGCCGTCCGGCGACTCGGCTTCCTCGCTCTCGATCTCCCAGGACACGGTGTTGTAGAAGAACGAGAGGAACCGCACGTACCGCGCCACGTCGATCTCGACCTTCCGCGGCGGCGTGGCGTTCTCGGGCAGCTCGAACGCCATCGTGACGGGAGCGGTCACGCCCGGATGGATCTGGTTGTAGTTCCGCCCGTTGACGTGCATCTGGATCCGCGGCGACTCGGAGAAGTCCTGACCCGGGTATTTGATCGCCTTGCCGTCGGCGCGCACGGTCGGGATGGTCCGGTCGACCACGCCGTACGCCTGGACCGTCTCCTCCGACTGGTTGGTCACTTGCAGGCGGATGTGCAGCCAGCGCTCGCCCTGCACGCCCACACCGGCCTCGCCGCCGGGCAGGACGATGGCCTGCTCGAACTTCGTGCGGATCCGCTGCTGGTCGACGACGTCCCCCTTGCCCAGCCGCTCCGGCTTGGGGTCGGGTGCCTTCTCCAGGCCGCCGAGGACGGCGGCCACCACCACCCCGGCCACGGCCACGAGCAGCGCGACCGGTACCAGGACCGGCCTGCGGCGTCGGTGCGGGTGGCGACGTTGGGGCGCCATGGGCTCGATGGTAGTGGCCGGGCTCATGGTGACCCAGGGTGTTTTCGTGAAATCGCTACCGGTAAATCCGAATCGGTCGTGCACCCGGTGGCAAATGGGACTCGTGATGCGGCTGCGGCCGCCGAAACCCCGTCGCTAGCATGGACCGGATGTCTGGATCGTCGGGGTTGGCAACGGTATCGCGGGGGGAGCCCGCCGACGAGACGCGGAACCGGCCGAAGGCGTGGCTGCTCTCGCCGTACGCGCTCCCGCTGCACACGCTGCGGCTGTGGGTGCGCTGCCTGCTGCCGATGGCGATCTGGTTCAGCGTCGGTGAGCTGCTCCGGTTCGGGCTCACCGTCGCCGGGTCGGAGTTCGCGCACGGGCCCGGCCGGGAGTGGCGGCTCGCCGGCGTCATGTTCCTGTTCATCGTCATGGTCATGGCGACCATGATCGTGACGATCGGCATGCTCCACTCGCTGCGCGGCGCGCTGATGGAGATCCGGGCGCGGCGCGCGGAGGGCACCGACGAGCGGGAGCCCTTCGTCGGCGGCGTGGGGCGGGCGATCGTGCCGTTCGCCACCGTCTACCTCGCCTGGGGGTGGTTCGTCGACGACGCCCGCGAGTTCGCCGACGCCGACATGGAGCGGTACGCCGAGCAGTACGACCGCTACCAGGCCCAGCTGATCACCAACGCGCTCAACGGGAACGGGAACACCACGCCGCCGGAGCCGCCGGACGCGGGCCTCAACCTCGTCATGGACTTCCGCATCGCCCTCGTCTTCACCGTGGTGGCGTTCATCCTGCGGTACCTGGTGGTGCTGTTCCACGAGCGCCGGGGCGGCACGGCGCTCGCCTTCCTCGTCGCGTTCTTCGAGATCACCTTCACCTTCTACAGCCTCGCGGTGATCGTCGAGTCGTCCGCCATGGGCAAGAACTGGCTCGCCGACCGCACCGTGGCCCGGTGGTGGAACGACACCTGGGACCGGCTGGAGGAGTCCATCCCGGGCTGGGAGGCGTTCTGGGGCACGATCGGCGAGATCCGCCCGCACCTCGGCGGCGTGGTGGTCCAGACGCTGATCTGGCTGACCCTCGCGATCCTCGTCTTCGGCCCCTACTCGGAGGACGTCCGCGACGTCATCAAGGGCACCCGGCTGGAGCGGGTGAGCACGTTCGTCGAGGAGCGCACCCACGAGCTCACCCGGCGGGGCGCGAGCCAGCTCACGGTACGGCTCGGCCTCGACAAGTGGCCCCCGCTGCTGCACGCGCTGCGGTTCATCGTGCGCGGCGGCGCGCCGCTGTTCGCGATGGCCTGCCTCTGCCACGTGGCGCTGACCGTCGGCGTCGGGTACGCCGAGCGCGGCGCCTACTACCTGATCGGCACCGCCCACCGGCAGCTCGAGTGGGAGGTGTACCAGATCCCGGTCCGGTTCGGCGTCGAGCTGCTGTTCATGACGCTGCTGCTGTGCCTGCTCGCCGCCACCTTCGACCTGGCGGCGATGCGTCAGCGGCTGAACAGCAGCACGTCCGCGGACTCGCCGGTGGAGACGAGCGCCACCTTGGCCGTGTCGGCGAGCTCCTCCGGCACCACGCCGTAGGCGGTCATCCGCGCGGTCCGGCCCACCTTCAGGTCGGAGCGGTACACCGAGCCCTCCGGCGGGACGATCGTCACCCACGTGCGCCCGGCCGTGTCGCGGAACTCGACGTTCGGCGGCACGAAGTCGTCGATCGCCTTCTGGTTCTCCGGGGTGAGCCGCACGGTGACCTGGAGCATGACCCGCCCCGGCTTGTTCGTGCGCGGCACCCGCGTCACCTCCACCGTCCAGCGGACACCCCACCGGCTCACCGTCTCACCGGCCCGGGCCTCCCGCACGGACTCGGCGGGGTAGCGCTCGGCCACCCACAGCGACCGGTCCCACATCTGCACGCCCACGGTGGCCGCGCCGGCCACGACCGCGGCGACGCCGAGCATCGCGAACCGGGCCGGCCCGGGCAGGCCGCGCCGCCGCTTCGCCCGGCCCTGCCCGTCCGCGGCGTCCGCGGGCCGGGCGCCCGGCTCCTCGCCCGCCACCGGCGCCGTCGCCTCGGCGTCGCCGCCGTACGCCCGTACCGGGCGCGTGTCCGGCTCAGCCGCGGCGGACCGTTCGCTGGCGGCCATACCGCCGTCGGGGTGCGAGGCGGGCCTGCCCGTGCCCGGCGGCGCGGGCCGGGCGGGGCCGCCGCCCGGCGTCCCACCGGGTGCCGGGTGCGGGCCGGCGGGCCTGCCGTACCCTCCGGCGTCCCCCGGGGCCGGGCCGCCGGGCCGCGGACCCGGGGGCATGGGCGGCGAGGCGGCCGGAGGCTCGCCGTCGCTCCCGGGATCCCGCGGCGCGCCACCCGGGGCGTGCGGCCGCCGCGTCCCGGGCGGCGGCGTCTGCGGCTGCGCGCCGGTGAGCAGGCCGGACGGGGACGGCCCGGCGGACGGTCCCGCGGCCTGCGGCGGTCCGGCCCGACCCGGTCCCAGGTTCGGCCGGGCGGGGCCGTGCGCGTCGCCCGGGTCACCCCCCCACCTCGCGGGCGAGGGGAAGCCGGG
>QGUZ01000364.1 GCA_003242605.1 Actinomycetota bacterium
CGCACCAAGCGGGTGTGGCCGCGTAGGACTTGGCGTTGTTGCCCGTTGCAGGGGTCCCAGATGCGTACAGTTCCGTCGGCGGCCGCGGCGGCGAGGAGCGTGTGTCCGTCGAGGGTGAAGGCGTGAACCGCTTGCACCCAGTCAGTGCCTCCTTCGAAGGTGTGCTGCTCGCGTCCGGTGTGGAGGTTCCAGATGCGGACCGTGCGGTCTGCGGAGGCGCTGGCGAGCAGCACGCGGCCGTCGACGGTGAAAGCGCAGACGGATCGTACTCTTCGGCGGTGGCCATCGAAGATCTGCTCTTGGCGTCCGGTACGGGGGTCCCAGATGCGAACGGTGCAGTCCTCGGCGGCGGTGGCCAGCCAGGTGCGGCCGTCGAGGGTGAAGACGCAGATGGATCGCACCCTGTGGCGGTGACCCTCGAGCGTTCGGTGCTGCTGTCCGGTGCGGACATCCCAGATGCGGACGGTCGTGTCGTCACCACCGCTGGCGAGGAGCGTGCGGCCGTCGAGGGTGAAGGCGCACACCGTGAACACCTGGCCGGTATGCCCTTTCAAGATCATGTGTTCGTCACGGGTGCCGGGATTTGAAGCCCACTCCGCCCTGTAAGGCAAGGCGCGGGTGGTCCTGCGAAAGCTGTTGCCGAGATCGTTAACCGCCTCGGAGACCGTGAACATAGCCGCACGAACGGCCGGGGAGGCCGTGGCGGCCTGAGGTGTCAGACGAAGCAGTCGGCCGCGGCTTCGGCCATGAGGTGATCTGGCCTGGTGCGAGAATAAGAGCAGCCGTCGAAGGTCCGCGTGCAACAGGTACTCGTCGTCCGCCAGCAGTTCGTCGATCATGCCCGCGCGTGCGGCGTGTGCGGGCAGTGACTGGAGAAGGTAGGCGGGCACGCCCCACCACCCCTGGTCGGCCCCGATCTTGAGAAAGGCCCTGGTCAGGGCCGCTTCGTCGACAGAGCGGGGCACCCGCCGTGCGCGGAGGTGAAGGAGTGTGTCGTTCAGCGCCTGGTGAAACAGCCGGAACGACGGCGTGGGCTGCTGGTCGCTTGATTCGATCAAGAAGTTAGCCGCGGAGGATCGCGCGAAGCGCAGCAGTTCCTGCTCGGAGATGGTGCCCTCGCCGAGCGCGCTTATGGCCGTGCTCCACAACCGCGGAGGAAGACCCGGTGCTTCGGCGAAGGCCAGTGCCGTGAGTATGGCCTGGGCGGGTATACCGGCCACCATCGGCAGCCGCTCCAGGTACTCGCATAGCGCCTCATCCACCGTACGGGAGAAGGACAGGTCATCCGGGGCGACCGCTTCACGATCGTGGAGTCCGTGAGTGCGGGCCGTGAGGCCGGCGACCAGAAAGTTGCGTTCGGACAGCTCGGCGATGCGCCGGGCCACGGGCTTGGCGACCGCATCGTCCGCGTAGGGATTGCCGGGGCGCTCATCACCGACGAGCTGCAACGTCGCCTGAGCGTAGGCGGTCAGGTCGGAGAGGCTGAAGTATTCGGGCCGGTCCAGGTCGATGATCCGGCATTGGCCTCCGAACTCCCGTAGGAGATCGCCCTCGTCGTCGCGGCGGCGGGTGCCGACCACCACCCGCGCTCCCACGTCGGCGCAGGTTTCGGCCAGCGGGAGCACGATCCCCGAGATGACGGACCGGATCTCGGCCGGATTGGCCGCCTCGTCCAACGCATCAAGGATCAGGTTGAACCGCCGTCGGGGACGCTCGGCCAGCGTCTGGCGTATGGCGGGGGCCAGGTCGTCGACGACCGTGGGAAGGGGTGCCGAGGCCGCTCGCGCGATCTCGGTGGCGATGTCGAGGGCGGTTTTGCCCTTGGCGTGCACCGCGCAGGCCACCGATCCCACTGTGGCCTTCACCGCCTGGTCATCCGGCGGAAGCTGCTTGCGCACCGTAGGGTCGGCCGTGGTCACGATCCGGCCGAGCACGGCCGACTTGCCGACACCCGGATTCCCGGTGACCACCAGCACCCGACGCTCCACGCCGTTGGCGTCGAGCCAGTCACGTATCGCGGTGAGCGCGGCCGTACGGCCCCGGAAACGGTAGCCGCGCTCGCTGTCGCGGGCGACACCCCGCGCCCGCGGCCGCCAGTGTCGTCTCGCCTCCGGGTCGGTACTCAGCTGCCAGCCCCACGCGGCGAGCGCGGTCTCACCGGCCTGTTCCACCGACCAGGTGGCAAGCGCCAGGAGCTTCTCCTCGGGCATGCACCGGTCGATCTGAAACAGAGTGATCGCACGCCCGTCGCCGCGCTCGTTGGCCTGCCCTACCAGGCCGATCACCGCTTGGTAGTCGGGGGACCACAGACCCGTGCCGCTGAAGCCCTTGGCCACCTGGTAGCGCGAGTCCGTGTCCAGCCGGACCCATCCGTACCCGAGAACGCCGCCGATCTTCCCGTGCGCCGAGTGCCCCAAGGGGTCGCCGTCGGCGAAGCCGTGGGCCCACCAGCGCAGGTCGGTCACCTGGTCGAGTTTGGGGCTGCGCAGCGGCGCGGGGACGACCCCTGCGGGCACCTCCTCGGCAAGCTCCAAGACGGCGACATCGGCGACCTTGACCATCTTGGGGAGCCGGACCCGCGCGACCCTCCGCCGGACGGTGAAGTCCCCCTCGCTCATGGGAAAAGCGACCCACAAGGGTTCGATGACCGCGTTTTTTAAACGCACGACGTGGGCGCAGGTGAGAACGCGCCGCGTGTCGACGACCACGCCGCATCCGAGCGGCTGGTAGTCGTCCTCACTCTCGTGGATCGCGGCCACCCACGAGCGGACGGGAGGCCCAGAGGCGGGATCGACGCTCATAATCCAGTGGGCGGGCTATGCGTCGGCGACCTTCGTTCGCTCGTCCGGCTTAGGCGACGGTGTCGGTTCCCAGGTCAGGGTGACCTCGAAGTTGCCCTCGGACGCGGCCTTGGCCACCAGCCAGTTGGCCGTGCCGCTGACCTTGATGCCGAATTTCACCTCGACCGTCTTCGGGGCCATTTGCTTGGCCTTTTCCAGGACGACCTGGGCGGCTCGCACCGCGGGCTCCACGGCCGTGCGGACCTGGCCCACGATCTGGTCCGCGCCGGCCGTCTCGAATCCATCTTCCCCCTGTGGCGGCTCGATCTCGAACTGCACCGTTGTCTCGGGATCGAGCTCGTACGTCACCACCCTCGGCACGCTACGCACCCCCTGGTCGCCGCCGAAAGCTTAGAGGCACATGACCGTCTCCACGATCGATTGTTTCGAAGGTATAGCACTGTTCCGGAATACGTAATCGCCGATCCGGACTTAAGGTGACATATAGGCAGAATTGCGCCCACTTGTACGTGGTTCGCAGTCGCGGCTTGTCCGCAAGCGCGCTGTGGTGTGTTACAGAGAGGCGCGGCGCCGCCCGGCTTGGCCGAGATCCTGCGCGCCGCGGATGATGTGGTGCCGCGATCGCTGCTGTGCCGTTGAATCCCCGGGTCCCGCCGCGGGCTCAGAACAGCCCGAAGCGGTCCAGGGCGAGGAGGGTGACGAAGGTGCCGAGGGCGACGCGCATCAGCCTGCCGCTCGTGCCCAGGGACGGCCAGGACAGGTAGGCGAGCCAGAGGATGAAGGCGAGGACCGGGAGTACGGCGATGCCGCCGCGCCAGTCGTCCACGACCAGGCCGGCGAGCAGCAGGGCGACCATCACGATCGGCAGGACCCAGCGGGGGAGCTGGTAGAGGAAGACCAGCAGGGTCGCGCTCTTGCGCTCGACGGCGCGGCGCAGGCCGGTCGCGCCGGGGGTGAAGAACTGCTCGCCCTGCGGCAGCGGCCGGGGGCCCTTGCGCCGGCCGTCGCGGCCCGGGGCGGGCTTCTTGGCGAGCGGGTGCGCGGGCCGTCGCGCCGAGGGGTCGGAATCGTGCTTGGACGCCACGAGCCGAGCCTAGCGCCGGTGGACGGCGCGGCTGAATCCCGTCCGGCCGCGGCGCTCCCTCCCGGCCACCCGGAGGAGGCGCGCATGCGCCATCACCCCGGAGCGCGAGAGCCGTACCCGCGGCGGAACAGGTCCGTCACCCTTAGGTCCCCGGCGGCGGGCGGGGCGCGGCGCCGCCGGGTGGCGGGGCGTGGGATTCTGGTGGGCATGTTCGCTGTCATCCGGTACTCGGTCCCCGAGGCGCGGGCCGAGGAGTTCGGCACGTACGCGCGGGAGATCCTCGAGCTGTTCGCGGCGCAGCCCGGGTACCGGGCGGGACGCGTGGGACGCGCGGTGGACGAGCCGGAGCTGTGGGCGATCGTCAGTGAATGGGACGGCGCCGGGTATTACCGGCGCGCGTTGTCGGCCGCGCGGATGGCGATGTATCCCATGATGTCGCTTATGCTCAACGAGCCCAGCGCCTTCGAGGTGGTGTCCGGGTCCTGACCGGCGCGGAGGCGCGCCCGGCGGGGTGCGCGGCTAGTAATGTGGCCGCGGGCATCATGCGAATTCCCCTAGGCTAGGGGAGAGGATCGAGCAGGTGACGCCAGGGTCGTCCGCCATGATGCTCGCTGCATTCGCAGACCAATCCCGACCGCCAGCCGGATGGAGATCTTGATGGCACGCCGTACCGACGTGATGGACACGATCGTCAGCCTCGCCAAGCGCCGCGGCCTCGTCTATCCGTCGAGCGAGATCTACGGAGGACTGCGCGCG
>QGUZ01000365.1 GCA_003242605.1 Actinomycetota bacterium
CCACGGGCCCGGGCGGCCGCGGCGGCCGGGGCGGCGGTGGCGGGTTCGACGATGACGACGAGCTCGACGAGCCGCGGCGGACCGGCTGGCGGCGGTTCATCCCGAGCTGGAAGATCGTGCTCGCCTCGATCGCGGTGCTCACCGCCGGCCTGTTCGGCATGGTCGCGGTCGCCTACGCCAACACCCCGCTCCCGGTGGTGAAGCAGGAGGAGGCGCTCGAGCAGGGCTCGATCATCTACTACCGGGACGGCAAGACCGAGATCGCGCGGCTCGGCCGTAAGCGGGAGATCGTGCCGATCAGCAAGGTCCCGCTGCACGTGCAGGACGCGGTGATCGCCGCGGAGAACCGGTCCTTCCGCACCGACGCCGGCATCGACCTCAAGGGCATCGCCCGGTCGGTGTGGATGACGGTCACGGGCCAGCAGATCCAGGGTGCGTCGACCATCACCCAGCAGATGGTCCGCAACTACTACGACGGCCTCAGCCAGGAGCGGTCGGTCACCCGGAAGATCAAGGAGATCTTCGTCGCGATCCGCGCCGACCGCGAGATGACGAAGGACGAGATCCTTCAGAACTACCTCAACACCATCTACTTCGGCCGCGGCGCGTACGGCATCCAGGCCGCCGCCCGGGCCTTCTTCAAGAAGGACGTCAGCAAGCTCACCGTCGCCGAGGGCGCGTACCTCGCCGGCCGCATCCAGAACCCCGACCGGTTCGACCGGGCCGAGCAGTCGGGCAACTGGGCCCCGACCAAGGAGCGGTTCGAGTACGTCATCAACGGCATGGCGACGGACGTCGACCCGCAGAGGTACGGCGACCTCCCGCAGAAGGCGAAGTTCCCGAAGATCGCCAAGAAGGACGACACGGAGATCTACCGCGGCATCCGCGGCTACATGATCGACATCGTCAAGCGGGAACTGAAGGAGCGGGCGTCGATCTCCGAGGAGGACCTGCACACCGGCGGCTACCGCATCGTCACCACCTTCGACCGGCGGCTGATGAAAGCCGCGAAGGAGGCCGTCGAGAAGAACCTCAAGACGCTCGGCGACAACTACGTGCGGGCGATCATGGCCGCGGTCGACCCGAACAACGGCCGGGTCGTCGCCTTCTACAGCGGCCGGGACTACCTCGACAAGCGGAACGGCTTCGTCAACAACGCGTTCGACGCGCAGAAGCAGGCGGCCTCGGCGTTCAAGCCGTACGTGCTCGCCGCCTGGCTCGAGGCCGGCTACAGCGTGCGCAGCTTCGTGTCCGGCAAGGGGCCGGTGACGCTCCCCGGTACCCGGCCGATCAAGAACTCGCACGACGTCGGCCCGGCGGTCCGCATCGACAAGGCGACCGCCGAGTCGGTGAACACCGCGTTCGCCACGATGGCCCAGGAGGTCGGCCTCGACGCGGTGATCAAGGTCGCCGAGCAGGCGGGCATCAGCCGGAAGAACCTCGAGCAGGCCCGCCGGGACCACGCCTACGCGCTGTCCATCGGCTCGAACCTCGTCACGCCGGTGCAGCAGGCGGGCGGCTACGCCATGTTCGTCAACGGCGGCAGGCACTACGCCCCGCACGTGGTCATCTCGGTGAAGACGGTCGACGGCAAGGTCGCCTACAAGGAGAACATCCCGGCGGTCCAGGTGATCAGCCCGGACACCGCCGCCGACGTGACGTACGCGCTGAAGGAGGTCGTCAAGTCCGGCACCGCCCGCGGCCTGACCGTGCCGGGGCACGAGATCGCCGGCAAGACCGGCACCAACGACGACAGCAAGGAGGCCTGGTTCGTCGGGTTCAGCGCCCACCTCTCCGCCGCGGTCGGCATGTACAAGGAGGTGCCGCAGCGCGACCCGAAGACCGGCAAGGTGCTCCGCGACGCCAACGGCGTTCCGCTGCCGAAGGAGGTGCCGCTGCCCGGCGGCATCGCCGGCGCCGACACGCCCACGTCGATCTGGCGCGACTTCATGATCGCGGCGATGGCGAACAAGCAGCCCAAGCCGCTGCCCACGCCCGTGTTCGCCGGTGAGGAGCACAACCTCGTGGCGAAGCCCGAGCCGAAGAAGACCCCCGAGCCGGAGGACCCGTTCGGCGAGGACGGCGGCGGCACCGAGTGCCTCCCCGGCGACTTCACCTGCACCGGCGGCGGCGACGCCGGCCCCGGCGACGGCGGCTTCGACACCGGGGACAACGGCGACGCCGAGGACGACGGCGGCTTCGGTGAGCAGCCCATGCCCGATGACGGTACGTTGTTGAACGACGACGGCGTCTTCAACAACGCCGGGGCGACGAGCCACAGGTCGCGGCCGGTCGGCGAACAGTGACGGAGGACAGCACGCGCCGCGGCGGGCGGCCGCGGCGGGCCGGGAGCCACGGGGGAGGCCGGGCATGAGCGAATCGGGGCCGAAGGTGGCGGCCGTGCGATCGGCCGACGCCCGGCCGGGCTCCCCGTGGGCGCGGCGGCTCGCGCCGTACCTGCCGTTCGGCCTGTTCGCCGTGCTCGGCGCGCTGCTCGCCTACCTGTGGAAGGCGCCGTGCCGGTTCGGCGGGGCATGGAACGACAACGCGGGCCAGTTCCTCAACTTCTGCTACACGGACATCTATCCGCTGTGGTGGAACGAGCGGCTCGCCGAGGGCGCCGTGCCGTACTTCGGCCACCCCGTCGAGTACCCGGTCGGGATCGGCTTCGTGATGGAGGTCGTCCGCCGGATCGTCGGCCTGGTGCACACGCCCACGCCCGACGACCCGGCCGGCGGGGTGCTGTTCTACGACGTCACCGCGGTGCTCATGGCGGTCTGCCTGCTGGTGGGCGTGCTGCTCACCGCAGCGCTCGCCGGGCCGGGGCGGCGGGCCGACGCGCTGTGGTTCGCGCTCGCGCCCGGCGTGGTGCTCACCGCCTACATCAACTGGGACCTGCTGTGCGGGGCGCTCACCCTGGGCGGCCTGTTCGCCTGGTCGCGCCGCCGCCAGCTGCTCGCCGGGGTGCTGCTCGGCCTCGCGGTGGCGACCAAGTTCTACCCGGTCGTGCTGTTCGGTGCGCTGTTCGTGCTCGCCATGCGCACCCGGCTGTGGCGGCCGTTCCTGGTCACGCTCGGCGGCGCGGCCGGGGCCTGGCTGCTGGTCAACCTGCCGATCGCGGTGCTCGCGTTCGACGGCTGGAAGCGGTTCTACGTGTTCAGCGAGGAGCGCCCCGCCGACTGGGGATCGCTGTGGTACTTCTTCCAGAACAAGAACTGGCCGATCCTCGGCGACCCGGACCTGGTCGACACGCTCGGCGTGGTCTCCCTCGCCCTGCTCTGCGCGGGCATCGCCCTGGTCGGGCTCGCCGCGCCCCGGCGGCCCCGGCTGGCGCAGCTGTGCTTCCTCGTGGTCGGCGCGTTCCTGCTCACCAACAAGGTGTGGTCGCCGCAGTTCGTGCTGTGGCTGGTGCCGCTCGCCGTGCTCGCCCGGCCGAACCGCGGGCCGCTGGTGGCCTGGCAGCTCGCCGAGATCTGGTACTTCCTGGCGATCTGGCTCTACCTGGTCGCGCTCTCCCCGGAGCAGGAGGCGCTCGGCATCAGCGCCGACACGTACTTCACCGCGGTGTGGGCCCGCGCGCTCGCCGTCGCCCTGCTCATGGCGCTGGTGGTGCGGGACATCCTGCGCCCGGAGCACGACCTGGTACGGCGGGGCGGCGTGGACGACCCGTGGGGCGGGGTGTTCGACCGGGCCGAGGACCGGTTCACGCTGGACCTGTCCGGGCGGGCCGCCCGGCCGGCGCCGCGGTGGTGATCCGGGGGCGGACCGCGGGTGGGGCTCGGGGACCGGCGACGGGTGCCGCGGCGATGGCTCGGGCGGTGGCGCGCGGGCCTGCTGCGCGAGCCGGACTGGGAGGCGCTGCTGCTGTGGCTGGCGACCCGGCTCGGCGTGATCGTGCTCGGCACGGTGGGGGCGGGCATCCTCTTCCAGGACCGCCCGCTCGAGCCGTTCCTCGACCGGCTGCGGCGCTGGGACGCCGAGCATCTGATCACGATCGCCCGGTACGGCTATGCCGGTGATCCGGCGGAGCCGCCGGACGCCGGGCTGCCCGCGTTCTTCCCGGGTCAGCCGCTCGCGCTGCGGATGGTGCACATGATCGTGCCGGACTGGGTGCTCGCCGGGGTGCTCATCTCGCTCGTCGCCGGGGGCCTGGCGATGGTCGCGCTCTCCCGGCTCGGCGAGCTCGCCGGGCCGCCCGGCACCGGGCGGTGGGCGGTGCTCGCGCTGCTGCTCTGCCCGACCTCGGTGTTCCTGTTCGCCGGGTACAGCGAGGCGCTGTTCCTCGCCTTCGCGATCCCGGCCTGGCTCGCGGCCCGGCAGGGCCGGTGGCGGCTCGCCTGCCTGCTCGCCGCCGGGGCCTCCTGCGTGCGGATCACCGGCCTGTTCCTGGGCTGCGCGCTGATCGTCGAGTACGTGGCGGCCGGGCGGCGGGACGCCGCGGACGCGGCGGCGGCGCGGGCCGGGGTGCGGCCGGTGCTGCGGGTGGGCGCGGGGCCCGGCAGGGCGCCGGCCGCAGCGGCGGGGGAGCCGCCGGCGGCCGGGGCGCGGGGGGGGGGCGCCCGGTGGCGGCGGCCCGGGGGCGGGGCCGGCTGGGTCGCGGTGCCGTTCGTGCCCCTCGCGCCCCTTCT
>QGUZ01000062.1 GCA_003242605.1 Actinomycetota bacterium
GTGGGCTCGCCGTCGGTGACGATGAGCACGACCGGCTCGAAGTCGGGGTGGCGGTCGAGGTGCCGCCCGGCGAGCAGCAGGGCGTGGTGCAGGTTCGTGCCCTGCACCATGTCCCAGTCGAGCCCGGCGAGCTCGTCCGGCTGGAGCACCCGCGCGTAGTTGGAGAACCCGATGATCTGGACCGCGTCCTGCGGGAACCTCGTGTCGACGAGGGTGTGCAGGGCGAGCGCGGTCTGCTTGGCCGCGGCCCAGGTGCCGCGCAGCGCCATCGAGTACGACAGGTCGACGAGCAGGCAGACCGCGGCCGCGGTGCGCCGCTCGGTCTCGGCCACCTCGAAGTCCTCCACGGCGAGCCGTACGGCCCGGCCGGCCGCGCCTTTCCCGGGGCCGTTCCCCGTGCCGTTCCCCGGGCGCACCCCGCCGCGCCGTACCGCGTTGACCACGGTGCGGACCACGTCGATCGGCTGCTCGTCGCCGAACCGCCACGGCCGGCTCGCCCCGGTGAGCTCCCCGGCGGCGCCCGCGTCGTGCTGGTCGTGGTCGCCGCGCCGCCCGGACTCGAGCGAGGAGAACACCCGGCGCAGCGCGGTCTCGCCGAGCCGGCGCACCGCCTTGGGGGTGAGCTCCAGCTTGCCGCGGCGGCGGCGCAGGTAGCCCTGCTCCTCCAGCTCGCGCTCGATGCGCTTGAGCATCTCCAGGTCGTCGACGGCCGACCGGCCGAGCGCGCGCCGTACCGCGGCCTCGTCGATGTCGTCGAGCCGGGCGCCCGGGTAGTCCTGCCGCAGCGCGGTCTCCAGCTCGGCGAGGTCGGCGAGCTCCTGCAGCGCGGTGGTGGCGTCGGCCATGCCGAGCGGCCGGTCGCCGGTCATCCGCTCCGGGGTGTCCCAGGCGAGGTCGGGGCGGCGGGCGTACAGCTGCTCGCCGAGGCGGCGCATCTGGTCGGCGATCCCGGCCTGCTCCAGGGTCTGCTCCATCAGCGCCTGCAGCTCGGCGCGCTGCTCGGGGGTGAGCGAGGCGAGCAGGCGGCCGGCCGCGGCGGCACGGCGGGCGAGCAGGTCGACGAGCTCCTCGAGGTTGCGCGGGCGCTCCGGGAACAGGTCGCCGTACTTCTCCATGAACCGGTCGAAGTCGGCCTGGGTGTGCTCGCCACGGGCGTCCCGCTCGAGCATCTCGTTGAGCTCCGACAGCATCCGCCGGACGCGCTCCATCGCCTGCGGGTCGGCGTTCGCGAGCGCGTCCCGCATGCCGCGGAACCGGGCGTCGAGCACCTCGCGGCGCAGCAGGTCGCGCAGCTCCTCGAAGGTCCGCCGGGCGGCCGCGGACCGCCAGTCGTAGTCGGACAGCCGCCGGATCGCCTGGGCGGTGTCGGACGGCAGCGCGTCGAGCTCGGCCTCCCGCATGCGGGCCTCGTCGCTCGGGTCGGGGAACAGCTCGGCCCGCTCCTGGCCGATCGCCTTGTCGAGCAGCGCCCGCGCCCGTTCCAGGATGCCGTCGAGCCGGCCGCGTTCCCGCAGCTCCCGGCGGCGTTCCCGGACCTGGCGGAGCAGCTCGTCGAGCCCGCGCCGGCCGGGCGCGCCGGGCAGGCCGCGGCGCAGCAGGTCGCGCAGCGCGTCCAGCGGGCCGGCCCCGGCCAGGATCGCGTCACCCATCTCGTCGAGGGCGGCACGCACGTCGTACGGCGGGGCCAGCGGGTCCGGCCCGTCGCGGTACTCGCCGTAACGGTAGCCGCTCATCGTCCCTCCTCGGGTCGGGCGCGCAGGGTGGCCTCAGGTGCGGTACCGGGCCCCGCCGCCCTCGATCTCGTCCTTGGACAGGCGCCGCAGCAGGTAGAGGCCCTCGAGCGCGAACTCCAGCGCGGCGGCCGCGTGGCCGGGGGACTCGTCGCCCTCGCCCATGCCGAGCGCCGACATGATCTTGGCCAGGCCGGCCACCTGGCCGATCTGGCGCAGCAGCTCGGCCGCCGGGACGAGGTCGCCGGACTCCACCTGGACGCCCTCGCTGAACTTGTCGAGCAGCGGCGTGAAGTCGAGCGCGCCGAGGCGCTGCCGGAAGGTCTCGGCGGTGGCCCGGCGGAGCAGGTGGGCGAGCACCTCGGTCTCCCGCCCCTCCTCGCTCACCTCGAACTCGACCTTGCCGCGCAGCGTGTGCACCACGGCGGGCAGGTCGCAGATCCGGGTGACCGGGCGCTCCTCGCCGGTGATCGCGGCCCGCCGTACCGCGGAGGCGGCGGCGGTCTCGGCGGCGGCGATGGAGAACCGGGCGGACACGCCGGAGCGGGCGTCCACCGCGGTGGACTCGCGCACCAGCCGGGTGAACCGCGCGATCACCTCGACGAGGTGGTCGGGCAGGTCCGCGCCGAGGGTCTCCCAGTCGAGCCGGGCCTCCTGCCGGATCAGCCGCAGCTCGGCGTCGAGGTCGAGCGGGTAGTGGGTGCGGATCTCCGCGCCGAACCGGTCCTTGAGCGGGGTGATGATGCGGCCGCGGTTGGTGTAGTCCTCGGGGTTGGCGCTCGCGATCAGCAGGATGTCGAGGGGCAGCCGCAGGTTGTAGCCGCGGATCTGGATGTCGCGCTCCTCGAGCACGTTGAGCAGCGCGACCTGGATGCGCTCGGCGAGGTCGGGGAGCTCGTTGACGGAGAAGATGCCGCGGTTGGTGCGGGGCACGAGGCCGTAGTGCACGGTCTCCGGGTCGCCGAGGGTACGGCCTTCGGCGATCTTGATCGGGTCGACGTCGCCGATGAGGTCGCCCACCGAGGTGTCGGGGGTGGCGAGCTTCTCGCCGTACCGCTCGTCCCGGTGCCGCCACGCCACCGGCAGGTCGTCGCCCATCTCCTCGGCGAGCCTGCGGCAGCGCACGCAGACCGGCGCGTACGGGTGGTCGTTGATCTCGCAGCCGGCGATGACCGGGGTCCACTCGTCGAGCAGCCCGGCGACGGTGCGGATGAGCCGGGTCTTGCCCTGGCCGCGTTCGCCGAGCAGGACGATGTCGTGGCCGGCGAGCAGGGCCCGCTCGAGGTGGGGGAGCACGGTGTCGTCGAAGCCGACGATGCCGGGGAAGCGGGGCTCGCCGGAACGCAGCCGGGCGAGCAGGTTCTCGCGGATCTCGGCCTTGACCGTGCGGTGGACGTGACCGGTCTCGCGGAGTTCACGCAGAGTGTGAACCTCTGGGATTGGATGCACGGGATCGAGACTATGTCGCGTCTCGCCGTAGCGCACCCCTCCGATGTCGCGGATCTCCCGCCAACGAGTGACGTGAAGAACGCGTTGTTACCTCTGTAGTGGGGAGAAACGGGCCAAGGGGACTAGCCGGACTAGTGGAAGGCGAGACTCATGGCAGTGTTGACGAGTCGCTTCGCCGACGGTCTCGCCGTGGGCGAGACGGATCTCGATCTGGTCGCGACCGCGGAACGGGCGGTGCGTCAGGCCCTGTCGGGCCTGTCCGGTTCCCCGGACCTGGTGTGCTTCTTCATCTGCGGCGACGACCCCGACGACGTGACCCGGGCGGGCGTCCGAGCCATGGAGATGGCCCGCCGGGCCGGTGCGGACACGCACGTGATCGGATGCAGTTCCACGGGTGTGATCGGTGGCGGCCGCGGGATCGAGGTGACGCCCGCGGTGAGCGCGTGGGCGGCCACCCTCGACAAGGCGAGGATCATCCCGTTCGCGCTGGAGACGTTGCAGGCCGAGGACCGGTTCGTGGTGATCGGCCTGCCGGAGCGGGACGGCGAGGACCGCGCCGCGATCCTCCTCGCCGACCCCTACAGTTTCCCGACCGACGCGTTCGTCGAGCGCTCCGGCCAGGTGCTCGGCGGCCTGCCGCTGATCGGCGGGCTCGCCAACGGCCTGCAGGGCCGCGGCTCGGTACGGCTGTTCGCCGACGGCGAGGTGCTCACCGAGGGCGCGATCGGCGTGCTGCTCGGCGGCCCGATCGAGGTGGACACCGTGGTGAGCCAGGGCTGCCGCCCCATCGGCCGGTCGATGGTGGTCACCGCGGCCGAGGACAACCTGCTGCTCGAGCTCGCCGGCCAGCCCGCGCTCGCCCGCCTGGAGGAGCTGGTCAGCTCCCTCGACGAGGACGAGCGGGAGCTCGTCGCCGCCGGGCTGCAGATCGGCATCGCCATGGACGAGTACGCCGAGCGGCACGAGCAGGGCGACTTCCTCATCCGGGGCGTGCTCGGCATCGACCCCGAGCGCGAGGCGGTCGCCATCGGCGACGTGGTCGAGGTGGGCCGCACGGTCCGCTTCCAGGTCCGCGACGCCGTCGCCGCCGACGAGGACCTCTACGAGACGCTCGACCGCTACGTGGCGCAGGGCCGCCGCGTCGCCGGCGCCCTGCTGTTCTCCTGCAACGGCCGCGGCGCCACCATGTTCGGCTCCGCCGACCACGACCCGGCCGCGGTCCGCGAGGCGCTCGGCCCGATCGGCGTCGCCGGCTTCTTCGCCGCCGGCGAGATCGGCCCCGTGGCCGGCCGCAACCACGTCCACGGCTTCACCGCCTCCATGCTCATCTTCCGCGGCTGACCGGCCGCACCGAGGGCACGCGGCGGGCCCACCCCCACCCGTCGCCACGCCCGCCATCACCCGCGTTCCTCATCCCCGGCCTCCATCCCCGCGGTACGGCGTGCCGTACGCCTGCGGACCGCCGGGGCGTCGTCGACCCGCACCCGCCCCGTGTCCCGGGTCGCGCCACGCGCGGGCGATCACCGGGCCGTACCGGTAGTCCGGGTGCGGCAGCGCGTTGAGATCCAGGTGCGCCGGGCGGATGCGGCCCGAGGCACCGTCCGGCATCGTGGTCAACGCCGCGAGCACGTGACGCTTCGCGGTCGTGAACGACTCGGTCACCCCGCACACGCCGCGCCCGTCGCCGCCCTCGACGTCGTAGACGTACAGCGGCGGCCACCACGGCCACGGGAACACCCCGGCCGGGTACGGTTCCGCCCGGTGGCCGTCTCCGCGCGACGCCGTCATCGATCACCTCGTTTTCCCCGTCGTTTGCCGTGACGTGGTGTCATAGTTGTGTTGACTCTCCGTGACGAACAAGGTGCGCTGTGTCGCCGGATCGGCGCTGCGACGCGGTGCGACGGATCGCGAGGGGACATGGCGGAGCGATCGGACGCGGCCGGCCCCGCGCCCTGGGCGGCGTTCGGGGCGGTGCTGCGGATGTGGCGCGAGCGGCGCGGGCTGAGCCTGCGCGGGCTGGCCGAGCAGGTCCGGTGGGATCACTCGGTGATCGGCAAGTGGGAGCAGGGCAGGAACGCGCCGTCCGCCGACGCGGTCACGGCGCTGGAGCGCGCCCTGGAGACCGGCGGGGAGCTGACCGAGGCCGCGCTGCGCGCGCAGGCGATGGAACTCGAACGGTTACGGGGAGAGATCCGGCGGTTGCGCAGCCGTACCCTGCCCGCGAGGGCCGAGAGCACAGAGGATGACGACGACATGGAACGGCGCGCGGCGATGCAGATCCTCGCCGGGCTCGGGACCACGGCGGTCGTGCCGCCGAGCGTGATCCAGACGATCCTGTTCGAGGTGAACCGCGCCATAGGCGATCGGGACGACTTCGGGCTCGACGAGTGGGAGCGGACCGTCTGGGAGTACGCCTATCGCGGCACGACCGGGCCGCTGGGAGCCACGATGCAGAACGTGGTGACGGACCTCGTCGAGGTGGGGCGTCTGCTGGATCGCACTACCGATCCGTTGGTACAAGCCGGGCTGCTGCGGGTCAGCTCCCAGCTTTCCGCGCTTCTCGCTGGACAGCTGGACGATGTGGGCGGCTATCAGGCCGCGTGGCAGGCATGGCGCACCGCGCGACGGGCCGCCGACGCCTCCGGGGACCGTGATCTGGCCGTGTGGATTCGCGCCAGGGAGGCGACGGGCGCGTACTACACCGGCAAACCGATCGAGGCGATCACCCGTCTGGTCGATGAGGCCATCGGACTCGCCAAGGGCGCGCCGAGCGCCGGGCTGGCCAAGGCGTACGAGATCCGCGCGTTCGCGCTGGGCTCGCAGGGTGATGAGAGAGGCGCCCATGCCGCGTTGCGGGATCTGTCCGAGGTGTTCGATCGACTTCCGCCCGCGGTTACCAGCAACCGCCACCTCGTCGGGTTCAGTTTCACCGAGGACGAGGTGCGCTGGGATGCCGCCTACGTCTCCGCTCTCGTCGACGACAGGCGACGCGCGTCCCGATCTCTCGATACCGCGCTGGCCACATACCCGCCCGAACTTGTGCACGGCATGGCGAATCTCAACTACATGCAGTCCCTCAGCCTCGTCCGTGACGGCGACGTGGCGGAGGGACTCAACCATGCGCTGACGAGTGCACAAGGGCTGCCCGTCAACGCGGCACGTCGGCACATCGCCGGTCAGATCCTCAAGGCGCTGCCGGAGAAGGCGCGTACGTCGTCGGCCGCCCGGTACCTGCGTGCCCTCACCGAGCCACCCGAGGCGGTGTCGCTTCCTCATAGCTGATCGGTGGGCGGGATCTCTCCCGAAGGCCGATGCGGCGGCGCGACGGTTGCCCAGGTCACGGTGGCGGGCGTGGGAGACTGCCGGTATGGAGCGCCGACGCCAGACCCCGCAGGTGAGCTACGAGGACGTGGTGGCCGCCCGCAAACTGCTCGACGACGTGATCGTGCGGACGCCGATGCAGTACTCGCGGGTGCTGTCGGAGCTCGTCGGCGGCCCGGTCTACCTCAAGTGCGAGAACCTGCAGCGGGCCGGCTCGTTCAAGATCCGCGGCGCGTACGTGCGGATCGCCCGGCTGAGCGAGGAGGAGCGGGCGCGCGGCGTGGTCGCGGCGAGCGCGGGCAACCACGCCCAGGGGGTGGCGCTCGCCTCGCAGCTGCTCGGCACGCAGGCGACCGTGTACATGCCGGAGGGCGCGCCGCTGCCGAAGGTGGAGGCGACCCGGGCGTACGGCGCGCAGGTGGTGTTCGCCGGGCAGACCGTGGACGCGGCGCTCGCCGAGGCGACCAAGTACGCCGAGCGGACCGGCGCGGTGTTCATCCACCCGTTCGACCATCCGGACATCGTGGCCGGGCAGGGCACGCTCGGCCTGGAGATCGTCGACCAGCTGCCCGAGGTGGGCACGATCGTGCTGGCGATCGGCGGCGGCGGGCTCGCGGCCGGGGTGGCGCTCGCGGCCAAGACGCTGCGGCCCGGGGTGCGGGTGGTGGGCGTGCAGGCGGAGAACGCGGCCGCGTTCCCGCTCTCGCTCGCCGCGGGCCGCCCGGTCACCGTGGAGCCCAGCTCGACGATGGCCGACGGCATCGCGGTGGGGCGCCCCGGCGACCTCACCTTCGAGATGATCCACTACCTCGTCGACCAGGTGGTCACGGTGCCGGAGGAGACCATCTCCCGGGCGCTGCTGCTCTGCCTCGAGCGCGCCAAGCTCGTGGTCGAGCCGGCCGGGGTGGCGGGGGTGGCCGCCCTGCTCGACCAGCCGCACATGGTCGAGCCGCCGGTCGCGGTGGTGCTCTCCGGCGGCAACATCGACCCGCTGCTGCTGTCGAAGCTGCTGCGCCACGGCCTCGCCGTCGCGGGCCGGTTCCTCGCCTTCCGCATCCGGCTCGCCGACCGCCCGGGCGCGCTCGCCGCGCTGCTCGGCCGCATCGCCGGCCTCGGCGCGAACGTGATCGACGTGGTGCACGAGCGCATGGGCCCGCGGCTGCGCCTCGACGAGGCCGAGGTGCTGCTGCACCTGGAGACCAAGGGGCCCGACCACTGCGAGGAGGTGCTCCAGGCCCTCCGCGACGACGGCTACAAGCTGTTCTTCGGCTGAGCCGTACGGCACGGCCCTTCGCTGAGCCGTACGGCTCGGCGCGGGCGGCCTACCCCTGGTAGGCGGGCCGGCCCTTCTTGAACAGCCAGGCGTCGAACAGCGCGTCGAGCTGCTTGCCGGACATCCGCTCGGCCATCGCGATGAAGTCGTCGGTGGTGGCGTGGCCGTGCTTGTACGTGGCCGCCCACTCGCGCAGCAGGTTGAAGAACGTGCGGTCGCCGATCTCCTTGCGCAGCGCGTGCAGGGTCATCGCGCCGCGCATGTAGACCGAGAGGTTGAACAGGTCGTCCTTCTGCGCCATGCCCGGCGGGTAGTCCCAGATCGGGTTGTTCGGCATGTCGTACTGGTTCTTGAACGCCGTCTCCACCGTGGCGTCACCGGTCCGCTCGTTCCACAGCCACTCGGCGTAGGTGGCGAAGCCCTCGTTGAGCCACAAATCCCGCCAGCGCTTGATGCTCACGCTGTTGCCGAACCACTGGTGGGCGAGCTCGTGCGCGATGATCGACTGGTCGGGCTCGAAGCCGCCGTAGATCGGCTTGGTCTGGTTCTCCAGCGCGTACCCGGCCTCGTAGTCGTCGACCACGCCGCCGGTGGAGCGGAACGGGTACGGGCCGAACAGCTTCGCCCAGTGGTCGGTGATCTTCGCCGAGGTGGTGTACAGGTCGTCGAGCGTGTGCGCGTACTTCGGGTCGGCGGCGGCGAAGGCGGGGATGCCGCCGGGCGTGCGGCCGGTGCGCACCTGGAACTTCCCGAGCGTCATCGTGGCGAGGTAGGTCACCATCGGGTTCGACTCGCGCCAGGTGTACGTGGTCATGCCGTCCTTGGTCTCCGGCGGGCGCACCTGCTCGCCGTTCGCGATCGCGACGAGCCCCTCCGGCACGGTGATGGTGAAGTCGAAGGTGGCCTTGTCCAGCGGGTGGTCGTTGCTCGGGAACCAGGTCTTGGCGCCGTTCGGCTGGCAGGCGACGAACGCGCCGTCCGGCGTGGCCACGAACCCGAAGGTGCCGAGCGCGCCCGGCTGCCGGAAGGGCCGGGGCACGCCGCCGTAGTCGATCTCGACCGTGAACTCGGCGTCGCGCTCCAGCGGCGCGGCGGGGATGATCGTGAGCTCGTCCCCGGAACGTTCCACCCGGGCCGCGGCCCCGTTCACCCGCGCCCCGTGCACGGTGAGCCCGTGCAGGTCGAGGTTGAACCGGGCGAGGCGCTGTACGGCCGTCGCGCGGATGCGCGCGGTGCCGTCGAGCCGCTTGGTCTGCGGGCGGTAGGTGAGCCGCAGGTCGTAGTGGGCGACGTCGTAGCCGCCGTTGCCGTCGGTGGGGAAGTCGGGGTCGCCGATGCCGGCCGCGCCCGCCACCGCGGCCTGCCGGGCGCCGCCGGTGGCCGCGTTCCCGGCCGCCGGGGTGGCCGGGCCGGGCGCCCCGGTCGAGGCCGAGCAGGCGAACGTCGTCGTCGCGATGAGGACGGCCGACAGTGCGGACCTCAGCAGCGGTTTCCCGGTTCCCCCCATGGTTCGCAGCCTATGCGAGGAGCGGCCGTGCGCCGGGCAGGCGGCGACGGCGTTTCGGCGGGCTTTGCCGTCGCCGGGATTTCCAAGCCGGGCCGTACCGGCGGGCGGTGGCGATAATCGGTGACAAGGAGCGCAATCCGTTCGAGGGGGATTCGCCCATGGCGGTGGACCTGCTGGACGCGCGGCTGATCGCGCTGCTCACCGCGGAGCCCCGCCTGGGGGTGCTGGAGTGCTCGCGCCGGTTGCGGGTGGCACGGGGCACGGTGCAGGCTCGGCTCAACCGCCTCATGGCGAGCGGGGTCATCACGGGGTTCGGGCCCCAGGTGGACCCGGCCGCGCTCGGTTACCCGGTCACCGCCTTCGTGACGCTGCAGATCCGGCAGGTGAGCGGCCACGATCCGGTGGCCGACCGGCTCGCGCTCATACCGGAAGTGCTCGAGGTGCACACGATCACCGGCACCGGTGACATGCTGTGCCGGGTGGTCGCGCGCAGCAACGCCGACCTGCAGCGGGTGATCGACGAGATCGTGGCGATCGAGGGCGTGGTGCGCACCTCCTCGGTGATCGCGCTCGACACCCCGGTGAGCTACCGGGTGCTGCCGCTTGTCGCCGCCCAGGTGAGCGCGGGGGACCGGGGCGGCGAGGTACACAAGAAGCAGGGGACCAAAGAGGGACCGAGCAAAGCGGGACCCGGTAAAGCGGGGCCCAGTAAAGAGGGGGAGAGTAAAAACTTCGCAAAGAGCAGCAAATAACCGCTTTGCGCCCCGATTAACCGGTAACCGGTCATTAGGCTCTCGAAGGGCTACGGGGTGTGCGCGACCAGGTGATTCGGGGGGATCAAGGTGCGTGACGGCCGGGGGAAGCGTGGCATCGGGCGTCGCCTGCTGCGCTACGCGCTGCTGACCTGCTGCGCCGGGCTGCTGCTCGGCATCGCGGCCTTCGCCGTCGCCTGGGCCGTCACCCCGATACCCGACGGGGCCAAGCCGGCCGCCCTCGCCCAGAAGTCGGTGATCTACTACCGGGACGGCAAGACCGTGCTCGCCACCCAGGGGGTGAACCGTACCCGGGTGGCGCTCGACCGGGTCCCGCTGCACGTGCGCAACGCGGTGATCGCCGCCGAGAACCGCACCTTCTACGAGGACCAGGGCGTCTCGATCACCGGCACGCTCCGCGCGATGTGGTCCACGCTGAGCGGCCGGCAGCTGCAGGGCGGGTCCACGATCACCCAGCAGATGGTGCGCAACTACTACAGCGGCCTCAGCCAGGAACGGTCCATCACCCGCAAGCTCAAGGAGATCCTCATCGCGCTCAAGGTGGACCAGTCCAAGCCGAAGGACTGGATCCTCGAGCAGTACCTCAACACGATCTACTTCGGCCGCGGCGCGCACGGCATCCAGGCCGCCTCCCAGGCGTACTTCGGCAAGAACGTCGGCGACCTCACCATCGCCGAGGGCGCCTACCTCGCCGCCGTCATCCAGCAGCCGAGCCGGTTCGCCGACCCCAAGGGCGACGACCTGAAGGCGGTGCAGGCCCGGTGGAAGTGGGTGATCGACTCGATGCGGGAGATCGGCGCGCTCACCGCCGACCAGGCCGCCGCCGCCCGCTTCCCCAAGCTGATCAAGCCGAAGGGGCCGCTCTCGCTCACCGGCCAGAAGGGCCACATGCTCGCCCAGGTCCGCGCCGAGCTGAACCGCCGCGGCTACAGCGACGAGCAGATCAACCAGGGCGGGCTGCGCATCGTCACCACCTTCGACAAGGAGCTGATGGCCGCCGCCCAGCGCGCGGTCGAGTCGACCCTGCCGGAGGGCACGCCGAAGAAGGTGCGCACCGGGCTCGCCGCGGTCGACCCGGACACCGGCGAGGTGCTCGCCTTCTACGGCGGCAAGGGCTACCAGTACGACAACGCGTTCTCCGCGAAGGTGCAGGCCGCCTCCACGTTCAAGGTGTACGCGCTCGCCGCCGCCCTGGAGGAGGGCCTCGGCCTCGACACCCGGGTGAACGGCAACTCGCCGATGCGGGTCGCCTCGGCGCTCATCCCCAACTCCGGCGGCACCTCGTACGGCGCCGCGATCGACCTGGTCACCGCCACCCGCCACTCGGTGAACACCGCGTTCGTCGACCTCGGCCAGCGCATCGGCCTCGACAAGGTGGCGCGGGCCGCGGAGGCCGCGGGCATCCCCGCCGAGCAGCTCGAGCCGCACAAGGACGCGGCCACGTTCCCGCTCGGCGTCGCCTCGGTGAGCGCGGTGCAGCAGGCCGCGGGGTACGGCGTGTTCGCCGCGGGCGGCGTCTACCACGAGACGCACGTGATCCGCTCGGTGCGGGACGCCTCCGGCGTCACCCGCGAGTTCACCGCCGAGGGCAAGCGCGTGTTCAAGCCGGAGACCGCGGCCGACACCACCTACGCCCTCACCCAGGTCGTGCAGTCCGGCACCGGCACCGCGGCCCGGCTCAGCGACCGCCCCGCCGCCGGCAAGACCGGCACCATGGACAAGTCGTCCGCGGTGTGGTTCGTCGGCTACACGCCGCAGCTGTCCACCGCGGTGAACATGTTCCGCGACGACAACAAGCCGGTCACCGTCCCCGGGTACGGCGAGCTGTACGGCGGCTCGCTGCCCGCCCAGATCTGGCGGGCGTTCATGACCGAGGCGATGGCGGGCAAGCCGGTGGAGACCTTCCCCGAGCCGACCGGCTACCGGTCCTGGTCCGACCCGTTCGCCGACGAGGGCGAGGCCACCCCGGACCCGACCCCGGCGACCCCGACCCCGGAGGCGACCGCCGAGGAGTCCGAGCCGCCGGCGCGGGAGGAGGAGCCCACCGGCGAGCCGGTCCCCGGCGGCGAGGACGAGATCGGCCGTCCGGGCGGCGAGCCGGAGATCCGGGTGCCCGACCTGTTCGGCGGCGACGAGGACGGCCCGGCCGGCCCCGGCGGCCCCGAGGAGCAGCGGCCCGGCGACTCCGACTCCCCGTTCTTCGGCGGCCCGACCCGCAGCCCGTAGCCGGCGGCGCGGCTCAGGCCGCCCAGGGGATCCCGCCGTTCGGGGTGAGCAGCACCTTGACGGCGCGGCGCTCGTCCATCGCCCGGTACCCCTCGGCCGCCAGGTCGAGCGGCAGCACGAGGTCGAACACCTTGCCCGGGTCGATCTTCCGCTCGACGATCAGCCGGATCAGCTCGGGCAGGTAGCGGCGCACCGGCGCGGGGCCGCCGTGCAGGTGCACCAGCGACTCGAACAGCTCGTCCCCGGGGAGCGCGACGTCGTGGGCGAGGCCGACGAACCCGACGTGCCCGCCGGGGCGGGTGGAGCGGATCGCCTGCACCATCGACTGCTGGGTGCCGACCGCCTCGACCACGCTGTGCGCGCCGAGCCCGTCGGTCAGCTCCCGGATCCGCGCCACCCCGGCGTCGCCCCGCTCGACCACGACGTCGGTGGCGCCGAAGTGGCGGGCGAGCTCCTGCCGGGTCGGGTGGCGGCTCATCGCGACGATCCGGTCGGCGCCGAACTGCCGGGCGGCGAGCACCGCGCACAGCCCGACCGCGCCGTCGCCGACCACGACCACGGTCTTGCCCGGCCCGGCCTCGGCGGCGTCCGCGCCGAACCAGCCGGTGCCGAGCACGTCGGAGGCGGCGAGCAGGCTCGGCACGAGGTCCGGCTCCGGCGGGTCCGGGGTGGGGACGAGCGTGCCGTCGGCGAGCGGGATCCGGGCGAGCTGCGACTGGGTGCCGATCGTGGCCATGAGCACCCGGTTGACGCACCCGCTCTGGTAGCCGGCGCGGCAGATCTCGCAGGTGTTGTCCGAGGCCCAGAACGAGCCGACCACGAACATGCCGGGCTCGAGCGTGGCGACCTCGTCCCCGACCTCCTCCACCACGCCGACGTACTCGTGCCCCATCGGCCGCGGCCCGGGCACGTCGTCCGCGCCCCGGTACGGCCACAGGTCCGAGCCGCAGATGCAGGTGGCCACGAGGCGGATGATCGCGTCGGTCGGCTCCTCGATCACCGGGTCGGGCCGGTCCTCGACGCGGACGTCGTGCGGTGCGTACAGAACGGCTCCATGCATGATCGTTCCTCCAGATCGTGGGTGCCGGGAGGCCGCCGGGCGGCGGGCGGTGCCGTACCGGTGGCGCGACGCCGGTCGCGTGCCGCGGGCAGGCGCGGGCACCGTGGGATCGCGGGTGGCCGATCGGCCGCATCGGGTCTCCGGCGCTCGGACCGTCGTCCGGCTCGGTTGTCGCGGCCGCGCGGTCGCCGGCGGCGGGCCCGCCGGGTTTGCCCGGCGCCCACCGCCTGCGGCGCGGCTCACGCCCGCCACCTACCCCCGTGCGCCGCCACCTCGCAGCGACGGCGGCAAAACACGCGGCCGCGCGCCCGCCGCCGTGCCGTACGGCCCGGCGCGCCGGGCCGGGAACGGGTGAGGCCGGCGCCCGCGCGGGTGCGGGCACCGGCCTCGGGAGGAGGGAGGAGGGTCCGGCTCACGGAGCCGTCCGGCCGGGGTCAGAGGTTGTTGAGGTAGGCGAGGGAGGGCGCGAAGAAGTACTCGCCGCCCTTCATCGTCACCGTCTGGGGGACCTGCGGCAGCGGCGGGGACAGCTCGTTGCCGCCCCAGGTCAGCGGGTAGCGGATGGGCACGTCCCGCGGGCCCTGGCCGATCAGCGGGTCGAGGCCGGTGCCGGACCGCGGGAAGTCGGGGTTGTTCGCCCAGGCGCGCTGCACGAACTCGAACTGCCGCACCAGGTTGGAGTTGAACGCCATGAACAGCAGGCCGACGCCGCCGGTCGGCCGGGTCTCCGGGGGAGCGTCGTCCCAGGGGTTGTCGGTGCGCACGCCGTACGTCTGGCCGCGCCGGGCCATCATCACGCCGAGCGTGCGCTCCGAGCCGCCGTCCCGCGACTCCCGGGGCGTGGACTTGCGGACGTGCGCGAAGACCGGGCACTTGCTGCCGGGGTCGCCGTCGTAGTTGAAGTCGTTCACCGCGGGGTCGGGCTGCGCGCCGGGCTTGGCGTGCAGCCGCAGCGGGGTGCCGTCCCGGAACCTGCCGACGAGCAGCGCGCCGGCGCGCTTGCGGTCCTCGCCGATGAGCCCGAGCCGGTTGGCGAGGTCCAGCTCGGCCTGGCGGAACGCCCGGACGTTCTGCTCCAGCTTGCGGTAGACGAGGTAGCTGCCGAAGTGCCGCCGCGGGTTGGGGGCGAGCGGGTCGGCGACCAGCACGTGGCGGAGCGGGAAGAACGGGTTCCAGTGGCCCTGCGGCTCCGCCGCGACCTGGTCGGCGAGGAACAGCGGCTGGCTGCGGCCGTCGACGTAGCCGAAGTGCTCGATCCCCTCGCCCTCGGGGTTGCGCTGGGCGAGCCCGGTCTCCTCGCCGAGCAGCCGGGCGGTCGGCGGCACCAGCTCGAGGATCGTGGCCCGGGTCGCGGCGACCGGCTCCGGGGTGGCGTCCCCGATGATGATCACGGCGTGGATCTCCTGCCGGTACGGCTCGTCCCACGCGGTGATCGGCGGGTCGTTCAGCGTCTCCCGGCGGGCTTTCATCCCGTTTTGAAATGCGATGTCGGTAAATTTGTCTGTCGCGTCACCGAGTTTCCGGTAACCGGCCTTGCTGATGCCGACCCCGACGTACGTCGTGCCGGTTATCTGCGACATGCGAAATGAACGCAGCTCGCGCAGATGTTCCTTCGCCGACTTCATCAGCGGGACGAGGCGCCGCAGGAACCTCCGCCCGTCGCCGCCGTCGCCGAAGTGCAGGAACAGCACGGACATGTGCTCCCGGACATGCGGGTGCAGGATGTTCGCCTGCAAGGTCTCGAGCATCTCCTGGGTGTCCTCGTCCAAATCCGGCGAATCCCAGGCGAGAGGCTCGGTGTTGTCCAAATTGACCGGCATGCCGGTTGATCTCCTTTCTTTAGTGGCGACCTTCCTCCTTTCTGCGTTGATCCCCAAAATTTTCAGAGCGCTTTTGGTTCCGTAGGTAAAATCACGCACGGTAACGGCCGGTGAGGCCGCCTCGGGGCGCGTTCGAGCCCTCCGGCGGCGTCACCGGCCCTGCGCCAGCTCGGCGCGCAGCTCCTCCGGGGTGGTGACCGGGGCGCGGCAGGTGAAGCGGCGGCAGACGTACGCGGCCGGGCGCCCGTCCACCAGGCCGCGCGCCTCGAGCAGCGGCACCTCGGCCCGCCCGTCGGCGGGCTCGCCCAGCGCGATCGCCGCCCCCGGCACGTCGGCGAGGTACGCGGTCCGGTGCAGCTCCGCGGTACGCGGATCGCCCGCCGGGCCCACCACCGCGACCTCGACCGGCCCGTCCTGGGCGGCCTGGGCGACCGCGAGCCCCCACCCGGCGAACCGGGCGAACTTCGCGGCGAGCGTGGAGACCACGCCGAGCGCCGACTCGGCCGCCTCCCGGTGCCGCGCCGACCCGGTGAGCGCGGCGTAGGTGAGCAGCGCCCCCGCGGCCGCCGTGGTCCCGGACGGCGCGGCGTTGTCGGTCGGGTCCTGCGGGCGCTGAAACAGCTCGGCGCCGCCGTCGTCCGGCGTGTCGTAGAACCCGCCCTTGCCGTCGGGGAAGTGCTCGAGCACCACGTCGAGCAGCTCGCCGGCGCGGCGGAACCACCGGGTCTCGCCGGTCACGCCGTACAGGGTGAGCAGGCCCTCGGCGACGTCGCCGTAGTCCTCCAGCACCCCCGCGTTCGGCCCGGGCCGCCCGTCGCGCGAGGTGCGCAGCAGCCGCCCGCCGGCCACGTGCACCTCGTCGAGCAGTACGGCGGCGGCGCGGGCGGCGTCGACGAGGTCCGGCCGGTCGAAGATCACCCCGGCCTCGGCGAGCGCGGCGATGGTGAGCCCGTTCCACGCCGCGACCACCTTGTCGTCGCGGCCGGGCCGTACCCGGGCGGCGCGGGCCTCGCGCAGCGCGGCGCGCACCCGCGCGAACCGCGCGGCCTCGTCGGGGTCGGCCGGGGCCTCCGGGTCGCCGGAGCCGGGCCGGGGGGCGAGCGGGTCGGCGAGCAGCCGCAGCACCGAGGTGCCGCGCTCGAACGTGCCCTCGTCGGTCACCCCGAACACCCGGCACGCCCACGCGCCGTCCTCGTCCCCGAGCACGGCGCGCAGCTCGTCCGGGGTCCAGACGTAGAATTTGCCCTCCTCGCCCTCGCTGTCCGCGTCGAGCGCCGAGGCGAACCCGCCCTCCGGCGTGCGCATCTCGGCGAGCAGCCAGTCCGCGGTCTCCAGCGCGATCCGCCGGGCCAGCGCCAGCTCGACGTCCCGGTCCGGGTTCTCCTCCGCCGGGCGCGCGGCGAGCGCCCGCCACCAGTGCGTGTAGACGCGCAGCAGCAGGGCGTTGTCGTAGAGCATCTTCTCGAAGTGCGGCACGGTCCAGGTGGCGTCCACGCTGTACCGCGCGAACCCGCCGCCGAGCTGGTCGTAGATGCCGCCGTACGCCATCGCGGCCAGCGTCCGGCCCGCGATCCGCATCGCGTCCGGGGTGCCGCGGCGCAGCAGGAACTCGAGCACCATCGACGGCGGGAACTTCGGCGCCGTGCCGAACCCGCCGTGCATCGGGTCGAACTCCGCGGCGAGCGCCCGCTCGGCCTGCGCCAGGTCGTCCGGGGTCGGCAGCGGCCCCTTCGGCAGGCCGGCGTGCTCGGTGAGCGCGCGCACCACGTGGGCGCCCTGGCGGAGCACGCCCTCGCGGTCGTTCCGCCACGCCTCCGAGATCCCGATCAGCAGCCGCTGGAACTGGGCGCGCGGGAAGTAGGTGCCCGTGTAGAACGGGTGCCCGTCCGGCGTGGCGAACACCGTCATCGGCCAGCCGCCCTGGCCGGTCATCGCCTGGGTGGCGGTCATGTAGATCGCGTCCACGTCGGGACGCTCCTCGCGGTCCACCTTCACGTTGACGAACCGCTCGTTCATCAGCGCCGCGGTCGCCTCATCCTCGAACGACTCGTGCGCCATCACATGGCATCAGCGGTCGCGAGAGGCTAACCAGTGGCAGGACGAGTACCCAATGCTGATCAGCATGGGCACGTCCCGCCGCTTGGCCTCTCGCATCGCCTCCTCTCCCCACGGCCACCAGTCCACCGGGTTGTCGGCGTGCTGTAACAGATAAGGCGACGTTTCACCGCGTAGCCGGTTCATACCTCCACCCTGCCACGCCCCCGCCGCGAACCCCACCCGCCGACGCGGACGCGGCAGCCGTACGGCAAAGCCGTACCGGCCGTGCCGCCGGGCGCGCGGGCGGGGTTCCGCGTGTCGGTTGGCCGGGTGGTCATGGATGACCGACCCGTGTTTGCCGGGGACTTCGTGAAGCAGGGCGGGACCCTTGACCGGCCGTCCGGGCCGATCGGTGTCCGCCGCCGGCTCAGCGGCCGAGCGCGCCGGCCTTGATCCGCGAGACGAAGGCCGCCCACTCCGCGGCGTTCACCACGAGCGCGGGACCATCGGGATTCTTGCTGTCCCGCACTGCGATTCGGCCGCCCGAAACCGCAGCGACCTCAATGCAATTTCCGCTCTGCTGGGAACGCGTGCTCTTGCGCCACCCAGCGCCCGACAGATCGATTCCGTACGTCATTGCGCACCTGCAAATTTACGGCACATCCGGCTCTGCTTACCGGTCAACCCGGATGCCCGGTCATGCTGCCTGTTCAGGCATGCCGCCAGTCCGGCCGACCGCGGGATCCGTGCCGACCCCGTCCTCGCCGCATTCAGCGGCCAAGTACACCCGACTTGATCTGCGAGATGAAGTTCGCCCAGTCGGCTGCGCTGACCAGGAGCGCAGGTCCATGCGGGTTCTTGCTGTCCCGCACCGCGACCTGGCCCTTCGCCACGGCGGCGACTTCCACGCACTCGCCGTTCTGCATCGAATGACTGCTCTTACGCCACACCGCTCCCGAGAGGTCTACGTCGGCCATCGGGCATCTCCTTTCACCCGTCGGCTAGGGATTTTGCCGCTCTTATCAGCATAGTTCGCGTGTCCTGAGGGCTGAGGGCCACCGCTCTCAGGTGGTCGAAAGCGTTGACGTAGTTACGGATCTCTTCTGGCTTATCCAGGGAGATACTTCCGCCTATGGTCTCCATGTAAACAACGTCCGTTTCGGACGGTTCCTCGAATTTAAGGATGACGAAGGGCCCGCAGATCCCCGGGTGCGCCCCGACCGTGTAGGGGACGATCTGGATCGTCGTCTTGCCGGCCTCGCTCGCCGTGATCAGGTGCTCGAGCTGGGCGAGCATCACCTTGGGGCCGCCGACCACGCGGTGGATCGCGGCTTCATCGATGATCGCCCAAAGCTGGGGACGATCGGGCTTGTCGAGCACGCGCTGACGGTTCATGCGTACCTCGACGCGCCGCCGGATCTCGTCGGTGTCGAGTTCGAGTGGCCCGCCCTTGCCCAAAGCCATCGCGTAGTCCTCGGTCTGCAACAGTCCTGGGACCACGGCGAGTTGGAAAGTGTGGATGGCGTACGCCTCCTCTTCCAGGCCGATGATGAATTCGTATCGGCTGGGCAGAACGTCGCGGTATGCGTACCACCACCCTCGTTTACGGGACTCCTTGGCGAGTTGAACCAGTGCCGCCAGATGTTCCTCGTCCGTCACCCCGTAGAGGGCGCACATCACCCGGACGTCATTCGGGTGCGGTGCGGTACGGCCGGTTTCGATACGGAAGACCTTGGTGTGATGCCAGTCCAGTTGCCGGGCGACCTCCTCCTGGGTGAGTCCCGCCTCTTCGCGAAGCCTTTTCAGTTCTGCGACGAGCTGACGGCGCCGTACCCGATTCTGTCCGCTCGACATGTGAAAACTCCCTCCCGGCCCGCTCTGAAGCCACTATCGTGATTAGCGCTTCTTGCAGCCCTGCATAAAACGGCATGCAGTGGACCTAGCAACGCAAAGCATGCCACCTATGCGGAGTCACGCGCTGGCGAAGTGCGAAAGGTCGGTTTTGTTCATGACGGCTTCCCAGGCGACGCGCACCGTTGTCTACCTGGTTCAGGCCAGGAGCGAAACGGGCGATTGGAACGATACAGGAGAGTTCGGAGTTGGAAAGTCGCGCGGCGTCCGAATCGTCGCGGAAAGCATTCTTCGCGCATACGAAGCGGGGAATTCGCGAAACTGGCGAATTATCGCCTGGGACGCCTGGACGGTCGAGCAGCTACTCGGCTGCGCTCCGTACCCCGAGCACGACCATCCCGCCGCCCAACTCGCCTGGATCCAGGCGATACGCGAGCACGTGCCGCCTCACGCCGAGGTCACCTCGACACGCAGATCCTGACCCCACTCGCGTCATCCACAGGAGTCCCCCATGCAGTCGCACGAGCTCCCCCTCCCCGACCCGTACGGCCCCCTGACCCCACACCCGTCGATACCGGCCACTCCCCGAGCGGGCCACCCCCATCGCGGATGCGCCTCCCCAAGCGGCCCCACCTCCCAAGACCGCTTCCGAAGCTGCATCGCTCTCCCCGCCATGCCCACATCGGTGGCGACCGCCCGCATGCATACCCGCCACCTGCTCCGCCGCTGGCACCTGGCCACCATCGCCGACGACGCCGGCCTCGTGGTCACCGAACTCCTGACCAACGCAATAAAGGCAGCCGGCCCCATCCCACCCCAGCCCCGCTACCGCGACCTCTACGACCACCTCGCGGTCGTCTGCCTCTGCCTTCACAACCTGACCGACGAACTCCTCATCGAGGTCTGGGACCCGAAGAACAACCCCCCAATCCCCCGCGACGCCACCCCCACCGACGAAGGCGGCCGCGGTCTCCTCTTGGTCGACGCCCTAACCCTCGCCTGGGGCACCCACTGGCCCCACCAAGGCGGCAAAATCGTCTGGGCCACCCTCACCCTCAACTAGCCCTGAGAGCTCCCCCCTGAGGCATCGTCCTTGACCGCCCTGAGATTGCTCCTCACCGTCTCAGTGATCGGATGGCCATCCCCCAGCACCCGCTCTGCATCGGCGAGGGTGCGTTCGTACAGGGGGATGGCGCGGTTGAGGTCCCCGGCCGCTCGGTAGGCGTAGGCGAGGTTGTTGCGTGAGGTGAGGGTGTTGGGGTGGTTGGGGCCGAGGATGCGCTCGGTATCTGCGAGGGTGCGTTCGTAGAGGGGGATGGCGCGGTTGAGGTCCCCGGCCGCTTGGTAGGCGTAGGCGAGGTTGTTGCGTGAGGTGAGGGTGTTGGGGTGGTCGGGGCCGAGGATGCGCTCGGTATCTGCGAGGGTGCGTTCGTACAGGGGGATGGCGCGGTTGAGGTCCCCGGCCGCTTGGTAGGCGTAGGCGAGGTTGTTGCGTGAGGTGAGGGTGTCGGGGTGGTCGGGGCCGAGGATGCGCTCGCGGTCGGCCAGGGTGCGTTCGTACAGGGGGATGGCGCGGTTGAGGTCCCCGGCCGCTTGGTAGGCGCCGGCGAGGTTGTTGCGTGAGGTGAGGGTGTTGGGGTGGTCGGGGCCGAGGATGCGCTCGCGGTCGGCCAGGGTGCGTTCGTACAGGGGGATGGCGCGGTTGAGGTCCCCGGCCGCTCGGTAGGCGTAGGCGAGGTTGTTGCGTGAGGTGAGGGTGTCGGGGTGGTCGGGGCCGAGGATGCGCTCGCGGTCGGCCAGGGTGCGTTCGTACAGGGGGATGGCGCGGTTGAGGTCCCCGGCCGATTCGTAGGCGCCG
>QGUZ01000366.1 GCA_003242605.1 Actinomycetota bacterium
CCTCGGCGTCCCGCTCCGGGCCCGTCCCGGCCCCGGAGGGCTCGTCCTCGCCGCCGCGCCCGATCGGCCGCCCGTCGGGGCCGAGGCGCTCGATCGACACCGTCTCCACGGCCGCGGCGGGGATCGCCGCCGCCGAGGCGGCCGCGACCGCGCCGGCGGCCCGCGGCCGGGCGAACACCACCGAGGTCGCCTCGCCGCCGGGCCGGTCGCGCTCCGCCTCCCCGCCGGAGGCGCGGGCGCGCGGGGTGAACCAGCCGCCGGAGGGCGCGCCGGGCGGGTCCGCGGGCGCCGGGCCGGGCGCGGGCCACGCCGCGCCGGTCGCGGGCGCCTCAGTGGCGGCATGCGGCGCCCGATGCGGGGCACCCGGCTGCCAGGACGCGGCCGGGCCCGCCGGGGGGACGGCCTCGCCCGGGTGGACGGCGCCGGGCTGCGCCGCGCCCTGCGGGAACGCCTGCGGGGCGGCACCGGGCTGCGTCGGCGGGACCGGCGCGCCCGGATACGGCAGACCGGCGCCCCCGGCGTACCCGGGCGGCGGGCCGCCGGGGTAGCCCGGCGGCGCGGGGTGCATCACGACCGGCTGCACCGGCACGAAGCCGATCAGCGGCGCGTAGGCGGGCAGGACCGGGTACGGCCCGGGGCTCGCGGCGGCCCCGGACGGCGCGGGCTTGCGCACCGCGGCGTGCGCCATCCGCTGCAGCCGGCTCTGCACCAGGAACACCGCGAAGATCACCAGCAGCACGAGCAGGATGCCGGGTACGGCGAGCCGCCTGCTCACCCCGATCTCGTCGTACTCCGGGGAGGCGTTCCGGATCTCGATCGCCACCGAGTCCGGCGTGGGTTCCTCGAAGGCGGTGGAGGTGTCGGTGGGCGTGACGCTCGGGACCGTCTCCTGCGACGGGGACGCCGACGGCAGCGTGAGCGGCGGCTCCGTGGGCGTCGGGGTCGTCACCGTCTGCGGCAGCTCGGGGGTCTGGATCGGGACCTGCGTCGGCTGCACGGGCTGCTGGGTCGGCTGCGCCGTCGCCGGCGGGTCGTTCGGCGTGGTCCGCGTCGGGCGGACCGTCCTGGTCAGGGTCACCGTCGGCACGGGCGTGACCGTGGTGGTGACCGTCACCACCGGGTCGGCGGTCTCGGTCGGCTCCGCCGTCACCGTGACGGTCACGGTGACGTCGACCGTGGGCTGCCCGGTGGGCTGGGGCTCGACCTGGCCACCGCCCGGGTCGGCGGTGGTGGGGGCGGCGGTGGTGGGGGCCGCGGCGACGGTCCCGCCGGCGGCGTTCGCGGTGACCGCGGGGGCGGCCGCGAGCAGCACCGCACCCGTGAGGCCGAGCGAGGCCAGGACGGCGGTCACCGCCGTCTTTCGGGGGGATCGGGTCACGCCGCCTCCGCCGTCAAACTCCGCAATTCGGGTCAGCGGAATAATAGTTTGCTCCGGCAACTGCAACGTAGAAATCGAGCCACAAATCGTCAACACCCCAGTCAGACGCCTTTGTCGCAATTCGTGGCCCGGTCTTTTCGCGGCGTCATTCCCCCAGGTCGCCCGCCGGGCGGCTCACTCGCTCAGCCCGAGCAGGTCCGGCAGCATCTGCTGCACCCGCCGTACCACGGGCAGGTCGCCGGGCAGCCAGGGCACGTCGAACAGCTCGTCCGGGGCGAGCCAGCGCAGCGCCAGGTGCTCCCGGGCGACCGGCGTGCCCGCGACCACGGTGGCGAACCACACCCGCAGCACCATGTCGTCGCCGAGCGGCCAGTCGCCGCCGACGCGCTCGCCGAGCGAGACCACCACGCCGAGCTCCTCCTGGCACTCCCGGATGAGCGCCTGCTCGTCGGTCTCCCCGCCGTGCACCTTCCCGCCGGGAAACTCCCAGCCCCCGGCGAGCTCCGCGGGCGCGGCACGCTGCGCGGCGAGCAGCCTGCCGTCCGAGATGATCGCGGCCCCCACCACTATGCCCATGGAAGAAGACCCTAAATGACCCCGGCGACCGGCGGACGACGGCGTCGTGGTCGATGGGTAGCCGTTACCTTTCGTATCCGCCCGTCTTTCATATCCGCCGCGCACGCCCGGCCCGCCTCGGGGCCGGTGAATGACGCCGGATAACGCCGGAGCGGAAAGCGTCAGGCGAGGCCGAGACGCCGGATCTGCTCCTTCACCTCGGGGTTCTCCAGCGGGCGGGTGAACCCGACCAGGGCCGGCCGGTCCCGGTACGTGGTCACCTTGATCGGCCCGCAGTTCGTGCACCGCGCCTCGATCATCCGGCCGGGGGCGACCACGAGCCCGACGTGACCCGGGCTGTCCGGCCGGGTACCCGGGCCGGTGTTGAAGAACACGAGGTCGCCGGGCCGCTCCTCGCCCGGCTGGATCCGCACCCCGAACGGCCACTGGCCGAACGTGGTGCGCGGGATCGTCAGCCCGGCGTTCCGGTAGGCCATGTAGACGATGCCGGAGCAGTCGAACGCGTCCGGCCCGGTGGCGCCCCACCGGTACGGCTTGCCGCGCTGGGCGAGCGCGTACTCGAGGATCTTCGCCACGAGCCGGCTCTCCACCCCGTCCAGGAACGCCGGGTCGCACATCGGGTTCGACTCCGGCGGGGTCGCCACGTCGCCGGAGGCCGCGTACCGCCGGGCGATCTCGAGCACCTGGTCGACGTACCAGGTGGCGTGGTTGTAGGCGAAGATCGCCCGCCGCAGGTCGTCGGGGGCGCCGTTGCGCTTGAGCATGCGCGCCGCGCCGAGGATCGCGTCGGCCGGGTTGTACACGTCGGCGATGCCGTCGCCGTCCCCGTCCGACGCGTACCCGTTGACCGTCTCCGACCGCACGTCGATCCGCGGCTTGCCGCCCCAGGTGCTGATGAGGAACTGCATCGGGCCGGCCGCCCCGGCGTAGTTGGTGCCGCTGCGCACCCCGGGCAGCGTGGAGCGGCCGTGGTCGGTCTCCCGCTTGCCGATCGCGGCGAGCACGTTCCACTGCACGCCGACCCGGGCCCCGTGCTCTTTGTACAGCCGCAGGTAGTCCTCGGGGATGTCGTCCCGCGCGCTCCGCGAGACGTCCTCGCGGTCGGCGGCCGCCTCGGCGCAGTCGGCGCCGAACCCGAGGCCGCCGAACGGCAGCGTGAACGTGGTGAGCAGCATCGGCGCGAGCACGAGCGTGAGCAGCAGCAGCCCGGAGAGGGCGAGCACGACGATGAGCAGGTGGCTCCGGGAACGGCCGGCCGCGGTCATTCCGCCCGCTCCTCGCCGTCGCTCCCGCCGGGCTCGGGACCGGCGTCGTCACCCGCCTGGCCGGCCTCGGCGAGGTTGAAGTCGTACACCTTCCAGGCGTCGCCGACCTGGATCGTCGTCACCGCGTACTCCTGCACGACCTCCCGCCGCCCGCTCGTCGCGGTGATGCGCTCGGTCGCGGTCCCCACCCATGTGATGGAGTTCTCGCCGAACGTCCTCAGCTGCCGGATCCGCGCGGTGCCCTCGGAGACCACCCGGTCGGCCCGCTCCTGCTCCACCCGCCGCGGGTCGGTGACCGTGCGGGCGAGCGAGGAGGCGAGCTCCTGGGTGGTGAACGACTTGAGCCGGTCCGCGTAGCTGACCGGGTCCTCGTCGTGCCGGTGGGTCGCGTACTGGGCGAGGAACCGCCGCGCCACGTCCGCCGACGCGGCGAGCTGCTCCCGCGACCACGGCAGGTACGCGTAGACGTCGAACTCCTCCGGGTTGACCGTGGGGGCGGCGGAGGGCGCGGCGGACCCGGAGGGGAGCGGCGCCGCCGTCCCCTCCCCGCGCCGTGCCGCCGGGGTGCCGGAGGAGCCCGCCGTCTCCTCCTGCGGGTCGGGGGCGACCAGCAGGTACACGCCGACCGCGGCGAGCACGGCGACCACGGCGGCGAACACGATGTTCCTGCCGTCGATACCCTGCGACATCGCGGCCGGTCCCTAGTCGTCGTCGGAGTCCCGCTTCGCCGGGCGCAGCCAGAACGGCCCGGTGTCCTCCTCGGTACGGCTCGGCAGCCACAGCGGCGGCGGCTCGGGACGCGACCCGTTGCGCGCCCACGGCCCGCTCTCCCGGGTGGTGGCGGCGGTACGGCGCGGCGCCGCGGACGAGCCGGCCGAGCCGCCGAACAGCCCGCCGCCGGAGGACGAGGAGCGCGCCCGCTCGCCGCCGGAGCCCCGCGACGAGCCGCCCGAGTTCCGCGAGCCGCCGCCGAACCAGCCTCCGCCGCCGGACGAGCCGCGGGAGCGCCCGCCGAGCCAGCCCCCGCCGCCCGAGCCGTTCCCCGAGGCGCGGGACGACCCGCCGGACGGGCGGGACCAGCCGCCCGCGGCCGAGCTGAACCAGCCGCCGAGGCGCGAGCCGCCGCCGTCCCCGGCGCGGGTCGCCGCCGGGCGGGTGACCCGCGTGGCCGTGCCGTTCCCGGACGCGCCGGTGCCGCCCGAGCCGCCGGACGACAGCCGCAGCGGCGGGGCCGACCCGGTGCGCGGCGCCGCGCCGGCGGGCCGGCCCCGCCCCCCGCCCCCGGGCCCCGGGGGGGGGGGGCGGCCGCCCCCCCCCCCCCCCGCCCGCGCCGCCCCCCCCCCGGCCCGCCCCCGCCCCCGCGCCCCCCCCGAGG
>QGUZ01000367.1 GCA_003242605.1 Actinomycetota bacterium
TGGGCCACCCTCTCCCGCGGGGAGCTTGGGCCGGACCGGTCCCGCACGGGGCGCTTGCCCGGGGGGGGGGGCACGCCCCCGGTTTCCGGGCGGCCCGCAACACCGTGCGGGCCCCGGTCGGCCTGCTGCGCGACGAGGGCCTGGTCGACCGGTGCCCGGGCATCGGCACCACGATCGCGGCCGAGAAGTACCCGCACGGCCTGCACCGGCTGCTCGGCCTCGCCGAGACGCTGCACGAGCACGGCGTGGTGACCAACCAGGTCCGCACCATGACCCTGATGGAGCCGCCCGCCGCGGTACGGCAGCGCCTCGGCCTCGCCGACGGCGAGCAGGTGGTCTACCTGGAACGGCTGCGCCGCCTCAACGGCCTGCCGCTCTCCCTCGACCTCACCTACCTCGTTCGCGACGTCGGCGAGCCGCTGTTCGACGCCGACCTGGAACACAACGACATCTTCGTGCTGCTCGAGCACATCGCCGGGCGGCCGCTCGGCATGGCCGAGCTGACCCTGGAGGCCGTCAACGCCGACCCGCACACCGCCTCGGTGCTCGAGGTGCCCCGCGGCGCGGCGCTGCTCATGGTGGAACGCCTCACCCACCTGTCCGACGGCCGCCCGGTCGACCTGGAGTTCGTCCGCTTCCGCGGCGACCGCCTCACCATGCGCGGCCACCTGCGCCGCTCCGGCGACGAGCACCCCGCCTGACCACGCGGACCCCACCGCGACACGACGAAGGAGTAGCAGGCATGCCCCTGGTCAACCAGCGGGTCGAGGTCCCGGTGACGATCGACGAGGCCCTGTGCATCGAGGGCTGCACGCTGTGCGTCGACGTCTGCCCCCTCGACTCCCTGGCGATCAACGAGGAGACCGGCAAGGCGTACATGTACGTCGACGAGTGCTGGTACTGCGGGCCCTGCGCCGAGCGCTGCCCGGTCGACGCGATCACCATCAACATCCCCTACCTGCTGCGATGAGGACACCCCCGATGAGGACGACGCTGCGCGCGCTGCTCGCCACCGCCCTGCTCGCCGCGGCCGCCGGATGCTCGGTGCAGGACGCGGCGGGCGACGGCGACAAGGTCAAGGTGGTCATCGGCTACCAGTCGAAGACCATCAACACCGTCACCGCCGGCACCCTGCTGCGCTCGTTGGGCCTGCTGGAGAAGCGGCTCGGCGACCGGTACGTCGTCGAGTGGCAGGACTACGACACCGGCGCCCCGATCACCGCGAAGATGGTCGCCGGGAAGATCGACATCGGCTCGATGGGCGACTACCCGCTGCTCATCAACGCCTCGCGCACCCAGGCCGCGGCCGAGTCGGCCCGCACCGAGTTCGTCTCGGTCACCGGCTACAACCTGCACGGCGGCCTCAACATGGTCGTCGTACCGCCCGGCTCGAAGGCGCGCACCCTCGCCGACCTGAAGGGACAGAAGATCTCCGCGAGCGTCGGCTCGGCCGGGCACGGCACCCTCGTCCAGGCGCTCGAGCGGTCCGGCCTCGACCCCAACGCCGACGTCGAGGTGGTCAACCACCAGCCGCCGGTCGGCGCCTCCCAGCTCGAGTCGGGCGGCGTGCAGGGGTACGCGCAGTTCGTCGCCTGGCCGGGGCTGCTCGCCTACCAGGACAAGGCCCGCCTGCTGTTCGACGGCTCGGCCCTGCAGGTGCCAACCTTCCACGGCGTGGTCGTCCGCAAGGCGTACGCCGAGCAGCACCCCGAGGTGGTCGACGCGTTCCTACGCGCCCAGATCGACGCCACCAGGTACCTGCACGAGCACCCGGTGGAGGCGGCCGAGTCGGTGGCGAAGGAGACCGGCCTGCCGCCCGAGGTCGTCTACCTCTACAACGGCCGCAACGGCATCGCCACCTTCGACGTCACGCTCAAACAGCCGCTGGTCAAGGCGCTCGAGCACGACATCCCGTACCTCAAGCGCATCGGCGACGGCTTCGAGGGCGTGGACCTCGGCAGGTTCGTCAACGACTCCTACCTGCGCAAGGCGTACGGCGCGGGCTACGACGCCGACGTCGCCTCCACCGAGAACCCGGCCCGCATCACCGGCCGGGACGAGGTGTGCGGCGTGGACGTGACCGACCCGCGCACCGCCTCGGAGATCTGGGTGTCCGGCACCACCACGGTGCCCGCCGCCACCCCGACCTGCCTGCTGCGGCGGCTCGCCGCGCACGACGGCCCGGTGCGCGCCGCGTACGTCCCGGACACCGTGACCGGCACCCACTGGTTCGCCGACAAGGCGGTCTGGCTGCACGACCCGGGCGGCGGCGAGCACCACCGCTTCCTGCCGTTCACCACCCAGGAGGGCGCGGACGCCCACCGCGACAAGCACCCGAAGACCAAGCCGATCTCGTACGGCGAGGCGCTCAAGGCCGCGGCGGAGGGTGAGGGCCGATGAGCGCGGTACGCACCGCCGGGCCGCGGGCCGCGCTCGACGTGCCCGCCCCGGCAGAGCCGCCCCGGCCCCGCGCCGGGTGGCGCGGCTGGGCGATCCGGATCGCCTCGCCGCTCGTCGCGGCCGGGCTGTGGCAGCTGCTCACCGTCACCGACGCGCGGATCTGGCTGCGGTTCGACCGGCTGCCCTCGCTCGACGAGATCGCCGCCGAGTTCGCCGCGCAGCTCGGCACCCGCGTCTACTACCTCGACCTGCTGCAGAGCCTGATCCGCATCCTCACCGGGTTCGGCATCGCCGCGGTCGCGGGCGTCACGGTCGGCGTGCTGATCGGCCGGTCCCGCCGGGCCGGCGACGTGCTCACCCCGCTGCTCGAGGCGGTGCGGCCGATCCCGGCGATCGCCCTGGTGCCGATCGCGATCCTGCTCTTCCCCACCGACGAGCAGGGCATCGTGTTCATCACCTGCACCGCCGCGTTCTTCCCGATCATGGTGAGCACCCGGCACGCGGTGCGGGCGCTGCCCACGCTGTGGGAGGATGCGGTGCGCACCCTCGGCGGCACCCGCCGGCACGTGCTCGTCAACGTGGTGCTCCCGGGCGTGCTGCCCGGCGTGTTCGGCGGCCTGTCGATCGGCATGGGCGTGTCCTGGATCTGCGTGATCTCCGCCGAGATGATCTCCGGCGACTTCGGCGTCGGCTACCGCACCTGGCAGGCGTACACGCTCGTCGACTACCCGGCCACCGTGGTCGGCATGATCACCATCGGCGCGCTCGGCTGGCTCACCTCGGCGCTGATCGAGCTCGTGGGCCGCCGCGCCACCCGGTGGCTGCCCCGCGCCGCGAAGGAGGGCCGGGCATGACCACGGCCACCACCGCCGCCGCCGGGCTGCGGCTCACCCTGGAGCGGGTCACCCTAGGCTACGGCCGCGGCGGCGTGCTCCGCGACGTCGACCTGGAGATCGAGCCCGGCGAGATCCTCACCGTCGTCGGCTCCTCCGGATCCGGCAAGTCCACCCTGCTGCGCGCGCTCGCCGGGCTGCTGCCGCCGTACCGGGGGCGCATCCTCGCCGACGGCGCGGAGGTCACCGGCCCGTCCCCGGACCGGGCGATGATCTTCCAGGAGGACGGGCTGCTGCCGTGGCGCACCGTGCTGCGCAACGTGGAGCTGCCGCTCGCCATCCGCAAGGTGCCGAGGGACGAGCGCCGCCGCGCCGCCCGCGAGTGGATCGCCCGGGTCGGGCTCGCCGGCTCCGAGGATCGGCTGCCCCGCGAGCTGTCCGGCGGCATGCGCCAGCGCGTCCAGCTCGCCCGCGCCCTCGCCGCCGCGCCCCGCGCGGTGCTCATGGACGAGCCGTTCGGCGCGCTCGACGCGCAGACCAGGGCCGAGCAGCAGCCGCTGCTGCTCGACGTGCTGCGCGACACCTCCGCCACCGTCGTGTTCGTCACCCACGACGTCGACGAGGCGCTGCTGCTCGGCCACCGGATCGCGGTGATCACCTCCGACGGGGTCCGCATCCTCGCCGAGGCCACCCGCGAGCGCATCGTGAAGGAGCTGTGATGGACATCCCGCGGATCGACGACCGCACCCACCTCGACTGCGACGTGCTCGTCATCGGCGGCGGCACCGCGGGCACCATGGCCGCGATCACCGCCGCCGAGCACGGCGCCCGGGTGCTGCTGCTGGAGAAGGCCCACGTACGGCACAGCGGCGCCCTGGCCATGGGCATGGACGGCGTCAACAACGTCGTGGTGCCGGGCAAGGCCACCCCCGAGGACTACGTGGCCGACATCACCCTCGCCAACGACGGCATCGTCAACCAGCGCACCGTCTACCAGACCGCGACCCGCGGCTTCGCCATGGTGCGCCGCCTGGAGGGCTACGGGGTCAAGTTCGAGAAGGACGAGTACGGCGAGTACGCGGTGCGCCAGGTGCACCGCTCGGGCAGCTACGTGCTGCCGATGCCCGAGGGCAAGGACGTCAAGAAGGCGCTCTACCGGGTGCTGCGCCGCCGCGACATCCGCCAGAAGGTGCGCATCGAGAACCGGGTGATGCCGGTGCGCGTGCTCACCGCGGGCGGCCGGGCGGTCGGCGCGGCAGGGTTCGACACCCCCAGCGCCGGGTCCGTCCCCGTCCCCGCGGGCGCGGGGATCCTCCCCCCCGGCGCGTGGGCCCGTCTGCGCCCCCCCCCGCG
>QGUZ01000368.1 GCA_003242605.1 Actinomycetota bacterium
TGCCCGACGCGCTTTCCCGCGCCCGCGCATATATGACGGTACGCGGGCGGCCGCGGTTCCGTCACGCGATTTTGCGGCCGCCCGCGGGCGCGGTCCTGCGGCCCGCGCGGGCGGGTCAGGGGACCGTTCCGGCCGGCGGCCGCGCGCACCGCCCCGCCGTACGGATCGGCGACCATGAACGCGCGCGCCGCGCCTTCGCGGAGCGGCGACGGGGGCACGCGGGATCCGGCACGCCGCACAGTGGCGCCGAAACGCAGGCGGCCCGCACGCTCCCCGGCGACGCCGGGGAACCGCGCGGGCGCGGAGCAGCGAGAACCCGGACGGTTCAGATCATCGGGACTTCCCGTTCGGGACGCACGGAGCCGCCGTAGTGCACGTCGTCCTCGTCGATCTCGACGCGCTCCTTCCTGACCTCCCCGCGCACGGTCTCCTCGACCGGAACCTGCTTGACCCGGATGCGGATCCGCTCGACCGGATAGGCCTCCGTGGTCACCACGGGCCGCTCCTCGTGCAGGATGATCTCCTGCTCGTCCTCCCCGATCTCCCGGATCTCGTCGACGGTGGCGTCGGTGATCTGCTCGCGCTCGACGACGATCTCCTCCCGGACGAGCTGGATCGTGCCCTCCGACTCCTCCGTCTCCACGAAGCGGCGCACCCGCACCCGCCCGGCCTCGCGGGTCTCCTTGGTGATGCGCAGCCGCTCCTCGAACCGGGTGATCGTCAGCTCGTGCTGGGCCTCGCCGCCGCCCGCCCGGCTCTCGACGCGGGCCGGGTCATAGCCGAGCGCGGGGTCGTACCCGAGCCCCGTGTCGTACCCCGGCGCGGACTCGTGCGCGGACGTGGTGTCGTAGCCGGGGATCGGGTCGTACACGTTGAGGTCGGGCACGGGGGTGTGCGCACGCCCTAACCCGGCGACCGGGGAGCGCGTCTCCGCCGTACCCGCCGATCCGGCCGTGCCCTCGCCGTGCACCGGGTCCAGGACGTCGGCCCGGTGCCGGGCCGTGTGCGGGCCGCCCGGCACGTGCGGCTGCGCGAGGCCGTAGTGCCGGTAGAGCTGGGACTCCTCCTCGACCGACAGGTGCTGGCCGACGTCGAGGTGCGGGGCCTCCTTCACCAGGTTCTTGTCGTACGGCACGTGCAGCTCCTCGCCGACCTGCCGGGCGTGGCGCAGCGGAACGAAGCTCTCCCGCATGCCGAACAAGCCGGTGCGGACGGTCACCCACTCGGGTTGCCTTGACGCGTCGTTGAGGTAGACCTGCCCGACCTTGCCGATCTCTTCCCCGTTTATCCCGATGATCTTGCACCCGATGAGTTGTTTGACCTGAGTCTCCGTGGCCATGACCACTGCCCCCCGTTGAGTCCGCCCGCAGGCCCGCAAGCGGGCCAGCCGGTATCAGCAGTACGTGATCGCACGCTCACCCTTTGTCATATCAGCCAAACGCTGGGAAATCAGCCACCTCCGGCGAGAAGTTACGCGCGTGTCATCACGTGGCAGGTCGTACCTTCGGCGACGCCGCCCGTGCGGCCGGCGATGGAGAGGGCGCACGGCGCGACACGGCGGCGCAGGACACGATCCGTGCACGATGCGGTCGTGATCGGGGCGACGAGTGGGCGTAACGCGGCGAGATCCGGCAGGCTAGGACCGCCATGGACTACGCAATTCCCACAGGGATCATCCTCGTCACCGGTGTCGCGCTCGCGATCATCGCCCAGTGGAAGGGGTGGCGGCCGTCGCTGCCCGTGATCCTCGCGGTCGGGATCGTCTTCCGAGTGGCGATCATGGCCATGTCCGCGGCCGACAGCTGGCAGCCGGTCGACTACGAGCGAAGCTTCTACCCGGCCGGGCAGGCGGTGCTGGAACGGCGTGACCCGGTGCTCGAGGGCAACCACGGCTGGCACTTCCTGCCGATGATTCCGTACGCCTATGCCCTGCTGCTGTGGATCGGCATCCCGTGGGAAGTGGCCGGGCGGCTCGTCACCGTGGTCTCCGACATCGTCCTCATCCCGCTCGTCGGCAAGCTCGCCGGTGGCGAGAAGGCCCCGCTGCGCGCGTTCCAGTACGCGTGCAACCCGCTGGCGATCCTCGTCGCCTCGGTGCACGGCCAGGTCGAGCCGGTCTCGCTGGTGTTCGCGGTGGCGGCGTTCATCGTGGCCCGCAACGCGCGCACCGAACGCCCGGTGCGCAACGCGATCCTCGCCGGCCTGCTCATGGGCCTGGCGCTGTCCGCCAAGAGCTGGCCGATCTGGCTCGTCCCGGGCATGCTGCTCTTCCTGCCGGACCTGCGCAGCCGCCTGTACGGCTTCTTCAGCACCGGCGTGCCGCCGATCTTCTTCCTCGTCACCCTGCCGATCGGCGCGGGCACGGAGATCTCCCAGCTGCCCGAGGTGATCAGGATCATCGGCGACGTCCGGCCGATCATCGGCGAGTGGGGCTGGACCGCGATCGCCGTCGACGGCACCTGGACGCTCGACGCCGGTCTCGCCCGTATCGGCCAGTACATGATCTACGCCACGATGCTCGTCGTGCTGATCCTGTGGCGTAAGGCCGACCCGATCGACCTCGCCACCGCGATGCTGCTCGCGTTCATGGTGGTGACGCCGCGGCTCGGCGCGCAGTACCTCATGTGGTTCATGCCGTTCCTCGTCGCCCGCCCGACCCGGTTCGCCTGGCCGGCGATCCTCGGCTGCTCGCTGTGGGCCGGGGCCGGCTACATGTACCTGACGCAGTCCCCCGAGCTGTGGGCGGCGATGCACTCGCCGTGGGCGAAGAGCTCGGTCATCCTGCTGCCGATCCTCGTGGCGGCGATGCCCTGGAACCGGAGGCGGGCCGAGGAGGGTCCCCGGCGGTCGGGGGAGGAGCCCACGGCCGCACCGGCGGCGACCGCCTGACCCGGGCGTGCCGGACGGGCCGGCGGTCCGTGACCCGGGTACGGCACGGCACGCGGCGGGCGGCGCCTGCGGCGGCGCCTTAGTGTGGCGCCGCCGCAGGCGGCGGCGGGGGACGGTCGGTGCCCGACGGCGGGGCCGGAGGAGCGGAGGCGCCGGGCGGGCCGCCGGCCGGGGCGGGAGGCTCGGCGCCCGGCCGCTCCGATGCGGGCCGCTTGTCCTGCGCTTCCTTCTCCGGCGGCGGGGCCGTCCGCCGGTCCTCCGGCGGCGGCTCGCCGGACAGCAGCACGGCGGCCCACTCCGCGCCGGGATCGCTGTCCACGAGCAGGGCGCGGGTGAGGAGGCTGAGCGGGATCGCGAGCAGCGCGCCGAGCGGCCCGAGCACGAAGGTCCACAGGATCAGCGACAGGAACGTCACCGTGGTGGACAGCCCGACCGCGTCGCCGAGGAACTTGGGCTGGATGAAGGACTGGATCACCACGTTGATCGCGGCGTAGGCGACGATGACGAGGATCATCGTCCGCGGGCCGCCCTCCAGCAGGCCGAGCAGCGCCGGCGGCGCGAGCCCGATGACGAACCCGATGTTCGGGATGTAGTTCGTGATCAGGGCGAGGATGCCCCAGAGCAGCGGCAGCGGTACGCCGAGGATGTAGAGCGCGGCCACGTCGAGGACCGCGCAGATGAGGCCGAAGAACGTCGACACGATCAGGTAGCGGCGCACCTGCTGCGCGAACGTCACCAGCGCCGCGATCGGTCCGGCCCGGTTCACCCCGAGGTGTCCGAGGGCGCGCGCGAACTTCGGCGCGTCCAGGCTCATGGCGAGCAGCAGCACGGCGATGAGGAACAGGCTGGACAGCACGCCGAGCAGCCCGGACAGCAGCTGCTGGGCGAGCTGCAGCAGTTGCCCGGGGTCGAAGGACTCCAGCGCCCGGCCGATCTCGGCGCTGCCGTACCCGAGCCGGGCCGCCCACCGCTGAGCGTTCTCCACGAGCTGGTTGAGCTGGGCCGAGTACGTGGGGATGAGCACGGCGAGCTGCGCGATCGACAGGGTGAGCACGGCCACCATGCCCAGCAGGAACACGATGAGCAGGGCGAGGGGCGCGGCGATGATCAGCCAGCCGGGTGCGCGCCGGTCGGTCAGCCACTCCCGTACCGGCGATACCGCGATCACCAGGATGAGCGCGAGCACGACCGGCCCCACGATGGAGGAGACCTCTCGGATGCCCGCGAGGACCACGATCGCCGCCGCCGTGCCCAACAGGACCGTGAGGGCACGGGGGATCCGCTGCTCGGCCACGCCCCCTACCTACCCGGCGTCGCCGGGAACCCTCGGCGGACCACGATCCGGTTCTCGATCGTTATCGGGATTGGCAAGAGCTGATCCGGGGAACTGCTATCGTTTTGGGCGTCGGCGAGATCGGCGAAGTCCCCGGCGCCCGGACGAGAGTTCGAGAGCAGGGCCGTCGGTCGGTGTCGATCGGCCTCATCGAACGGCCCTTCCCAAGATCGATTCGCGCAGCGGATGTGGGATGGGTAGGTTTAGGGGCCGTCCCTGCTGGGCAGGGGAGCAAATCTACCGGATCGGTACGGTCTGGGGTGATTATCCCGGTTCAGGGAGTTCGCCCGGACTGGACGGATCTGGTAAGATTCAAGAGAGGATGTGCGCGCCCCGGACG
>QGUZ01000369.1 GCA_003242605.1 Actinomycetota bacterium
CGGTGCACAAGCGGCTGCAGCGCCTCAAGGAGCTCGAGGAGATCGACTTCGACAACGTGGCCGGCTCCGGGCTCACCAAGAAGGAGCTCCTCATGCGCCGCCGCGAGAAGGAGAAGCTGGAGCGCACGCTCGGCGGCATCCGCGACATGAACCGCGTCCCGAGCGCGGTCTGGGTGGTCGACACCAAGAAGGAGCACATCGCCGTCAGCGAGGCCCGCAAGCTCGGCATCCCCGTGGTCGCGATCCTCGACACCAACTGCGACCCGGACGAGGTCGACTACCCGATCCCGGGCAACGACGACGCGATCCGCTCGGTCAGCCTGCTCACCCGGGTCGTGGCCGACGCCGTGGCGGACGGCCTCATGGCCCGCGCGGGCGCCTCGCGCGGCGGTGAGGAGAAGCCGTCGGGGGTCGCCGAGGGCGAGCCGCTCGCCGAGTGGGAGCGTGAGCTTCTCCAGGGCTCCGGGGAGAAGGCCGAGGCGGCGCAGCAGCAGGCCGCCAAGAGCGGTGAGAAGAAGGCCGAGGGCGGCGAGAGCGCCGGGGAGCAGCCGCAGGCCTGACGTCGGCGGGCCGTCGGCCGGTCCGTACGGCACCGCGAAGCCGACCCGCCGGGTGGCACGACCGCCCGGCGGACGGCGCACCACCCGCACCACGACAGCAGACGGACTTTCACAACGGGAATCAGGACAATGGCTTCTGTGAGCATGGCCGACGTGAAGCGGCTTCGCGAGCTGACCGCCGCCGGCATGATGGACTGCAAGAAGGCCCTCGAGGAGGCCGGGGGTGACTTCGACAAGGCCATCGACATCCTCCGGGTCAAGGGCGCTAAGGACGTGGGTAAGCGTGAGGCCCGCACCGCCTCCAACGGCCTCGTCGCGGTCAAGCACGTGGGCGACTCGTTCGCCGCGCTGCTCGAGCTGAACTGTGAGACCGACTTCGTCGCCAAGTCGGAGCGCTTCCAGGAGCTCGCGGCCCGCGTGGTCGAGCACCTCGCGGCGACCAAGCCCGCCGACGTGCCGACGCTGCTCGAGTCCCAGCTCGACGGCAAGACGGTCAAGGAGCACCTCGACGAGACGAACGCCGCGCTCGGCGAGAAGATCGAGATCCGGCGGTTCTCGATCCTCGAGGGCGGCTACGTCACCTCCTACCTGCACAAGACCGACCCGCAGCTCCCGCCGACCGTCGGCGTGCTGGTCCAGCTCGACAAGCCGAACGCGCAGGTCGGCAAGGACATCGCGCAGCACACCGCCGCGATGGCGCCGAAGTACCTCAGCCCGGACGAGGTGCCCGCCGAGGTCATCGAGAAGGAGCGCGGCGTCTTCGAGCAGATGACCCGCGAGGAGGGCAAGCCGGAGGCCGCCATCCCGAAGATCGTCGAGGGTCGCCTCAAGGGTTGGTTCCGTGACTTCACCCTGCTCGAGCAGGCCTGGGTGAAGGACAACAAGAAGACCATCCGCCAGGTCGCCGAGGAGGCGGGCGTGAAGGTGCTCGCCTTCACCCGGTACCGCGTGGGACAGCCGTAGGCTGGAGTCGCAGCGCGGCGTGACCCCGGGCCGCGGAGACGTCCGGGGCGCGCCGCCCGCCGACCCGTAAACCGTCGGGCCCGGCCGGAACCGGCCGGGCCGGACCGGAACCGGTACCAGGCAGGAATCGGACGACCGGCTGAACATCTCCAGTCCACCGAGAACGGAGGAGGCCGCCGCCGTGCAGGAGAGAACGACACCCGCCACGTCGGCGGCTTCGTCGCAGGACGGGCAGCTGCGCTGGAAGCGGGTCATGCTCAAGCTGTCCGGCGAGGTGTTCGCCGGCGGTGAGCCGCTCGGCATCGACCCGGCGGTCGTCGCGCGACTCGCCGACTCGATCGCCGAGGCGGTCAGCGTCGGTGTGCAGCTCGCCGTGGTCGTCGGCGGCGGGAACATCTTCCGGGGCGCGGCACTCTCCGAGCGTGGCATGGACCGGGCACGGGCCGACTACATGGGCATGCTCGGCACGGTCATCAACTGCCTGGCGCTGCAGGACTTCCTGGAGAAGCGGGGCGTGGACACCCGCGTGCAGACCGCGATCACGATGCAGCAGGTCGCGGAGCCGTTCCTGCCGCGCCGGGCGATCCGCCACCTGGAGAAGGGCCGCGTTGTGATCTTCGGTGCGGGTCTCGGCTCGCCCTTCTTCTCCACCGACACGTGCGCGGCCCAGCGCGCACTCGAGATCGGGGCGGAAGCGCTGCTGAAGGGCACCAAGGTGGACGGCGTGTACGACGCCGATCCGCGCACGAACCCCGATGCCGTACGGTTTGACCGGCTCGACTACGGTGAGGTCCTCACCCGCGGTCTGGGGGTCATGGACGCCACCGCGATCAGCCTGTGCATGGACAACGGCCTTCCCATCGTGGTCTTCGACCTGATGGGCGAGGGTAACATCCTGCGTGCGGTACGCGGTGAGAAGATCGGCACGCTGGTGAGTCCGGCGGGAAAATAGGGAGCCGCGATGATCGACGAAACACTCCTCGAAGCCGAGGAAAAGATGGACAAGGCGGTGGAGGTCGCGAGGGAGGAGTTCGCCGGCATCCGCACCGGCCGGGTCACGCCCGCGATGTTCAGTAAGATCACCGCCGAGTACTACGGCACGCCGACCCCGATCCAGCAGCTCGCGTCCTTCCACGTGCCCGAGCCCCGCTTGGTCATCGTCCAGCCCTTCGACAAGAACGCGCTGCCCGCCATCGAGCGCGCGATCCGGGACAGCGACCTCGGGGTGAACCCGAGCAACGACGGTCAGGTCATCCGGGTGGTGTTCCCCGAGCTGTCGGAGGAGCGCCGCAAGGAGTACGTGAAGATGGCGCGGTCGAAGGCGGAGCACGGCCGCGTCTCGGTGCGCAACATCCGCCGCCACGCCAAGGACGCCCTCGACAAGCTGGTCAAGGAGGGCGAGGTCGGCGAGGACGAGGCCAGGCGGGCGGAGAAGGAGCTCGACGAGCTCACCCAGAAGCACGTCGCCAAGATCGACGAGATGCTCAAGCACAAGGAGGCCGAGCTGCTCGAGGTCTGACCGGCGGCCGGTGACCGTCACCGGCGTCGTCCGGTCGGGCCGGTGCCGGTTCGGCCGACCGTAGTGGTTGTGGCATGGTGATGCGTGCATGCCCGGCGCCGTGGCGACGCCGGGCCCCCTCCCCGGCCGGGAGACCCCATCCAGGCCGGTCGGCGTCGGAGGGGCGTGTCCGCCCGGGCCGCGGCCCTGGCCTGCGGCGCGAGGGCACGAGGACGATCGGCGGGTACCGGGGGTGCCACGGTGCCCCGGTCCCCGGCGGTGCGGAGGACCGCGAGGCCGATCGGAGACGCCGGGAACGGACGGCGTGTGACCGCGCGGCCCGGGCGACGGGCCCCGGCGGGATCGGGGTGTGCCGGAAGGCGCTTTCTCCCCCGGAGCGGCCCTGCGCGACGGGGTGCGTCCCGGAGCCCCGCCCCGCCGGCCGCCGGAGCGCCCGCGGATCACACGTGCGAGGAGCATCGGTCAGGAAAGCGCGGAACCCCCTTGGAAGCAGCGGCGGCGAGACCAACCCCACCGGGTGGCTCGGGTGCGACGGGCCCCCGGGCCGATGGGGAGGCGTTCGGGGTGGGGACGGCCGGCGGGGTGGGGGTCGGCCCGCCGCGGCGGGAGGCGGGCGCGGCGGCCGGGGTCGGCGGGCCCGGTGCCGCGGCGGGCGATGACGTCCCCACCGATTCCCCCGACGGCGCGGCGCGTCCGGAGCCGGAGGCCGTGGTGAGCGGCGGCGCGGCGGCGCCCGCGGCCGGGGACGGGGGCGGCAAGCAGCCCGGCGGCCGGGCCGGCCGGAACCTGCCGGCGGCGATCGCGGTCGGCGTCGCGCTCGGCGCGGTCACCCTGGCGGCGCTCTACGTCGTCAAGGTGCTGTTCCTGCTCGAGGTCGTGCTGGCCGTCGGGATCGGCATCGTCGAGCTGGCCCGGGCGTTCGCGGCCAAGGGCATCCAGGTGCAGGTCGCCCCGATCATCGGCGGCATGGTGCTCATGGTCGTGGGCACCTACTGGGGCGGCCCGGTCTACCTGCTCGGCGCCTTCGCGCTCACCCTCATGGTCACCCTCGTCTGGCGCATGCTCGCGCCGCCGGGCGCCGCCAAGGGCGTGGTGGCCGCCACCTCGGGCTACGTGCGGGACGCCTCGGCGTCCGCGTTCATCTGCACCTACCCCGCGCTGATCGCCGGGTTCGTGCCGCTGCTGCTCGCCGAGCCCGACGGCCCGCACCGGATCGTCGTGTTCATCGCGGTCACCGTGTGCAGCGACATCGGCGGCTACACCGCCGGGGTGCTGTTCGGCAAGCACAAGATGTCGCCGATCATCAGCCCGAAGAAGACCTGGGAGGGCTTCGCGGGCTCGGCGCTGAGCTGCGTGATCTGCGGCGCCCTGCTCGTCCGGTTCCTGCTCGACGGCGAGTTCTGGCAGGGCGCGCTGCTCGGCGCGGTCGTCGTGGTGTTCGCCACCCTCGGCGACCTCATCGAGTCGGTGATCAAGCGCGACCTCGGCATCAAGGACATGGGCACCCTGCT
>QGUZ01000370.1 GCA_003242605.1 Actinomycetota bacterium
GGCGGCGACGTAGTCGTTCACGATGCCGAGGACGAGCCGCTCGAAGGTCTCGTCCCACCCGTACTCGTCGTGGTAGAGCGCGCCGTGCCGGTACACCACCCAGCCGAGGTCGCCGGGCCGCGGCGGCCGCAGCAGGTACGGCCCGGCCGGGCGGGTGCCCTCGAGGATCTCCTGGATGGTCCGCATCGCCGCGACGAGCCGCCGCCGCTCCCCCTCGGGGAGCGGCTCGAGGAAGGCACGGATCTGCGCCGTGGAGCGCTCGTCGAGCATGGCGCGGGCGGCGCGGCCGGCGTCGGTGAGCCGGACGATCTGGCGGCGGCCGTCGGCCGCCGAGCGCTCGCGGGTGACCAGGCCGTCGGCCTCGAACCGGGACAGGATGCGGCTGAGGTACCCGGCGTCGAGGCCGAGCATGCGGCGCAGCTCACCGGTCTCGCACGCGTCGCGCAGCCCGAGCTCGAACAGGATGCGCGCCTCGGTGAGGGAGTAGGGGGTGTCGAGCAGGCCGGCCGAGAGGACTCCGAGGTGGCGGGTGTAGAAGCGGTTGAAGGCCCGGATGGCGGCGACACGGTCCATGCTTGCCTACCTCAACTAATTCGTTGACTGAGTCAAGTATAAAGTCCCGATTCACGCCGCGTCACCGTTTGGTCTAGACCAATCTCCTGGTGTAGGGCACAATTCGGTAGCGTTGTCCGTCCGTGTCGCCTGCCCGCTGCCGGGAAGCGTGTGGGAGACGTACCGGACCAGGCGTCGGCCGGCGGATGGACCGCCGTGACCAACAGAATCGATCTGTGAGATCCATCGGGAGGAACCCGCAATGCGCATAGGTGTGCTCACCGGGGGCGGCGACTGCCCCGGTCTCAACGCAGTGATCCGGGCGGTCGTCCGTAAGGGCATCAGCGTGTACGGCCACGAGTTCGTCGGGTTCCGCGACGGCTGGCGCGGTCCGCTGGAGAACGACACGATGCCGCTCGACATCGAGGCGGTCCGCGGCATCCTGCCCCGCGGCGGCACCATCCTCGGGTCGTCGCGGACGAACCCGATGAAGATCGAGAACGGCGTCGAGCGCATCAAGGAGAACCTGGAGAAGAACGGCGTCGACGCCCTCATCGCGATCGGCGGCGAGGACACCCTCGGCGTGGCCCGCAAGCTGTTCGAGAACGGCGTGAAGGTCGTCGGCGTGCCGAAGACGATCGACAACGACCTCAACGCCACCGACTACACCTTCGGCTTCGACACCGCGGTGAACATCGCCACCGAGGCGATCGACCGGCTGCACACCACGGCCGAGTCGCACCACCGGGCGCTGATCTGCGAGGTCATGGGCCGGCACGCGGGCTGGATCGCGCTGCACGCCGGCATGGCCGCGGGCGCGAACGTCATCCTCATCCCGGAGAAGCCGTTCGACATCGACAAGGTCTGCGCCTACGTCGAGAGCCGGTTCAAGACCCGGTACGCCCCGATCATCGTGGTCGCCGAGGGCGCGCACCCGATCGAGGGCCAGATGGCGCTGCAGAGCAACGAGCTCGACGCGTTCGGCCACGTCCGCCTCGGCGGCATCGGCGAGCAGCTCGCCAAGGAGATCGAGAAGCGCACCGGCAAGGAGGCCCGCACCACCGTGCTCGGCCACATCCAGCGCGGTGGCACCCCGAGCGCCTTCGACCGCGTGCTCGCCACCCGGTTCGGCCTGCACGCGATCGACGCGGTGCACGAGGGCGACTTCGGCAAGATGGTCGCGCTGCGCGGCACCGACATCGTCCGCGTCAAGCTCGACGAGGCGGTCGACCAGCTCAAGCTGGTGCCGGTGGAGCGGTACGAGGAGGCCGAGGTCTTCTTCGGCTGATCCGGCCCCGGAGCACCGTTCGCGGCCGACCCGGCGTCCGGCCCGCGCCGGCGCCGGGTCGCCGCGTGCCCGCCGTGCCGTCCCCGGGCCGCCCGGGTCCGGAGGCCGGCCGGTCGCGGCGTGCCGCGGCGCCGCCGAGCGGCGGCACGCCGGTCACCTGCGGCAGCGGGCCGGTCCGCTCGCGGCGCTCCTCGATGCGCGCGAGCAGCTCGGCCTCGCTGCGCAGCTCCTTCTCCGACGGCGCGAGCATCACGGCCATGAGCAGCCCGACGGTGAGCAGGCTGATCCCGACCAGCAGCGGGACGAGGAAGTCGATCGCCTCGGCGCCCGGCGGCGGCTCGGCCGGCCCCGCCCCGGTCACGCTCATCGCGAACATGCCGGTGTAGTGCATGCCGGTCGCGGCGACGCCGATGAGCATCGCCGCCCCGAGCGTGAACAGCCGCCCGCGCACGCGCAGGCTGAACCACAGCGCGGCCGTCGCCATGGCCACCGCGATCACCACCGACAGCAGGACCGTGCCCGGGGCGTAGGAGATCTCCACGGTGGTGTTCATCGCGGCCATGCCCAGGTAGTGCATGGACGCGACGCCGCAGCCGGTGAGCAGGCCGCCGCCGAGCAGCGGCAGCGGGCGCGGCCCGCCGTACGAGACGACGATCAGGCCGCCGCCGACGACCGCGATCGACACGAGCGCGGACAGCGCGGTGAGGGTCACGTCGTAGCGGATCACGGCCCCGCTCACCGCGAAGCCCATCGTCGCGATGAAGTGCATCGCCCAGATGCCGGTGCCGCCGAGGGCGAGCGCGGCGCAGGCGAGCCAGCGCACCCGCCCGGCCGGCCGGGTGCTGCGGGCGCGCGCCGCGAACACCAATCCCAGCAGGGATCCGACGACCGACAGCGCATATCCGAGCAAGGGGGTGAGCAGCCCCTGGGAGAAGTGCTCGATGTGATGCATGGCCGCACCCTTTTCACCCGAGGAAACTGGGCCGGGAGCCGGTAGGCAGTATCGCAGGGCCGGGCACGGCCCGGGCCCGTCGTCGGATACGAAAATTTTTCGATTGAGCCGCGGTGACGTATCGGCGCGCCGGCCGCGCCCGCGCGGCCGCCCCACACCCGGGCCCGCGGGCGGCCCGACCTGGGCATACGCCGGTCCGCCGCCTTTTGGCGGGAGGGCCGGGGCGACGGCGGGCGGGACGCCGTACGGCACGGCGCGGTCCCCCGGACGGCGGCGCGGAACGTCGCCGGCGGCGCGCCCGCGGAAATACCCGCCGCCCGCGCGCGCGGATCGACCGCGGGCGTTTTCCGGACCGCCGGACCGGCGCCCGGAATGATCGGCCGAAATGCGCGCGGAAACCCGCGGGGCGCGCCGTGCCGTACCGGAATTCGACGTGCCGCGCGGCCGCCGTCCGCCGGAACGGCGAATCCCCCTGCCCCTTCCCGGATGCCCTGGGCCCCCGCGGTGGTTGGGTACATTGAGGGGATGCCGCTTCCGGCACGCCGGGGCACCCGGGGATCGGCCGGACCGGCGGATCCCTGCCCCGTTCGTTCCCTCACCGCAACCGGCCGGAGGAGACCATGTCCCTTGCCATCACGTCGGCGCTCGGCGAGCCATGCGTGCTGCTCAAGCTCGGTGAGGTGGTTCTCAAGGGCAAGAACCGGGAGCTGTTCGAGCGGCGCCTGCAGGGCAACATCAAGACCGCGCTGCGCGAGTTCGGCCTCAAGCTCGACATCCGCCGGCGCCACGGCGTCTTCGTGCTCTACTTCCCCGAGGGCACCGATCCGGCGACCGCCGACGCGGTGGCCCGCCGGGTCACCGACGTGATGGGCCTGGTCTGGGTGCACCGCGCGTGGCGCGTGCCGAAGGAGCCGGACGCGGTGACCAAGGCCGCGGTCGAGCTGCTCTCCGACCGCGAGGAGGTACGGCGCGGCGCCTCGTTCGCGGTGCGGTCGCGGCGGCGGGACAAGCGGTTCCCGCTGCGCTCGGGCGAGATCGACCGGCTCGTCGGCGCGGCGATCGTGGACACCTACAACCTGCCGGTCAACCTGACCGACCCCGAGCTCACCGTCTACATCGAGGTCGACCGCGACGAGGTCTTCGTGTTCACCGACGGGCTCGCCGGGCAGGGCGGCCTGCCCGTCGGCATGAGCGGCCGCGCGCTCGTGCTCATGTCGGGCGGCATCGACTCGCCGGTCGCCGCCTACCGCATGATGCGCCGCGGCCTGCGCGTCGACTTCCTGCACTTCTCCGGCATCCCGTTCACCGGCTCGGAGTCGATCTACAAGGCGTACGCGCTCGTCCGCAAGCTCGACCGGTTCCAGGGCGGCTCCCGGCTGTGGGTGGTGCCGTTCGGCAAGGCGCAGCAGTCGCTCAAGGCCTCCGGCGCCGACCGGCTCCAGGTCGTCGCCCAGCGCCGGCTCATGCTCAAGACCGCCGAGGAGATGGCGCACCGCATCCGCGCCGCCGCCCTCATCACCGGCGACTCGCTCGGCCAGGTCTCGTCCCAGACCCTGGCGAACATCACCGCCCTCGACGACGCGGTCGACCTGCCGATCCTGCGCCCGCTGATCGGCATGGACAAGACCGAGATCATGGCCGAGGCCCGCCGCATCGGCACCCTGGAGATCTCCGAGCTGCCCGACGAGGACTGCTGCACCCTGCTCACCCCGCGCCGGGCCGAGACCCGCGCCAAGATCGAGGA
>QGUZ01000063.1 GCA_003242605.1 Actinomycetota bacterium
ACGACCGAGCCGGCCATGAGGACGGTGGTGGGGACCTCGATGGCGCCGGCGAGCTGGGAGAGGCCGAGGCTGACGGTCCAGCGGTCGCGGTCCTCGACGAGGAAGAGCAGGGCGAAGAGGAACTCGTTCCAGGCGATCATGAAGACGTACAGGCCGGTGGCCATGAGGGCGGGGAGCGACAGGGGGACGGTGACCCGCCAGATCGTGGCGAGCGGGCCGCAGCCGTCGATCGCGGCGGCCTCCTCGACCGAGCGGGGCACGGTCTCGAAGTAGTTGCGGAGCATGTAGACCGTGACGGGCAGCGTCTGGGAGATGTAGACCAGGGCGAGGCCCGCCAGCGAGCCGCGCAGGCCGAGCAGGCTGAACAGCACGAAGAGCGGGATCGCCAGCACGATCGGCGGGAACAGGTAGACCGCGAGGAACAGGAAGTGGACCTGGCGGCGGCCGAAGAAGCGCAGCCGGGCCACCGCGTACGCGCCCGGGATCGAGATCAGCAGGGTGAGCGCCACGGCCGCCACCGAGACGATCAGGCTGTTGCGGATGAAGACGCCGAAGCCCTGCCCGCCCTCCTCCTCGGGGGTCAGCACCTCGCGGTAGGTGTCGAGGGTGATCTCGCCGGGCGGGACGAGCAGCGCCCCCGGGTCGAGGATGAGCGCCTGCACGTCGCGCAGCGACAGCAGCACCATGTAGCAGAACGGGAACGCGCACCCGACCACCAGGCCCGCGATGGTGAGCGGCCGCAGCAGCCGCAGCGCCGCACGCTCCACCCGGTCGCGGGTCAGGCGGCGGTACGGCCGGCGCGGACGCGGCCGCCGTACGGCCCGCGCAGCACGAGGGCCGCCGGTCATTCGGCGCTCCGTTCCGGCCCGGCGAAGAAGCGCAGGTAGACGCCGAGGAACAGGACGAGCACGAGCGCGAGCACCACGGCCTGGGCGGCGGAGGCGCCGATGTCGTCGCGCGCGGTGAGCAGGTTGTAGACGCGGATGCTCACCATCTCGGTGCCCGCGCCGCCGCCGGTGAGCAGGTAGACGTCGTCGAACTTGTTGAACGTGAACACGAACCGCAGCACCGCGAGCAGCGCGATCACCCGGGACAGCTGCGGCAGCGTCACGTACCGGAACCGCTGCAGCGGCGTGGCCCCGTCGACGAGCGCGGCCTCGTGCAGCTCGCGCGGCACCGCCTGGAGCCGGGCGAGCAGGAACAGGAACGCGAACGGGAAGTACCGCCACGCCTCGAACGCGATCACCGTGAGCAGCGCGACCGGCACGGTGACCCCGAGCAGCTCGCCCTTCGCCTGGGTGAGGAACCCGACCGGCCGGTCCCAGCCGAGCAGCCGGACGCCGAGCTCGTTCACGATGCCGTACTGCGGGCTGAGCATCACCTGCCAGACGAACGCGGCGGCCACCACCGGCGCCACGTACGGCAGCAGGATCGCCGCCCGGACCAGGGTGCGGCCGCGCAGCGGGCCGTCGAGCGCGAGCGCGGCGGCCAGCCCGAGCGCGATCGACAGGAACGTGCCCGCCACCGTGTAGACCAGCGTGACCGCGAGGCCGCTCCAGAACCCGGGCTCGCCGAGCACGTACCGGAAGTTGTCGAGCGAGTACCGGCCGAACAGGCCCGTGTAGCGGATGTTGATCAGCCGGGCCTCCTGGAACGCGAGCATGACCGCCCACAGCAGCGGCAGCACGACCACGACGAGCGTGACCACGAGCGTGGGGGAGATCAGCGCCAGCCCGGTCCTGGCCTCCCGCCGCCGCAGGGTACGGCGGCGCCCATCGGCTCCCCGGCTCACTCGCGGATCCCGCGCTTGACCGCCGCCACGTCCCGCTGCGCCTGCGCCGCGGCCTGCCGCGGGGTGAGCGAGCCCTCCACGAGCGCGCTCAGCGCCCGCGGCACCGGCAGCTCGCCCATCACGGCGCCGACGAGCCTGCCGTGCCCCTGCTCGATGCCCCACCGCTCGATGTGGTCGACGCTCGCGCGCAGCCGGTCGAGCAGCTCGCGCGGGTAGACCTCGGCGAGCGGCCGGGTCCGGTCGACGCCCGCGGGCAGGCGGTCCCACGCGTCGGCGAACCGCCGCGGGTCGTCCCGGGTGCCGGTGCGGACCGGGATCTTGCCCTCGGGGGCCATGCCGAGCCACCGCTCGTAGCCCGCGTCCATCATGTACGTGACGAACCGCCGGGCCTTCTCCCGGTCGGCCTCGCGGGTGATCGCCCAGGAGACGATCTCGCCGTACCGGGCGGGCCGGTCGGCGTCGGGGCCGCGCAGGCCGGTGACCACGCCGGTGTGCCGGGCGAGCCAGGCGGGGTCGGCGCGGCACTCGGCGCAGCTCGGCAGCGTGTCGGAGCGCAGCCCGGCGAGCTCGTCGAGGATGAACGACGACCAGATCGCGATCGCCGCCTTCCCGGCGAAGTAGGTGGCCCGCACCGAGTCGACGCTCTGCGTGCCGGGCACCGAGTACCGGCGGGCGAGGTCGGCGTAGAACGCGAACGCCCGCTCGCACCGGGCGTCGCCGATGGTGACCACCCCGTCCCGGCCGACCAGCGCGCAGCCATTGGCGAGCGCGACGTACTCGAAGGTCTGCGCGGTGAAGGTGTCCCGCGGCCCGACGGCGAGCGCGATGCCCGCCGTGCCGTCCCGGTGCAGCCGGGCCGCGGCGGTGCGCAGCCGCTCGTAGGTGTCGGGCGGGGCGAGTCCGGCGGGGGCGAACAGGTCGGTGCGGTAGAGGATGAGCTGGACCCAGGCGTCGCTCGGGACCGCGAGGAGCCGGCCGTCCGCCGAGCCGAGCTCGAGCGCCCGCCGCAGGAAGGTGTGCCTGCCGAGCTCGTCGACCACCCGGCCGGGGGTCTCGGTGTCGAGCAGGTCGTCCGCCCCCAGCCCCCGCCCCGGGGCGCGCGGGGGCGCGCCGATCCCGTCCGGGGGCCGCCCGGCCGCCGCCGCGGACCGCCCCACCCGGCTGAACTGGTCCTCGGGGACGCCGACGAGCCGTACCCGCACCCCGGTGCGGCGGGTGAAGGCGGCGGCGAGCTCGCGCTGCACGGCCATCCGGTCGGGGAGGTTCTCCTGCGTCCAGACCGTGATCGTGTCGCGGTCCTCGGCCTCCCCGCCGCATGCGGCGGCGAGCACGGCCGCGACGGCCGCCGCGAGCGCGGCGCTGAGTCGTTTCGGCATGCGTCCCCCCGCACACGTCGCCCCAGGCATGAATACCCTCCGTGGGAAACCCATGGCACGGAGTGATCGCCTGGGTGCGCGGGGGGGCGGGGGGCCGCCCCCCGGGCCCGGGGCGGGCGACCCCCCGCCCCGCGCGACCGGCCACGGTCGCCCCGCCCCGCGGACGTCCCGCCGCGGTCCGGTGGGCGTGCGCTCACCGGTACGGCACGGCGGGGCGGCCGGGTGCGGAGGGGCCGGGGACGGGGATCAGGACCGCTTCGACCGCTGGGCGAGCCACTCCTCGCGCGTGATCGCGTACTCGACCTCGCCGTGCTCGCTGCCGGGGATCGGCTCGTCCCACTCCAGGTGGAAGGTGCGGACGTGCCGCATGCCGAGCGCGGCCATGGTCGCGCGGGAGCCGGTGTTCACCGCCATCGTCTCGCCGAACACGCGGTTGAGGCCGAGGTCCTCGAAGGCGTACCGGAGCAGCTCCCCGGCGCCCTCGCTGGCGAGCCCCTGCCGCCAGTGGCGGCGCATGATCCGGTAGCCGATCTCGGCCTGGCCCTCCACCGGGCCCTGGTCGGGGCGGTGCGGCGGCTCCAGCGCCCACAGGCCGACGAACTCGCCGTCCACGAACCCGGCCCAGAAGCCGAGGCCGGGGGCGCGCTCGGCGACCGCGAGCCGTTCCCGATGGTCCTTCTCCACCTCCTCGCGGCTGCGGGGGCGGCCGTCGCCGAGCAGCCGCATCACCTTCGGGTCGGCGTCGAGCTCGACCTCGTGCTCCAGATGCTCATCCGACAGCGGGACGAGCTCGATGCGTTGGGTCTTCAGTTTTGCCTGGGCCATACGTCGTATCCTCGCCTACCCGCCCATAGCGGTGGGAGCGGGAAACGAAGGAAGATCGTCATTCCTTCACCCGGCGGCCCGCCCACCCGAGCGCGACCCGCTGGGCGAGCCACCCGAACGCGACGACGGCCGCGCCGAACGCGACGATCAAGGCCGCCAGGAGCCACAGCCGCCCGCCCTCGGCGAGCACGACGGCCTGCGCGTCGGAGATCCCGTTGCGGGCGCAGCCCAGCCCCGCGACCGCCGCGGTGACCCACCTGCCGCCGGTCCGGACCGCCCGCGGCGCGGCGGCGGTCGCCGCGGCCGGTACGGCCAGCAGCGCGAACAGGACCGCGATCGCGATCGTGCCCGGCCAGCTGAACTCCGCCGGATGCCCGACGGCGAGCCCGACCAGGCGCATCAGCACCCGGGTCGCGGCGCCCATCGCCACCCCCGCCACCAGCGCGGCCACCCCGGCCGCCACCGCCATGCGCACCACGCGCCGCTCCCGTACCCGCATCCCCGCTCCTCCCGCCGGCCGGAGCTCCGTTATATCGGCGGCGGGGTCACTCGCGATATGGCAAAAATCGCCGTGCGTCCCGGAGCCGCGCATTCGTCTCGTCCTCCTGGTCGGCCACGGTCGGCGGGATGACGCTGCGCCGGTCCGCGTCGGGGGTGACCGCGTTCCAGGCGCGCCGCGGGTCGGGCACCCGGCGCAGCTGGGCACGGGAGAACCGCAGCACCGGCCTGCCCGGGACGCCGCCCGCCACCTTGATGAGCACCGAGCAGGAGACCGCCACGTCCTCCGGCCCCCGGCGCACCGGGTGGGTGGCGGGCCAGCCCGACCACGCCACGTCGGGCAGCCGCTCGCCGGGCCCGGTCTCCAGCGCACCGGCGATCATGCTCCAGCTGCGGTCCTCCCGGGCGAGCAGCAGCCGCGGGCTGTACGCCAGCCAGCCGGCGTGGGCGGAGACCTCCTGGGCGAGGTGGAACCGCAGCCAGTCGCCCACCGCCACGTCGGTGAGCGGCAGCAGGGCGGGCTCGGTGCGCAGCACGAACGTGGTGTCGTGGTACCCGGGGGTGATCTCCAGGACCTGCTTGGTGATGCCGTCCTCGACCACCGTGTACGCCTCGACCCACGCGTCCCCGCTCTGCCGGCTGATCGACCAGCCGGTGGCGCAGTGCCCCTTCGCGCCCCAGCCGACCATCCCGGACGTGCCGGCGAACGCGCCGTTCGGCAGCAGGTTGCCGGGATCGGTGGGGTCCGTGCCGTACACGTTGTCCGCCCGGATCAGCGTGCGCAGGATCGGCAGCAGCGCCTGCGCCTCCGCCCAGGCGGCGGCCGGGCCGGGGTGCACCCCGTCCGCCGGGGCGACCTCCGGCAGCCAGTCGCCACCCGCGCCGCCGCGCGACCTCGGGTCCTCCAGGTAGACGTTGACGTCGGCGACGAGCACCCGCCCGCCGTGCCGGGCGCGGATCCAGTCGTTCACCCGCCGGCGGGTCGCGTACCGCACGTCCGACGCCTGGTCCGGGGTCGCCCACGCGGAGCGGCCGACCGCGCCGCGCGGCCGGATCGTGGTGACGATCACGATCGCGCCGGTGTCGGTGATCTCGCCGATCTGCCGCCGCAGGTTGTCCTGGATCATGCTCGCGGGCAGGTAGGAGTTGATGTCGTTGGTGCCCACCGACAGCAGCACCACGTCCGGCCGCATCGGGGCGACCTCCTCGGCCCACCGCCGCAGCGTGCCGGGGTTCTCCGGGGTCAGGAAGGTGAGGTGGTCGCCGGCGACCCCGTTGTTCGAGCCGCGGAGGAAGCGGCGGTGCCGGGCGTCCTCCGGATGGTGCCAGACGTCGTCGTTGTACGCCGGGAACAGCGTCTTCACCCAGGTCATCGCGCCCCGGGTACGCCGGTGCAGCTGGGCCGTGTCGCTGACCCGGGCGGACTCGGCGAACTGCGTGATCGAGTCGCCGAGCCGGGCCAGCTTCGGGCGCACCAGCCTGTGACCGTCCGCCGCCGGGAAGCGTTCGGCCGACGCCATGGGCAGGCCGGCCGTGCCGGCCGCGACCCCGGCCGCGAGGGCGTAGCGGAGGACGGCCCGGCGGGGGGTACCGGCCGGGGAGACACGGTCGATCACAGCAGGATCATCCCAGGTCCGCGGAGGTGGTCCGGCCGTTTCCGCGGCAACCGCCCGCGCGGGCGGCCCCGGCCCGTACCGGGGCGCCGCCGGACGGGGCGAAGCGGCCGGTGCGGTACGGCCCGGCGGGCGCGGCGACCCGGGAGATCCCCCGGCATGATCCGGCAAAGAGATGCCCGGTCCACGGTGTATGCCGGATTGATCCCGGATCGCGGGGGTAGCCGGTGGGAGCCGCTCCGACCAGCCGGGAGGGAACTGTGGGCATCGACATCGGACAGAGTCTTGCGGACCTCTGGCGGACGATCGTGCTGTTCGTCCCCAGGCTGGTCGTCTTCGTGCTCATCCTGATCATCGGGTGGATCGTCGCCAAGGTACTCGAGAAGGTCGTCGACAAGGTCCTCGAACGGGTCGGCTTCGATCGCGCCGTGGAGCGCAGCGGCGTCGGCCGCGTGTTCGAGGGCGGCCGGTACGACGCGAGCAGCCTGATCGCGCGCATCGTGTTCTATGCGATCCTCCTGATCACGCTGCAGCTCGCGTTCAGCGTCTTCGGTCCCAACCCGGTCTCGAACCTGCTCACCGCGGTCGTGGCCTGGCTGCCGCTGGCCATCGTCGCGATCATCATTCTGGTGGTCGCGGGGGCGATCGCGGGCGCGGTGAAGGACATCATCACCGGCATGCTCGGCGGCACGTCGTACGGCCGGTGGATCGGCGTGGCGGCCGCCGTGTTCATCTGGGCGCTCGGCATCATCGCCGCGCTCAACCAGGTCGGCATCGCCACCGCCGTCACCACCCCGATCCTGGTGACCGTGCTCGCCACCGTCGGCGCGATCATCGCCATCGGCGTCGGCGGCGGGCTGATCCGGCCCATGCAGCAGCGCTGGGAGCGCTGGCTCGGCCGTATCGAGGAACAGGCGCCGCAGATGCGGGCGCACGCCGAGGCCTACACCCGGGGCCGTCAGGACGCGGCCGAGAACGTCCCCGCCGCGGAGGAGACGCCGGAGACGACCCACACGAGCACCACGCGTCCGGGGACGACCCCGGGGACGCCCGGAGCGACGCGGCGCCCCGGCGGGCGCGGCCCGGGCACCTGAACCAGGGCATCCGTACCAGGGCGGGCATCCGTACCACGGCACCTGTACCAGGGCACCGGACAGGGCACCTGAAAGGGCACCACACCCGCCGCGACCATCCGCCGCTCCTACCGCGACCGGGCCGGAGCCTCCGCACCTCGGGGCTCCGGCCCCGCCATGCCCGGCTCCGCGGCGGCGGGTCAGGCGGGAAGCTCGTCGTCGAGGTAGCCGAGCTCGCGGGCGAGCAGGCAGATCGCGGTGAGGCGGAGGGTGGCGAAGTCGGGCTCGCCGGTGTAGGTCCAGTTGCGCTCGCGCAGCTCGTCGACGAAGCCGAGCAGGTAGTCGCCGAGGGTCTCCTCGGTGATCTCGATCGTCTCGCGCAGGGCCGCCACGTGCTGGTCCACCGCCGCGAGCAGGCCCGGGTGCCGTGGCAGCAGCGCGAGCTGCCGGGCGCCCACGGTCTCCATCACCCAGCGCAGCGGTGCGGCCGACCATCCCTCCGGGTAAAGCACCGGACCACCATAACCGGGAAGACCGTCCTTGACCTGCGCGGGGGCGGGTCCGGCAGGGTCCTCGCCCGGTGGTGCGGCCACGACGCCCGGCGGCGCCGGGCCTTCCGATGCGCCGCCTGCGGCCGGGCCGCCGCACGGCACTTGGTGTGCCGTTTGCACTGTTTGCGGGGTTTTGTACCGATTTGGTAACTTTGGGGGTCATGTGCGGGCCGCCCATGGTCCGCCCGCGTCCGTAGCCCGGAGCGCGTCGTCCACCGGCGACCGGACGACGCCCGGCCGCCGCTTCCGCGCAGCGCGGAGCCGGGACCGCGCACCCACGGCCGATCGCAGCGCCCCGCCTCGCGGGCGGCGCGCGGCCCGCGCCGTAAGCCCGGCAGGCGGCCTGGAAGCCAAGGAGCGAAGCCCCCATGCCCGTGCACATCCCCGGCCGCATCGCCCGTGCCCTGCTCGGCGCCGCCCTCGCCGGCGGCATCGCCACCGCCGCGGCCGTTCCCGCCTCCGCCGCGACCCCCGCGGCCGCCGCGGGAGTCCCGGCCGCGGTCCGCACCCTCACCCCCGCCGACGCCCCGGCCGTGTACGCCCCCGCCGCCTACCTGGTGGACGTCACCGGCGGCCGCGAGCACTACGGCAAGCGGGCCGACGAGCGCCGGCCCGTGGCGAGCCTCACCAAGATGATGACCGCCTACGTGGTGCTCAAGGAGGCGAAGCCCACCGACACGGTCGAGGTCACCGCCGAGGACGTGCGGAACGCGTCGCGCGGCGGCGCCGCCGTCGCCGGCCTTGCGGCGGGCGACCGGCTCACCGTCGAGGACGTGCTGCACGCGCTGCTGCTGCCGTCCGGCGCCGACGCCGCGCACGTGCTCGCCCGCACCTACGGGCCCGGCGTCGACGCGTTCGTCGCCAAGATGAACGCCACGGCCCGCGAGCTCGGCATGCGCGACACCCACTACGTCAACGCCGACGGCATGCCGACGGGCGGCGGCGGGTACTCCACCGCCCGCGACCAGGCCCGGCTCGCCGCCGCCGTGCTCGCCGACCCGACGCTCAAGGCGATCACCTCGACCCGGTACCACGAGGTGCCCGCCACCGCCGAGCACGGCGCCTACTCGTGGCGGAACACCAACCGGCTGCTCGGCGAGCCCGGCGTGATCGGCGTCAAGACCGGCTACACCCGCGCCGCCGGCTACACCCTCGCCTTCGCCGCCGACCGCGGCGGCCGCCGCCTCGTCGGGGTGATCCTCGGCGAGACCAGCTCCGCCCGCCGCTTCGCCACCGCGGGCGCCCTGCTCGACTGGGCCGCGGCCCGGTCCGCCGACCGCTGACCGGCCGTCGCACGGGGTGAAACGACGCGCAACCGGCGGGGCGGAGATCACAACCCCGTGCGTGCCCAGGAGCGTTACCGCCGCGCACCGGGATAGGGATCGAGCCCGCCACGGCACGGGCGTGACGTCCCACGAGAGCGGCGAGGCGGGCCGATGGCCAGAGCGAGCCGATCCCGGGCCGGCCGGGGTACGGCGGGGCGCCACGACCGGATCCCGCGGCCAGCGGGTCGACGCACGGCCGGGGGATGGGCTCATCGCCGGGGTGGCGTTCGCGCCGTGCCGCGGCGACGCGGTCGAGGCGGGCACCCCCCGGCTCCCGCCCCGGCCGCGCCGTACCGTGGACCGGCTCGACGGCGGCAACGTGCCGCGCGCGGTCGCGTTCGCCGGCGAGGAGGCGATCCCGCGCCGGGGCCGCGGGCGCGCGGCCGCCTCCCGGCCCGGTCCGCCGCCTGGCGCGGGCCGCGCGACGCGGTCCCCGCCACCGGGCCCTCCGCCGACCCGCCGCCCGCCGGGGCGGGGCCGTACGCTTGCCTCGACGATCACGAGCAAGCGGGCAGGTGGCTGAGATGATCTCGGTTTTCGGCAGCGTCAACATGGACCTCGTCGCCTACGTGGCGACGGCGCCCGGGCGCGGGGAGACCGTCACCGGGCGGGCCTTCCGCATGATCCCCGGCGGCAAGGGCGCCAACCAGGCGATCGCCGCGGCCCGCGCCGGGGCGCCGGTCACCTTCATCGGCGCGGTCGGCGACGACGCGTTCGGGCCGCGGCTGCGCGACACCCTCGTGGCGGCGGGCGTGGAGGTCGGCCACCTGCGCACCGTGCCCGGGCCCTCCGGCATCGCGCACATCGTCGTCGACGACGAGGGCGGCAACTCGATCATCGTCGTGCCCGGCGCCAACGGGCGGATGACCGGGCCCACCGAGGCGGAGCTCGCCGCGATCGCCCGCACCGAGGTGCTGCTGCTCCAGCTCGAGCTGCCGCTCGAGGCGGTGATCGCCGCCGCGCGGGAGGCGAAGACGATCGGCGGCGGCGACGCCGAGCCGTACACGGTCGGCGCCGGGCCCCGGCCGCACGCCCGCGACGCGGCGCGGGGCGGCTCGCCGGTCTCGGTGATCCTCACCCCGGCCCCGGCCCGGCCGCTCCCGGACGAGCTGCTCGGCGCCGTCGACGTGCTCGTGCCGAACGAGCACGAGGCCGCCGCGCTCACCGGGATCGCCGACCCCGAGCGCGCCCTCGACGCCCTGCTCGAGCGGGTGCCCGAGGTGGTGATCACCCTCGGCGCCCGGGGCGCGCTGTACGGCTCGCGCGACGGCGAGCGGCTGCACGTGCCCGCCGTCGAGGTCAAGCCGGTCGACACCACCGCCGCGGGCGACACCTTCGCCGGCGCCCTCGCCGTGGCCCGCGCCGAGGGCAGGCCGCCCGCGCAGGCGCTGCGCTTCGCCGCGGCCGCGGCGGCGCTGTCGGTGCAGCGGGAGGGCGCGAGCACCTCCATGCCGAGCCGCGCCGAGATCGAAACGCTGCTCGCCGAGCTTGACCGGAAGCCGGGCGCGCGGAACGCTTGACGACCGTGCACCCTTATGTGATCTTGGACGTCTTCACCGACACGCCCCTGGAGGGCAACGCGCTCGCCGTCTTCCCGGAGGCCGCCGCGATCCCCGCCGCCCGCATGCAGGCGATCGCCCGGGAGATGAACCTGTCGGAGACCGTGTTCATCCTCCCCGCCGAGGGCGACGGCGACGCCCGCATCCGCATCTTCACCCCCGTCGAGGAGCTGCCGTTCGCCGGGCACCCCACCCTCGGCGCCGCCCACCACCTCGCCGAGCGGCTCGGGCGCGACCGGGTGGTGCTCGAGACCGGCGCGGGACCGGTGCCGGTGGCCTTCGAGCGGGACCCGGCCGGGCGGCTCGGCCGCGGGCGGATGCGCCAGCCCATCCCCACCTGGCGGCCGTACGAGCGGGCCGCCGAGGTGCTCGCCGCGCTCGGGGTGGACCGGTCCGAGCTGCCGGTCGAGCAGTACGTCAACGGGCCGCGGTTCGTGTACGTGGTGCTCGACGACCCGGCGCGGGTGGCCGCGCTCCGCCCGGACCTGACCGCGCTCGCCGCGCTGGAGGACGTCGGCGTGTACTGCATCGCGGGCTCGGGGACGCGGTGGAAGGCCCGGTTCTTCGCCCCGGGGATCGGCGTCACCGAGGACCCGGCCACCGGCTCGGCCGCGGGCCCGGCCACGGTCCACCTCGCCCGGCACGGCCGCATCCGCTACGGGGAGGAGATCGAGATCTCCCAGGGCGCGGAGATCAGCCGCCCCTCGACGCTGTACGCCCGGGTGCTGGGGGAGGGCGACCGGATCGACGCGGTCGAGGTCGGCGGCTCGGCCGTACCCGTCGCCCGCGGCGAGCTGCTCGCCTGACCCCGGGTCGCCGGGGACGTCCGGGTGAGTAAAACCCGCGCGCCGGCGGTGGGAGGCCCCGCCGATGGGCAGGTGACCGGGTGTGCCGCCCATCGGGGAGGAGTGCGACATGACGAGGACGACGCGTCGGCCGGCGGCCGAGGCGGTGACCTTCCCCACCGCCCGGCAACGTCCCCTCGACCCGCCCGACGAGCTCGGGCGCTGGCGGCGGGAGGCGCCGCTGCTGCGGCTCGCCTATCCGGACGGGCACCTCGGCTGGCTCGCCACCCGGTTCGCCACCGTGCGGGCCGTGCTCGCCGACCCCAGGTTCAGCAACCGCGCCGAGCTCACCCACGTTCCGGTGGGCCGGTCCGCGCGCGAGCTGTCGTCGCTGCGCTTCCCGCCCGGGATGTTTCTCCGCATGGACCCGCCCGAGCACACCCGGTACCGGCGGCTGCTCGCCGGGCAGTTCACCGTGCGGCGGATGCGGCTGCTGGAGCCGCGGATCGCGCGCCTCGCCGCCGGGCTGCTGGAGGAGATGGCGGCCGCCGGGCCGCCCGCCGACCTGGTGCGGGCGTACGCGCTGCCGCTCCCGTCCCTGGTGATCTGCGAGCTGCTCGGCGTGCCGTACCGGGACCACGACCGGTTCCAGCGGGACTCGGCGACGCTGCTCGGCCTCGAACGCGGCCCCGAGGAGAAGATCGCCGCCCTCGACGGGCTGCTCGCCTACCTCGCCGACCTGGTACGGCACAAGCGGGACGAGCCCGGCGACGACCTGCTCAGCGGGCTCGTCGCCACCGGCGGGCTCACCGAGGAGGAGATGACCGGGGTGGCCTGCCTGCTGCTCGTCGCCGGGCACGAGACCACCGCCAACATGATCGCCCTCGGTACGTTCACCCTGCTGCAGCATCCCGACCGGCTCGCCGCGGTGCGCGACGACCCGGACGTGGCCACGACCGCGGTCGAGGAGCTGCTGCGCTACCTCACCATCGTGCACATCGGGCCGACCCGCACCGCGCTCGAGGACGTCGAGCTGGCGGGGCGGACCATCCGGGCGGGGGAGACGGTCACGGTGTCGCTCGCCGCGGCGAACCGGGACCCGGAGTGGTTCGACCGCCCCGACGAGCTCGACGTGCGCCGCCCGCCGGCGCCGCACCTCGCCTTCGGCCACGGCGTGCACCAGTGCCTGGGGCAGCAGCTCGCCCGGATCGAGCTGCGCATCGCCCTCCCGGCGCTGCTGCGGCGGTTCCCCGGCCTGCGGCTCGCCGTGCCGCCCGGCGAGGTGCCCATGCGCACTGATATGAACATCTATGGGGTGCACCGGCTGCCGGTCACCTGGTGACGATATCGATCAGGAGGCGTGAGTCGATGAAGGTGAGCGCCGACACCGAGGTGTGCATCGCGGCGGGCATGTGCGCGCTGAACGCCCCGGAGGTGTTCGACCAGCACGAGGAGGAGGGCACGGTCGTCCTGCTCGATCCCGAGCCGCCCGCCGAGCTCGCGGACAAGGTCCGCCGGGCCGTGCAGATGTGCCCGTCCGGCGCGCTCAAGCTGCAGGAGTGAGCGCCCCGGCCCCCGGGTCCGCCGGGGGCGGGGCGCTCACAGCCGCAGATCCTCCCAGAGCGAGGCGGCGATCCGGGCACAGGCCACGTCCTGTTCCGGGGAGCCGCCGCTCACGCCGACCCCGCCGATCACGGCGTCGGCGTCCCGCAACGGCACGCCGCCGGGGAGGCACGCGAACCGGAGCGGCAGGCCGTACAGCTCCTCGCCGGGCGCGGTGAGCGGCGCCAGCTCGGCCGTCTCCCGGCCCAGCGCCACCGCCGTGTACGCCTTGGCGGGCGCGAGCTCGGAGCCTCCGATGCCGGCCCCGTCCATCCGCTGGAAGGCGACGAGGTGCCCGCCGCCGCAACCCACGGCCAGGGAGACGGGGGCCCCGAGGCTCCGCCCCTCGCCCCGGGCACCCTCGCACACCCGCAGCGCGAGCTGGAGTTTCTTTGGGCGCCCGCCATAGGGCGAAGATTGCCACGACCCCGGCCGCTTCGCACCCCGTCCCGGCACCCCCGCCGATCTTTCCGGGCGCGGGTACTAGGCTGCTCGCCCGCGAGCGTCCGCAGCGGCGGACCCCGGAGCGAAGGAGGCGGTGTGGCGGGGCGCGACCCGATCGGCGGTGCCGAGGCGACCCGGGACCACGACCTGTCGCGGCGTGAGGTGCTCGCCCGCGTCGAGCGGGTGGCGCGCCGCGCGCTCGCCTGCTACGGGGCCCCGCCCGAGGCCCGGGTGACCCTGATCAACGTCTCGGAGAACGCCACCTTCCGGGTGGACGGCCTGCACCCGGTGAACGGCGCGCGCGGCGCGGACGGGGCGGGGAGCGCGGTGCTGCGGGTGCACCGGCTCGGCTACCACACGCGGGCCGCGATCGAGTCCGAGCTCGCCTGGCTGGAGGCGCTGCGCCGGGACGCCGGGGTGCGCACCCCCGCGGTGCTGCCCGCCCTCGACGGCTCCCGGGTGGTGACCGTGCCCGACCCGGACACCGGCGGCGGCGTGCGGCACTGCGTCATGTTCGAGTTCCTGCCCGGCGCCGAGCCGCCGGAGGAGTGGCTGGTCGCGGGCTTCGAGTCGGTCGGCGCGATCACCGCGCGGATGCACCTGCACGCCCGCTCCTGGCGGCGCCCGCCCGGCTTCACCCGGTTCCACTGGGACTACGACGCCGCGCTCGGCTCGGTGGCCCGCTGGGGCCGGTGGCAGGACGGGGCCGGCGTCGACCGCGAGGCGCACGAGGTGCTCTCCCGGCTCGACGCGGTGCTGCGCGAGCGGCTCGCCCGGTACGGCCGCGGCCCCGGCCGGTACGGGCTGATCCACGCCGACCTGCGGCTCGCCAACCTGCTCGTGGACGGCGACCCCACCGCCGGGGACGCCCCGATCGCGGTGATCGACTTCGACGACTGCGGGTTCGGCTGGTACGTCTACGACCTTGCCGCCGCGCTCAGCTTCATCGAGCACCACCCCCTGGTGCCCGAGATGATCGACTCCTGGGTGCGCGGCTACCGCTCGGTCACCGAGCTCGCCCCCGAGGACGAGGCGGAGATCTGGACGTTCATCCTGTTCCGCCGGCTGCTGCTGGTCGCCTGGATCGGCACCCACGGCGGCGTCGACATCGCCCGCGAGCTCGGCGCCGGGTACACGGCGGGCACCTGCGAGCTCGCCGAGCGGTATCTGTCCGGCGCGCTCCGCTAGCCGCCGGACCCCTCCCGGCGGCCCGGAGAATGTTTCTGGAAATTCTCTGAGAATCGCCCTGAACCGCGATCGCGGCGGTGGCGTATCTCGCGGCGTAAGAGTTCGCGCGGAGCACCGAAAACACGCGCATGTGCACCCTCTCGTGCGAACTGAAAAGCGCATGCCGACGAGACAGGAGGCCTGATGCGGCCACGCATCGTCACGCTCTGCGCTGCGGCACTCGTCCTGGGCATCACCGGCACGGTCCCTGCGCACGCGACAACGGGAGGCACGAGCGGCGGTGCGGCCACGAGCACGCCGCAGACGACCCGCTATGCCGAAATCCCCCTTGTATCGGACATATCAGGCAAGACCAAGGTCACCGATCCCAAGCTCGTCAACCCTTGGGGCATCGCGATCGGCAAGAACCTGATGGTCGCCAACGCGGGCAGCGGCACCGCCACCGCGTACTCCGGCGGCATCGGATCGATCAAGAAGGAGGCGACCGAGGTCGCGATCCCCGGCGGCCGCCCCACCGGCCACGTCGTCAACACCACCGAGGACTTCGTGGTCAAGGGCCCGAACGGCGAGGGCCCGGCGAACTTCATCTTCGCCGGCGCCGGCGGCGTGATCACCGGCTTCAACCCCGAGGCCGACCCGAAGAACGCGATCATCGCGGCGTTCACCCGGCACGCCGACTACAAGGGCCTCGCCCTGATGGAGACGAACCGCGGCAACTTCCTGCTCGCCGCGGACTTCGCCGGCAACCGCATCGACGTCTTCGACCACGACTTCCGGAAGGTCAAGCTGGGCAGCCGCGCGTTCCGCGACCCGCTGCTGCCCAAGAACTACCACGCCTACAACGTCGAGGTCGTCGGCGACGTGGTGATGGTCGCCTACGCGCTGCGCGACCCGAAGACCGGCAAGTCGGTCGCGGGCAAGGGCAAGGGCTTCGTCAGCGCGTTCAGCGCGTCGGGGCGGTTCCTGCGCCGCATGGTGAGCCGCGGCCAGCTCAACGCGCCGTGGGCGATGATCCTCGCGCCGCGGCGGTTCGGCGGCTTCGCCAACGCCCTGCTCGTCGGCAACTTCGGCGACGGGCGGATCAACGCCTACCACCCGCGCACCGGCCGCCACCTCGGCACGCTCCGCCACCCGAACGGCAAGCCGGTCGCGATCGAGGGCCTGTGGGACCTGGAGCGCGGCACCGCCCGGTTCGGCGGCGACGACGCGGTGTGGTACTCGGCCGGCATCCAGAAGGCCAAGCACGGCCTGCTCGGCCTGATCCGGCCGGCCCGCAAGGGCGACCCGGCCGGCGGGAGCACGAGCGCGAGCGGCGGCGGATACTGATCCGGCGCGCCGCCGGCCGGTCCGGACCCGCGCGCCCGGCGGCCGGGTCGGGCGAGCGGCCGCCGGTAGCGGAGGGTGACGCACGACCCCGTGGCCGGCCCTCCGGGCCGGCGTCGGAAAACATTTTCCGCTGCCGGCCGGAAACGAGACGTAAAATACCCGTTGAACCCCGGACCCGCACGCCCTGAAACGCGCTGCCGAAAGCGTTCCCGAATGTTTCCCGAATGCCATTCCATGCTGCGGTCGGGGCCGGGATGAAACGGTCGTACGGCCGTGCCGGAAACGGCCGGCCGGTCATCGGGAGAGACGATCGAGGAGGGATGCCGTAGCGACATAACCGGACTGCTTCGCATCATGCGTCACCGGCACCGGTGCGGGCGGGCCCAGGCGGCGGAGCCGCCGTGCCCGCCCGCCCTGCCGTGCCCGCGCGCCGCGCCGCAGGCCGCTCAGACGGCGCGCGCCGGACGGGTCACAGGTCCGGGAACGGGACGGCGAGCAGCTCGCGGATCCGGTGGCGGGGCAGCTCGACGAGGCGGAGGGCGAGCAGGCCGGGATCCGGGGCGATCCGCTCGACCACGGCGCGGGCCCGGTTGCGGGTGAGGGCCGCGCCGCGGGCGTCGCGGGCGGCCCGGATCAGCGCCTCCCGCCACACGTTGCCGAGCTTGCCGTGGGCCCGGGTGAGCAGGCCGTGGCCCACCAGCGCGGCCGGGTCGGCCGGGTCCGGGCGGACCGCGGTCGCCTCGACGATCGCGAATCGCGGGGCCGGGGTGCTGCGGCGGAACCGCAGCGTGTACTTCGCGGCGACGAGCCCGGCGAGGCCGCGCTGCCCCTCGGCGTTCGCCAGGTCGGGGTGGTTGTTCGGCACGAGCAGGGCGAGCCGGGCGGCGTTCACCGCGAGCAGCGTCCGCAGCAGCCAGGGGCCGGGGTCCTCGGACAGGTCCGCGGCCACGGTCGCGTCCGGCCGGGAGAGGACCTTCCCGGGCGGCCCCTCGGCGAGCAGCGCGCCGAGGTCGACCCGGGCGGCGCCGGCAAGCGCGGGATGCCCGGCCGGAAGACCCGGGCCGGCCACCGCGGTCACCGCGGGCCGCGCCTCCGGCCCTGCCGTACCCTCCCCGGGAGGGATGCGGGCCGCGGCGGCGAGCGCGTCGATCACGGCGTCGTCGAGCCGGTCGCCGGTCGCCTCCAGCGACTGCGGCCCGTGGGTGTAGATCCGGGTGCGCGGCGCGCCGGGCCGCTCCTCGAGCAGCGGCCAGGTCTTCGCCGTCGGCCGGTACACGTACATGTCGCTGGCCGACCCGATCGCCTGCGCCCCGACGTACCGGTTGAAGTCCGGCAGCATCGCCTCGCAGGCGAGGTGGAGGTCCTGGGCCGCGCGCTGCACCTTCAGCCCGAGCGCGGGATGCCGCTCGCCGTACCCGTAGGCCAGGACGAGCCTGCCGTTCTCCCGGTCGCGCAGCCCGGCGAGGCCGCGGGCGAGGAACAGCCGCACCCCCTCCGGGGTGTACGGCGGGTCGGTGACGACCAGGTCGGCGCACCCGGCCGCGCCCGCGGGCAGGCCGAACCGCAGGTCGGCGTAGAGGCAGCGGATGCCGAGCCCGAGCCGGGCCGCCTGCCGGTCGATGAACTCGAGGATGCGCTCGTCGATGTCGACCACGGTGGCGGTGAGCTCCGGCACGAGCCGGCAGGCGGCGAGCGAGGTCAGGTCGTGGTCGCCGACGCACAGCAGGTGCCGCCCGGCGAGATCGAAGGTCGCCTCCAGCCAGACCGCGCGGCGCACCGTGGTCTCCGGCGTCGCCGCGACGTGGTCGAGCGCCTTGCGGGGGACCGGCGCGGCCGCGACCAGCTCGGCCATCTCCGCGACCAGGCCGGACGCGGCGGCCATGCGCGCGCCCAGCGGGTCGGCGGGCCGGGTCGCGGCGAGCCGGTCGTATCGGCACAGCGCCCGGTAGGCGGCCCGCCGCGGCGGCGCGATCGTGAACGCGGGCTCGCCCCCGCCGGTGCGGACCAGGTCGGGCCCGAGCGCGGCGAGCAGCTCCTCCACGGTCCGCCGGGACAGCCCCGAGTCGCGGATGAGCGCCGCCAGGGTGTGTTCGCGCTCGGTGAGCCGCGCCACCACCTCGCGCAGCGGCCGCCCGCCCACGCCGAAGCCCTCGATCAGCTGCGCGGCCGCGGCGAGCGGGTCGTCGCCCGCGGGCCTCGGCCTCTCCTCCTGCATGCGGACTCCCCGGTCTGCACGTACGGTCTGGCGAAGATCCGCGCGCACGGTTCGCGCGCCCGGTCCGGGCGGTGCCGTGGCGGACGAACGCGTCACTTTAGCAGCGCCGGGCCCTGCCGTGCCGGGCGGCGGATCCGGCTGTGCCGGAACCGGGCTGCGCCGCGTATCCGCGGATGACGCCCGACAGGGCGGCGGTGCGTTGGAGGTGCGATGGTGTCGAAGATCTCCCCGGCGGAGCGGCGGGCCGGTGACCGGGCCGCGGACGAAGGGCCGGACGGCGCCCGCGTCGCGGCCGCGGCCGCGCGGGCGGCGGGCACACGCCCCCGGCTCGCGCTCTGGGCCGCGGTGACCGCGGCCTGCGCGGCCGGGGTGCTCGTGGCGGCCCTGCTGTTCGGGCAGGGCGGGCCGCCGCGCGGGATCGTGGACCTGCCCACGGCGGGGCCGCTGGTCACCTGGTCGCTGCCGGTGGTGCGGCTGCTGCTCACCACCTGCGGGGTGATGGCCGTGGGCACGCTGCTCGCCGCGGTCGTGCTCGTGCCCGCCCGGTCGGTACGGCTCGCGCCGGTGGCGGTGCGCTGCGTCCGCGCGGCGGGCCGGTGGGCGCTGGGGTGGGCCGGCTGTGCCGTACTGCTGCACGTGCTCACCCTCGCCGACATCGTCGGCGTGCCGCTCACCGAGCTCGCGGAGCGGCAGGACCTGGTGGAGCTGACCGCGTCGTTCGCGCAGGGCCGGGCGATGGTGCTGGTCGAGCTGCTGGCGACGGCGATCGCGCTCGGCTGCCGGTACGTGTCCCGGCTGCGCGGCGCCGCCGTGCTGCTCGCCGCGGCGCTCGTCGCCCTCGTGCCCCCGCTGTACGCCGGGCACTCCGCCTCGGCCGCCGACCACGACCTGGCGGTGTCGAGCATGATGGTCCACGGCATGGGCGTGGCCGCCTGGGCCGGCGGGCTCGCCGCGATCCTGCTCCACCTGCGCGACGCCCGGGACGTGCTCCCCGCCGCGCTCACCCGGTTCAGCGCGCTCGCGCTCGGCTGCTTCGCCGCCGCCGGGGCCTCCGGGGCGGTGAACATCGTCGCCCGGCTGGAGGATCTCACCCTGCTCGTCACCTCGCGGTACGGCCTGCTCGTGATCGCCAAGGTGGTGCTGCTCGCCGCGCTCGGCGGGTTCGGCCTGCTGCACCGGCGGCGCACGATCGCCGCGGTCGTGGCCGGGCGCACCCGGCGGCCGTTCCTGCGGCTGGCCACCGGGGAGCTCGCAGTGATGGCGGGCACGCTCGGGCTCGCCGTCGCCCTGTCCCGCACCCCGCCGCCCGCCGAGGACGCCGAGACGTCGTGGATCGCGCTGCAGGTCGGCTACCACGTGCCGCCGCTGCAGGGGGCGGGCCTGCTCACCGAGGTGCGGCCAGACCTGTTCATCCTCGTCACGCTGGCCGGGGCCGGCCTGCTGTACGCGGCGGGGGTGCGCCGGCTGCGGCGGCGCGGCACGGGCTGGCCGGTGCGGCGCGCGCTCCGCTGGTACGCCGGGCTCGGCGTGCTCGCGGTCGCCCTGCTCAGCGGCGTCGGCGCGTACGGGCGGGTGATGTTCTCGGTGCACGCCGTGCAGTTCCTCGCGATCACGGTCGTCGCGCCGCTGCTGCTCGCCGGGGCCGCGCCGATCACGCTCGGCCGGAGCGCGCTCGGCCTGCCCCGGCCGGAGGGCGCGGGCCGGTGGCTCACCCACCCGGCGGTGGGCTTCCTCGCCTACGCCCTGCCGGTGCCGCTGTTCCACTTCACCGGCTGGTTCGTGCTGGCACAGTGGAGCTACGCCGTGCACGTGGCGACCGTGGCGGTGTTCCTCTGCGCCGGCTTCCTCTACTTCCGGCTCGTGCTCGAGGCCGATCCGCCCGCCGTACCGCTGGGGGCGGGGAACCGGCTGCGGCTGCTCATCGCCGGGCTGCCGGTGCACCTGCTGCTCGCCGCCGCGCTCATGGACGGGCCGGTGGTGGGGGAGGGCTGGTACCTGCAGCTCGGGCTGATGTGGGCGTCCCCGGGCGGGGCGGGCGGCGGGCGCGCCGCCGAGACCCTCGCGCTCGCCGCCGACCAGCGCGTCGGCGCGGTGCTCGGCGGCACCGGTGCGGCGCTGATCTTCCTCGCCGTGCTCGTCCTGCTCTGGCTCCGCGACCGAAAAGGGAGGCGTTCGGCGGAGCATTAGCGCTGTTAACGATAAACGCGAATTTAATGGATTTTGTCTGATTTATCCCGTTCGTGGGATTGTGCAGGATCACCGCGAGGCGACGGGGATCGTGAGGCTAAACTTCCATGAGCCTGCCTCACGATTCCCGTCGCATTCCCGGGCGGGGGATGCCGGTCTGCGCATTCGTGAAAACCCTG
>QGUZ01000371.1 GCA_003242605.1 Actinomycetota bacterium
GTCCGAGGGCGCGTCGGCGTGCCGGAGCAGGGCGAGCCGGTTCCACGCGACGGGGCGGTTCGGGGCCGGGCGCAGCAGGTCGCTCTTGACCTTGCCGAACGCGGGCACCAGGACCGGCGACCGCAGCGCCGCGCCGAGGGCCTTGCCGAAGGCGGCGACGTCCTCCTTCGCGGTCGGGCTTCCGGTGCTCGCGATCAGCGTGGGCAGGTTGTCGCGGATCTTCGGCGGTAGCAGCGCGAAGAAGGCGGCGGCCGCGTGCGGGTTCTCCGCGAGGCGTTCGATCTCCTTGATGTGCGCGTGGACGAGTTTGCCCTGGAACTCGCCGCTGAAGTTGACGAAGATGTCCTGCCCGTACATGCGGGCGAGGCTCTGCGCGCGCTCGTAGTCCGCCAGCCGGTCCGGCAGCCGCAGCATGCCCGGTTCCGCGCTTGCCCCCAGGCCGGGGTCGGCGTTCAGGGCCCGGATGAGCCGTGCTCGCTCCCGGAGCATCGGCACCTGCCCGCGGCCCCACTCGGCGATGTCGGCGATCTCCCGGAGCGCGGGGGCGTGGATGCCGTGCTCGCGCAGCCTGCGGTCGACCTCCTGGTGGAACGCGGCCAGCCGGTCCGAGCCCGTGGCGAGGACCCCGGCGAGGCGGCCCATCTCGTCGGGGTCGATGCCGCAGAACTCACTCGTGGCTCCCATGGAGCGTCCCTCCCGGACAGGTCGATGCCGGGCACGGCACCCCGCGCGGGCGCGGCGACGGCCCGGCCGTACCGCGTGTCACAGCCTGCCGCTGCGCTGCCTCCGGATGGCGTCCGCCTCGCTCTCGGTGACGAGCTCGGGGTGGCGCCGCAGCTCCGCCTCGATCGCGGCCGTCACCTGCCGGGTCGCGGACGCCAGCCGGCGGTGCCGGTCCTCCAGCTCGTCCCGCCACCGCCGGGCGGTGGGCCCGGTCCACACCTTGCCCGACCCCACCGCCTCCGCGGCGGGCCGGTAGGCGTCGCGGGCCTCGCGAGCCCGCTCCGCCACCTCGGCCAGCAGCGCCTTCAGCTCCACATGCCGAGGGTTGGGCACCATTCGCTCGGCCATGCCGTCCCTTCCCGCCACGGATTTACCGCTCGCCTGGCAAACGAATTATCCCCGCCCGCCGGTTCAGGTCCGCCGACGAATCACCACCCGGCATACGGCCGCACCATATGAGAAATCCTCCACAGAAACCGCCGCGCTTTTCGGGCGGAAATTTCCGTCATTTCGGGCCAACGCCCCGCTGTACCGGAACCCCGCTGCGTCACGGGCACTGGCCGCGGGGCGGGGTCCAGCCCGCGCACGCGGTGAGCAGGCGCTCCAGGTCCGGCTTCGACACCGTCTCACTGCCCACGATCGCGTTGTGCAGGTAGCGGTGGAACGCGCGGCTGAACGCCGGATAGTCGGGTACGGCGGGCCGCGGCCGGGCGTTCCGCAGCGCACGGTCGAGCACCCCGGCGAGCTCGCGCAGGTCCCTGGCGTCGGCCGTGTCGGCCTTCTCCACGGCGTCGTCCGCCCGCTCGCCCGGCTCGCCCCACAGCTCGGTGCACGCCGTGGCCGAGGTGTTGTTCCGGTCGTACACCTCGGTACGCACCGGCACGTACCCGCTGCGGGTGAACAGCAGGCACTGCCGCCGCGGATCGGTGAGGAACCGCACGAACTCCCGCGCCTCCTCCTTGTGCAGCGCGTTCCTGGGGATCACCAGGTTCTGCCCGCCCAGGACGGCCGCGCCGCCCGACGCGCCGGGCGGCGCGAACAGCTCGGTGACCCCGACCTTGTCCCGCAGCACCGGGTCGGCCTTGAGCACCGCGTAGGCGTACGGCCAGTTCCGCATGGTGAGGACGCGGCTCTGCATGAACGCCTTCAGGCTCTCGGTCTCCTGGTACTCGGTGGACGCCGGGTGGATCACCGTCCGGGTGGTCTCGTCGACGAGCCGCTGCAGCCCGGCGACCGCGGCGTCGTCGAGCACCACCTTCCGGCCCTCCACCCGCAGCGTGCCGCCCGCGGCCCAGATCGCCTCCATGCCGTTGACGGTCAGGCCCTCGTAGTCGGCGAGCTGGGTCACCATGCCCGCCGTGACCTTGGTCTTCGCGCTCGGCAGCAGGTTCTCGATCGTGCGGTCGCGCAGCTCGTCCCAGTTCCGCGGCGGCTCGGGCATCAGGTCCCTGCGGTAGAACAGCAGCCCGACGTCGCTCTTGAACGGGATCCCGTACTGCCGGCCGTCGGAGCCGGTGCCGGTCCACCACGGCCCGGGCAGGAAGTTGTCCGGCCGGAACTCGCCGTCCGGGAACGGCTCGAGGTAGCCGCCGTCGATGAACGTGCGCATCCACACCACGTCGAGCAGGAGGATGTCGTACCGGCAGCTCCCGAGCTGCTGCGAGGCGAGGGCCTCGCCGTACTCGCTGTTCGACCCGCCCGAGATCTCGATCAGCGTGACCGACGGCCCGCCGGGGTTGCGCCGCTCCCACTCCTTGATCAGCTCGTGCCGGTGCCGCCCGGGATTGATGTCCTCGCCGCTGAGCATCACGATCCGGTTGTCCGCCGGGTCGCGCTCGCAGGCGTGGCCGTACCGCTGGTGGTACGGCACGAGCGCGGACACCGTGCCGGCGAGCGCGCCGGCCGTGGCGAGCGCGGCCAGCCAGCGCAACCGGCGGCGGCCCCCGGCGCTCATCGGGCCTCACCCTCGGCGCGCAGGTCGGCGAAGAGCCAGCCGATGAGCTGGTCGGTGGTGGATTCGCTCGCCGCGTAGCAGCGGGACATGACGTCGTGCTCCTCCAGCCGGGCGATGTCCGGCTCGTCGCATTCGCGTTCGCCGATCGCGACCACGAACACGCGCGGCCGGTCGGCGGACGCGGCGAGGCGCCGGGCGAGCTCGGCGGCGTCGATGCCGCCGCGGGTGCTCCGCTCGCCGTCGGTGAACACGACCACGGCCTGGTTGACGCCCCGGTCGCGCAGCCCGAGCGCGGCCTGCTCGATCGCGTCGTACAGCGGCATGTGGCCCGAGCCCCGGCTGTCGAAGGCGGCGAGCCGCTTGGCCGCCTCCTCCCGGTTCTCCCCGCTGAACGGCACGACCGGCTGGATCTGGTGGAGGCGCGGGCCGCCGGGCTCGCCCTCGGCGGGGAACGCCGCCACGCCCGCCGAGTCGGCGGCGCCGAGCAGCCGCAGCGAGGCGTCGATGAGCTCGCGGGCCCGGTCGAGCCGGGAGACGTTCTCCGCGGTCGGCTTGTTCATCGATCCGGAGCGGTCGACGATGAACGCGAGGGTGACGGCCTGCCGCGCGCTGGGGAACTCCTCGAGCGTGCGGGCGAGCTCCTGGCCGCGGAACCGGCGCACCGGGACCTCGGGCTCGATGATCGGCGGCAGGTCGCCCACGGCCTGCCCGGCGGTGCTGCGGTAGCCACCCGCCGAGGCGAGCCGCTCCGCCAGCCACCGCCGCCACCGGTCGATCGCCTCGTCGCGCCGCGGGTCCGCCTCCTTCCCCCAGGTGACGCGGACGAAGGGGTGGTCGGCCCCGTGCGCGTCCGCCGGGTGGAAGGCGTGGTAGGAGACCGGGGGACGGCCGCCGGGCCGCGGGCAGCCGTCGCCGAGCGGCTCGCCCCGCTCGTAGTCGAGCCACGCCTGCTCGGTGACGATCACGGCGGTGGTCGAGGCGCCGGAGGTGCGGATCGTGCACAGCAGGTCGCGCAGGCCGCTCACCGGGGTGCCGAGCGAGGTGATCCGCCGTTCCAGGTCGCGCAGCGCCTGGGTGTTCCCGCGCGGGATCCCCCGGTAGAGGTCGACCGTGGCGAGCAGCCCGGCGACGGAGAGGCCGGGGTCGGGCCGGGCCACGGTGAGGCCGGACCGGACCGCCGCGTCGATGAGGTCGCGCCAGGACGGCGAGCCCGCCTGCGGCAGCTGGCTCTCGATGCGCTGCCGGTACCGCTTCGGCGCGGCGAACACCATCGGCGTGTAGGCGAGCGAGCCCATCACCTCCAGCTCGGCGTCCCTGGGCCGCAGCGCGAGCACGTGCTCCACCTCGGCCGTGGATGCGGGGAGCCACACGTCGGGGCGGGCGCCGAGCAGCGTGGCGACGGGGGAGTCGGTGCCCACGCTCGACGGGCCGGACCACTCGCGCAGGAACGCCTGCCGTACCACCTCGGCGGAGGACTGCGTGGAGAGGGTGATGTGCGCGAGCCGGCAGCCCCGGTTGTTCTCCGGCGAGACCGCGAACTCGTCGGCGAGCCGCCGGATGATGTCGCGGTTCTCGGCGGAGGTGAGCACGCGCAGCTCGAGCGGGCGGCCGCACGGCTCGCCCCAGCCCGGCGCCACCCGGGTGGTCACCCAGGTGGTGGCGAGCCAGGCGGACGCGGCGAACCCGGCGATGACCACCACGTGGGCGACGAGGACGCGCAGGCGGCGCAGCACGGCCCCGGCCGGGATCCACCGCCGGGCCGGCCTGGGGGCCCGCCGCGCCCGGGTGCTCAGGCGACGCCGCCGGGCCACGCGGGACAGGAGGGAGGCAAGCG
>QGUZ01000372.1 GCA_003242605.1 Actinomycetota bacterium
CGGCCGAAAAGCCGTAAGGGTGTCCCCACCCGCTCGCGCGGGCGGGAACACCCTTGGCATCCCCCGTTGCAACCGGTGCGCCGGCAGCCCCCGTCCGGCGCTCCGGTCCCACCCCTCACGGCGCTCACTCCTTCCGTGAGCGCCTGGAAGAAGAGTGGCCGAACCCGCTTGCAGATCACTTAAAGAACGGTTGCGACATCCGGCCAATATGCCGACAACGACGAAAAAGCGAGGTCAGGAGCTGTTCGCGGCGGTGTCGACGGCCTCGTCCGGTTCGGTGCGCACCCGGCGCACCACCACCGTGCTGATCCGGTTGCGCCGCCCGGCGAGGCTCTCCGCGGTGAGCACCAGGCCGTCGATCGTCGCTTCCGAGCCCGCGATCGGCACCCGGCCGAGCGCGTGCGCGAGCAGGCCGCCCACCGTGTCGACGTCGTCCACCTTGAGCTCGGCGCCGAACAGCTCGGCCAGCTCGTCGACCGACAGCCGCGCGGTGACCCGGGCGGCCTCGCCCTCCTCCAGCCACTCCACCCGGGGCGCCTCCTGGTCGTACTCGTCGGCGATCTCCCCGACGATCTCCTCCAGGATGTCCTCGATCGTGACCAGCCCGGCGGTGCCGCCGTACTCGTCGATCACGATCGCCAGGTGGATCTGCCGGGCCTGCATCTCCCGCAGCAGGTCGTCGATCGGCTTGCTCTCCGGCACGTACGTCGCCGGGCGCATCAGCGTCTCGACGGTCTCCCGGCCGCCGTCCTCGCCCCGGCGGCCCGCCTCGTGCAGCCGGCGCACCACGTCCTTGAGGTAGGCGATGCCGATGACGTCATCCTCGTTCTCGCCCACCACCGGGATGCGGGAGAAGCCGCTGCGCAGCGCGAGCGACAGCGCCTGGTCGAGGGTCTTGCCGCGCTCGATGAACACCATGTCGGTGCGCGGCACCATCACCTCGCGCACCAGCGTGTCGCCGAGCTCGAACACCGAGTGGATCATCTTCCGCTCGCCCGGCTCGATCAGCCGCCGCTGCTCGGCGAGGTCGACCAGGTCACGCAGCTCGGCCTCGGTGGTGAACGGGCCCTCGCGGAAGCCCTTGCCCGGGGTGAGCGCGTTGCCGAGCAGGATGAGCAGGCGCGGCAGCGGCCCGAGGATCCGGGTGAGCCGGTAGACGATCGGGGCGCTGGCGAGCGCGATCGGCTCGGCGTGCTGCCGGCCCAGGGTGCGCGGCGACACGCCGATGATCACGTAGCTCACCACGATCATGACCGCCGCGGCCAGCAGGTACGCCGGACCGGCGTCGCCGAGCAGGTCGATGAAGAGCAGCGTGGCGATCACGGTCGCGACCGTCTCGCAGCTCAGCCGCAGCAGCATGAGGAGGTTGAGGTACTGGGGCGGGTCGGCCACGATCGCGCTCAGCCGCTCGGCGCCGCGCCGTCCCTCCCGGACGAACTCCGCCGCCCGCACCCGGGAGATCCGGGAGAGGGCCGTCTCCGCCCCGGCCAGCAGACCGCCGACGAAGACGAGGAGGACCGCCGACAACAGCCACCAGTTGGCGGAGTTCACCGCTCCCGGCGCACCCCCCGCCACGATTCGAGCAGCTCGGCCTGGAGGCCGAACATCTCCGCGTGCTCCTCCGGCTCGGCGTGGTCGTAGCCGAGCAGGTGGAGGATGCCGTGCGTGCAGAGCAGCTCGAGCTCCTCCTGCGCGCTGTGCCCGGCCTCGGCGGCCTGCCGGGCCGCCACCTGGGGACACAGCACCACGTCGCCGAGGAGCGCCGGATCCGCGGGCCCGTCCCCCTCCTTGCGGGCGCCGCCCGAGTTGGGGCGCAGCTCGTCCATCGGGAAGGCGAGCACGTCGGTCGGCCCGCTCTCCCCCATCCACTGCTCGTTGAGCGCCGCCATGGCCGGCTCGTCCACGATGAGGATGGACAGCTCGGCCAGCGGGTGGATGCCCATCTCGTCGAGCACGTGCCCCGCGAGCGCCACGAGTGCGGCCTCGTCGATCTCGACGCCGGACTCGTTGGCCACCTCGATGCTCATGCCAGGCCTATCTTCCCCGTGGGCGTTTCCCGCCCTTGATCGCATGTGGTTCTCGTTGCCGTAGATCGGCGTCGTACCGGTTGTAGGCGTCGACGATCTCGCTCACCAGGCGGTGCCGTACCACGTCGACGCTGGTCAGCGTGGCGAAGTGGATGTCGTCGATGCCGTCGAGGATCTCCCGGACCACCTTCAGCCCGCTCTCCTGCCCCTCGGGCAGGTCGACCTGGGTGATGTCACCGGTGACGACGATCTTCGACCCGAACCCGAGCCGCGTCAGGAACATCTTCATCTGCTCGGGCGAGGTGTTCTGCGCCTCGTCGAGGATGATGAAGGCGTCGTTGAGCGTGCGGCCCCGCATGTAGGCGAGCGGCGCGACCTCGATCGTTCCCGCGGCCATGAGCTTCGGGATCGTCTCCGGATCGAGCATGTCGTGCAGCGCGTCGTACAGCGGGCGCAGGTACGGGTCGATCTTCTCGTAGAGCGTGCCGGGCAGGAAGCCCAGCCGCTCCCCCGCCTCCACCGCCGGCCGGGTGAGGATGATCCGGTTGACCTCCTTCGCCTGCAGCGCGCGGACCGCCTTCGCCATCGCGAGGTAGGTCTTGCCGGTACCGGCCGGGCCGATGCCGAACACGATCGTGTGCTTGTCGATCGCGTCGACGTACCGCTTCTGGTTGACCGTCTTCGGCCGGATGGTCCGCCCCCGGGCCGACAGGATGTCGAGCGACAGCACGTCGGCCGGCCGCTCGCTGCTCATCCGCAGCATCGTGATCACCCTTTCCACCGAGTCCGGGGTGAGCTGGGCGCCGGTGCGCTGCAGCTCGACGAGTTCCTCGAACAGGCGCACGACGGCGCCGCTCTCCTCCGGAGAGCCGGTGATGGTGATCTCGTTGCCGCGGACGTGGATGTCGGCTCGGTAAGCGTTCTCGATGACGCGCAGGATCTCGTCCCGCGAACCCAGCAGCCCCACCATGGACTGCTCGTCCGGGATGACCACCTTGGCCTGGGTCCGGCTCGGGCCCTTGGTACGTGGCGGCGTGGGGTTGCGTTCGCGGATGGATTCGGAGTGTTCGGACATGGGCGGCCTATCGGCCAGCTCGCCTCCCGGTGCGGGCCTCACAGGTTTCTACCGTCATGTTATCCACCGTCGGTTTCGGACGACAGCGACTTATCCGCCGGTCGGCGCCCGGCCCGCACCCCCGCCCGCCACCGAATCCGGCCCGCCGATCAGCCCGGAGGCCAGGTGAGGTCCCGGCCGCCGAGCACGTGCAGGTGGACGTGGAACACGGCCTGCCCGGCGGCCGCCCCGGTGTTGAACACGAACCGGTAGCCGCTCTCGGCGATGCCCTCCTGCTCAGCCACGGCATGGCCGGCCTTCAGCACCTCGTCGGCCCACCCGGCGTCGGCCTGCGCCATCGCGGCCGCGTCGCGGAAGTGCTCCTTGGGCACGACGAGCACGTGCGTCGGCGCCTGCGGGTTGATATCGCGGAAGGCGAGCGCCCGGTCGGTCTCCAGCACGATGTCCGCCGGGACTTCCCTTGCGACGATCTTGCAGAAGAGACAGTCGGTCACGCGCCGCATCGTAGCGACAGCCGTTGTCAATCGGTAATACCGAGTAGGCCACGCCGAAAGATCCGTCCGGATAGGGTTGGTGTGCGACACTTCATCGACGGCGTAGGCAGCTTCCCAGTGTCGGGCGAGGACGATCAGCGGGCGATGCCCCCCAGCGAACCGGATGAGCGTAAACCTCCTGGAAAGGACACGCGTCCAACGGATGTGACCACCGAGACCATCGTTGCCGACCGGTCGATGGGGGCGGTGCCTGTCGGTTGGGACGCCGACATGGCCGTGACGGCGCTCTACAGCGCTCACTATCGGTCGCTCGTCCGTCTCGCGGCGTTGCTGGTGCGCGATGTGGCCTCCGCGGAGGAGGTCGTGCAGGACGCGTTCGTCGCCATTCACGGGGCGTGGCGGCGGCTGCGCGACCCCGACAAGGCACTCGCCTACCTGCGGCAGTCGGTCGTCAATCGATCGCGCTCAGTCCTGCGCCACCGGGCCGTCGTGGAGAAGTACGCCCCCAAAGGGCTCCCGGACGCGCCCAGCGCGGAGAACGGCGCCATCGGCGAACTCGAGCGTTCCGCGGTGATCGAGGCGCTGCGCGCGCTGCCCGCGCGGCAGCGTGAGGCGCTGGTGCTGCGCTACTACGCCGACCTGTCGGAGGCCGAGATCGCCGACGCGATGGGCATCAGCAAGGGCGCGGTGAAGAGTCACACGGCCCGGGGCATGGCCGCACTACGGAACGTACTGGAGAAGTTTTCATGACGGAGTTCCCCGACGAGTACGGCGAGATCCTGCGCCGTGCCCTGCGTGCGGAGGCGGACTCGGTCGTGCCCTCTCCTGACGGACTGGAGATCATCCGCAGCCGCATCGCGCAGCGCCGCGGCATGCGCGGGATCTTCTGGTGGCGGATCGCGGCCAC
>QGUZ01000064.1 GCA_003242605.1 Actinomycetota bacterium
CCCGCCAGCTCGCCCCCCGTCCCCGCAGGGTGCTGCGGCTCGCCGGGGTGCTGCGGTGGCCGGCGGGCTAGGCGGGGCGGGCCGCCCGGCGCCGGGCGAGCCGGGCGCGGGCCACGGCGCGCAGCGCGGCCCAGCCGCGGTGCCGCTGGAACGGCAGCTCGAAGACCGCGGCGAACGCCCACGCGGCCGCGAGCGCGACCGGCACGGCGACCGCGAGCGTGACGAGGAACGCCGGCACGCCGGGCGGGACCCGCGGGGCCACGAGCAGCTGGGCGACGATCACCACGAGCGGGGCGTGGGTGAGGTAAAGGCTGTAGGAGAACGACCCGAGGCGGCGCAGCGGGCGCAGGTCGAGCAGCCGCACCAGCGCGGCCGGGCGGCCGGTGGCGAGCGCGGCGAGCAGCAGCGCCACGGCCGGGCCGAGCGCGAGGTCCACCCAGAAGAAGTTCGCCACCGTCCACACCGAGCCGTTGACCGCGATCAGCACCGGCACCGGCACCGCGGCGGCGAGCGCGAGCCACGGCAGGGCGGCGAGCCACCGGCCGCGACCGGCCGCCGGGGCGCCGGGCCGGGGCACGGCGAGCACGCCCGCGGCCACGATCCCGGCGGCGAACAGGGCCGCGAACTGCGGGGTGAGCCGGATGAGCAGCGCCACGGCGGGCACGTGCGGGGCGAGCGCGCCGATCGCGGCCACGATCGCGGTGACCGCGCCGAGCAGCACGGCCGCGCCGTACCGGCGCAGCACCGCGAGCATGATCGGGAAGACGAGGTAGAGCTGGGCCTCCACGGCGATCGACCAGAACGCCCCGTTCGGGCTCGGCGCGCCGAACAGGTCCTGCACGAGCAGGCCGTACACCACCACCGACTTGGCGGTCGGCGGGCCCTCGCCCGGCTGCGGCACCACGGTCCAGGCGATCACCAGGCTCAGCGCGAGCGCCGCCCAGTACGGCGGCAGGATGCGCCACGCCCGCCGCCGGAGAAACCGGCGCACCCCGCCCAGCCGCCATTCCGCGCGGGCGGGCGAGACCGCGAGCGAAAAACCGGACAGCACGATGAAAACGACGACCGCGAAGTGCCCGTAGAGCAGCCAGCCGGCCCACCCCGGACCGGTGTCCGCGGGGTAGCCGGGAAAGGACAGCAGCCAGCAGTGGTGGAGCACCACGAAAAGCGCGGCGAGGCCGCGAATACCGTCGAGCCCCGCGAGCCGGGTGCGTTCCGGTGGCCGTCCGGCGACGGCCGCCCCGGCCGTCTGTGCGGCAGGCCTCATCCGCTCCCCTCAGCACAATTGACGTTCCGCGCCGTGGCGCCGGAATATCGGCACTTCACCTTTTGCTCGGCGGGACGTCCGGAATCGCGGCGCCGCGCGCCGGCGAGAAGCGGCTCCCGGCCGCGCGTTCCGCGCATATCGCCCGCCCTCCGATCCATTGTCGGGAGCGCCGTGCGGGACATCCCCGGCGACAGCTCCAATGAGTGAGGATAGGCCCGCGATGCGGTGGCGGGCATATACTTGTTTTCTCTGGTGCCGGGCGCCTCGAAACCTCGCAGCGGGCAGGAAGGCATGGATTTCTGGACAAGCTTGCTCTTTCTGGTGAGAAAGAGATCCGTCGGTCCTCCGCTGATCGCCCTCGCGCTCGCCGTCGCCGGACTCGCCTATTTCCTGGCGCCCACCGCTTACGTTTCGACGGCGTCGCTGGTGCTCACCGCGCCGCCGAGCGGCGGCACCCTGTCGCGGGATCCCGACCGGCCCGGGGGCCTCACCAACCCGCTGCTGCAGTTCAACGACACGCTGCGGACCACGGCGAGCATCCTCATCCTCGTGATGAACGCCCCGGAGGTGCAGGCCGAGCTCGGCGTCGAGGAGGACGGCCCGACCGAGCTGATCGTCGACGACGGCCGCAGCAAGCCGGAGCTGCTCGCCATCAGCGCCACCGGCCCGTTCATCCACATCGAGACCCGGAGCACCTCGGCGGCCGTCGCCCGCCAGGTCACGCTCCGGGCGCGCAGCCGCATCCAGGCCGAGCTGCTGCGGCGGCAGCAGGAGCTGCGGGCGCCGCGGTCGACCTTCATCGGCACGGCCGACGTGGTCCCGCCGTCCCCGCCGGAGGCGTCGATCACGCCGAAGCTCACCGCCGCCGGGACCGGGCTCGGCGCGACCCTGTTCGCGGGCTTCGGCATCGCCTACGCCGTCGCCCGGCTCCGCGCCGGCCGGGCGGCGCGGGCCCGCGAGCAGGAGCGCCCCGCCGCCGAGCCGCAGGCCGCGGCCCCGCCCGCCGTACCGGAGGCGGCGCCCGCCGCGGATGCCGAGCAGGACGCGGACCGGGCCGGGCGCCGTGCCGACCGGGCCGAGCCTCCCCCGGAGGAGAAGGACGAGCCGGTGCCCGCGCAGGCCGCGCCCGCCGACACGCCCACCGGCGACGGCGGCGGCCGGGACGCGGACTCCGGCACCGCACCCACGGGCGGCGGCACCGCTGCGGGAGGCGACGAGGCGACCGCGTGGCTCCGCGCCCGCCGCGCGGAGCGGAACGGCACAGCGGACCGGCCGGCCGTGAACGGCGCGGCGACCGCCAAGCCGGAGGAGGCGTTGACGGCGGTCGCACCGGCCGACCGGGAGAGCGGCGAGGCCACACCGGACGCCAAGCGCTGATCCGCAGGGCGGCGCGGGCTCCCGGAGGGCGGCGCCGACGGCCGGTGCGGCGCCGCCGCCCGCGGAGCGATCGGCCGGGCGGCCGGTCAGTCCGCGGCGGCCGCGATCTCGGTGGCGCGCCGGATCGCGGCGCGCCGTACCTCGAGCGGGGTGTTCGACTTCGCGGAGATCATCATGGCGATCGCCTCGCGGGGCAGCCGTTCGGCGAACGCGATCGCCTCCTCGTGGGTGAGCGGGCTGCGCTTCCAGTTGTTGTGGCAGATCGAGGCGTCCCCGGGCGGGCGGTCGCCGGACGCGCCGAGCACCTCGTCGACGAACACGCCGTACAGGATGAACTCCGAGATGTGCAGCCGCGCGTTGAACGCGTCCATCCAGTTCATCCCGGTCACCTCGGTGATCCGCTGCTGCATCGCCCGCACGATCACGGGATCCCAGAAGTTGAGCGGGGTGACGTAGTCCGGCAGCGGCGGCGGGGGAGCGGGCGGCAGCCCGAGCAGCTCGCGGGCGACCCGGTGCCAGATGACGTGCCGCTGCATGTCGGCGGTGATCGCGTTCTCCGCGCGGTAGAGGCAGAGTCGGCCGTCGGCCACGAACCGCTTGGCGCTGGTGGGCCGGACGAGCACCGCGTCGGAGTCGATGATGAGCACCACGTCGGCGTCGAGCTGGGCGGCCGCGGCGATCTTCACGGTCTGCTGCATCACCCAGCCGCGCAGCGGCGGCCAGGGGCGGCGCACGTTCACGTACACGTCGGTGAACGGTGGGCGGAAATAGTACGGCGGCAGCATCTCCGAGCGCGACCAGACCCGGCAGCGCGGCCCTTCGTACTGCGTGAAAAGGTGCTTATCCCGCGATGGCACGAAGACGTGGTGAACGGTGTCCTCGGGGGTGAATTGCAGCACCGATCGGTGCAGGTCCGGAAACAACGCGGCGTCGCCCCGGAAGCACGGCGTGAGGACGGCGAGCTCGCTCATGGTCGGCAACTCCAGTTCCCCGGCGATGACCGGCGTGAATCGTCATTCGCCGCCGCCGCGGCGGTGCGGGCCGGTAACGACGGTGGCGGATTCGCCACGGCGAATGAGAGAGACTTTCGGGAAACGGCGGGAATGACCCCTGGCGGGCGAGGTATCGTCGTGGAGTGGTTGGCGGCGTGGGCATCGTATTGCACTATTTTGATCGGCGAGGTAATGCCCGGCAACGGTTTCGTCGCGCCGCTGACGGTCGTGCCCGCGCGCCGGTTCGCGCGGTGCCGCGATCGGCGCGTGGATCCCGGTGGCGGGCCGCCGCGGAACGAGCCGCGGAAGGAAACGCATGGACTTCTGGGGAACGGTTCTCGTCCTGTTTCGGCGGTGGTATATCTCCGTGCCCGCATTCGTGCTCGCCGTCGCGGCCGCATTCGGGGTCTACGCCACGATTCCCACCGTCTACGTGTCGAACGCGGTGCTCGTGCTCACCACCCCGACCGGCGGCGGCGTGGTGCCGCCCGACCCGAGGATCCCGATGCCGCGGATCAACCCGATGCTCAACTTCGAGCACGGCCTCAGCGTGTCGGCCAGCATCCTCATCGCGGCGCTCGGCACCCCGGAGACAGCGCGCGAGCTCGGCGTCCGGGAGGGCGGCGACACCGAGTACCAGGTGACCAACGGCAGCAGCAACCTCGAGTCGCTCGCCACCGGGCCGCTCGTGTTCGTCGAGGCGAGCAGCACCGATCCGCGGAAGGCCACGGCGATGGTGCGCCGCGTCATCGCGCGGGCGCACGTGGAGCTCGCCGCCCGCCAGGCCGCGGTGGCCGCCCCGAAGGGGACGTACATCACCATGTACGAGGCGGTGCCGCCGACCGCGCCGCAGCCGCACCAGGGCCGCAGGCTGCGCGCCACCGCCGCCGCGCTCGCCCTCGGCCTGTTCGCCTCGCTCGCGGCGACCTTCGCCGTGGAGAGCCTCGCCACCCACCGCCGCGCCCGCCGCCGTCCCGTGGCACCGGCCCGCGAGCCCGGCGGCTCCGGTCCCTCCGGCGCCCGCCCGGCCGGCGACGCCGAGCCGGTGACGGCGGGTGCCCCGTCCCGTGCGGGAGGCGAGGCGTGACCGCGGCACCGGCGGCCGGCCGTACCGCGCCGCCCCTCGCCGCCTTCGCCCGCCTGCGCCGCGCCGACGGGGCGACCGTGGCCTGCCTGTTCGCCGTGGCCCTGCTGCTCGTGCCGGCCCGGATGGTGTTCCGGTACCTGCCGCTGTCGCTCACGCCCGCGAACGTGATCAGCCTCGTCGCGGGGCTCGGCTGGCTGCTCGCCCAGTTCACCACCACGCTCGGCATGGCGAAGGGCCGCAACCCGGTGCGCATCGCGCTGTTCTGCTACGTCGCCGCGATGCTCGCCACGTACGGCCACGCCACCGCCGGCTACCTGCCCGCCGACGAGCTCAACCTCGCCGACCACGCGCTCGTGCTCATCGTGGCGATGGTCGGCCTCGCCCTGCTCGTCTGCGACGGGGTGCGCGGCCGCGACCGGCTCGACTTCCTGCTGAAGACGGTCGTGGCCGCGGGCGCGGTCGTCGCGGTGATCGGCGCCTGCCAGTTCCTGTTCGACCTCGACCTCACCCGCCTGCTGCGGCTGCCGATCCTCGAGTTCACCTCCGAGGACGCGGCCGTGCTCGAGCGCGAGGAGCTGCGCCGGGTGGCCGCGACCACCGGCCACCCGATCGAGTTCGGCGTGGTGTGCGCGATGCTGCTGCCGATCGCCGCGCACTACGGCTTCCACGCCCGCGGGCGGGCCGCGGCCGCGGGCTGGTGGGGCTGCACGCTGCTGATCGCGATGGGGCTGATGTTCTCGGTCTCCCGGTCGGCGATGCTCGGGCTCGCCGGGGTGGCCGTGGTGCTCCTGCTCGGCTGGCCCGCGCGGCGGCGGCTGCGCGCGCTCGCCGCGGCCGGCGGGTTCCTCGTCGCGGTGTGGCTGCTCGTCCCCGGCCTGCTCGGCACCTTCTACGGCCTGTTCGCCAACCTCGGCGCCGACGACAGCATCCGGTACCGCACCCACGACTACGCGGTGGCCGCCGAGGAGATCGCCCGCCACCCGTGGCTCGGCCGCGGCGTCGCGACCTGGTACGCGCCCAAGCACCAGGTCTTCGACAACCAGTACATCCTGTCCGCCGTCGAGTCCGGCCTCATCGGCGTGGCCGTGATCGTCGCGATGTTCCTCACCGCCGGGTACGCGGCGCTGCGCTCCCGCCGCCTCGCGGCCGACCCCGCGGCCCGCGACCTCGGCCTCTCGCTCGCCGCCGCGCTCACCGTCCCGCTCATCGGCATGGCCACCTTCGACCTGTTCTCCTTCGCCGCGGCGACCGGCCTGTCCTTCCTGTTCATCGGCGCCGCCGGGGCCCTGCTGCGGTCCGTGCGGCCACCACGGCCGGTATCACCGGAGATGACCGGATAGGGTGCTGCTCAGGGTGAAGTCGAATGACGGAAGCGCGGATTCCGTGGCCCGGCCGGGGTGAGACGATGCTCTCGGCCGTCGCCGCCCTGGCATTCGGCCTGGTGATGGCGACGGGCGCGAGTGGCATCGCGTCGCCGGCGGTGGCGGGAGCGTGCCTCGCCGTGGCGCTGTGGGCGGGCGGCACACGTCCCGCCGCCCGTAGCGCTCTGCTGCTCGCCGCTCTGCTCTCGGCGGCGGTGACGCTGCCGCTCGTCTGGCCGCTCCCTCTCGTGGCGGCCGTGGTCGTGTTCACCCTGCTCACCACCGGGTGGCGACCGGTGCGGTGGGAACCACGCTGGTGGCGTCCGGGCGCGGTGAACGGCCGGGCCTGGGCCGCCGTCGCCGTCGTCGTGGCCGGCTCGGGTGCGGTGCTGTGGCTGTGGTACGCCGCCATCGGGGTGCGATCGGGGGGACAGGCGGTCCAGCGGGAGATCCTGCAGTCGTACCCGTGGTGGGTGGTCGTGCCGTCCGTCGCGGCGTTCGTCCTGCTGAACGCGGCCGCCGAAGAGGCGGTCTTTCGCGGGGTGCTGCAGCAGGCGATGGCGGAGACCGGCCCGATCTCCTTGGCCGTGGCAGTTCAGGCGCTCGCCTTCGGCCTCATCCACCTGTACACCGGGTTCCCCACCGGGCCGCTGGGCATGGCGTTGGCCATGCTCTTCGGGCTCATCCTGGGCGTCCTGCGGGTCCGCACCGGCGGCCTGCTGGCGCCATGGGTGGCCCATGTCGGCACCAATCTCACGATGGCCGGAATCCTGGCGTGGACGACCTCGTGACCACCGGCCGGCGGCTCGCGGCCCGACCGGAGCTCCCGGGCGTACATCGGCAGGGACGGTGCGAAACTCCTCGAGGAGGGCGAAAAACTGGGTCGCGTCCCTGCATGTGTCCGGGTTTGGTGCGGAACGCCCGGCCGCGCGCCCGGCCTGTCCTTCCTGTTCATCGGCGCCGCCGGGGCGCTGCTGCGGGCGGTACGGACCCCGGCGCCCGGCGGCACAGGAGCCGGCTTGGAATAGGTTCGCTCCGGTGATCGGGCGCGCCATCCCCTGCCGGTGGGACGTCGGTAGCAGGGGCGGTGCAAGCGCCCCGGTAATTCTCGTCAGGGCATCCCTCACCTCTCTCCTTGCCTTCGCCGCTGTACGAGCCGCTCGCTCAGACATGCTCGTCCCTGCACCGCCGCGCCCGGATCGGGAGCCGGGAGGGACGTCGTACACGAACTCGAGCCATAGAGCCCGGCGGATCGATTGCGCGTGACATCGTCCACAAGACGACGCCTGGCGCTGCGCCCGTGGCCTGTGACGTGCGCACATGATCGGGTTGACCGGCTTCCTGCCCGCGCCTCAGCTGACGGTCGCGTTCGTGGTGGTGAACAGGCGATGGGTCGATCGCTCGACTTCGCTCATCCTGTGCTGCTTGCTGTTGGGCACGGTGTGGCCGGCTGTGCCGGCTACGCCGCTTCCCCAGTGACCACTGCGCGACGTCCGCAGTCCGTGCGGTTCACATGTCCTATCCGGTAACGGCCAGAGCGTCACCGGACCGCGAATCACGTTATCGATTTCGGTCCTTTCGGGCCTGCTCATTTGTGTCCGGAATTGTCGGGGAATTCTCGATTATTCAGATAGGGATCATAGGTTGATCAATACGTGTTCGAACGAGCGACGAAAGGGTGGTCGACCGGCGCTGATCATTCCGGTCGTCACGTGTGTGGTCGAAATTGTCGTGGAGTCGGTGTGATGGGAAGGTTGCGCTCTGTGTACCTCGTTGGCGTGATTGTCATATATCGGCCACATTTGTCGGTTGACGAGCAGAAGTGAGGATGTTTTTCTATACCTAGAAAGGAGGTGAAAGTATGTCCACGTCCCAGCTTGAGTTAACGGGTGTCGCGGAAAAGACGGCGGATCCGCAGGTTATGAAGGATGTCGCCAACGCCCTGCACTCCATGCGCGGCTACACCGAGTTCGCGGCCGCGGCGAACGGATTCCTCAAGGGTGACATTGACTTGGAGCGTGCGGTGGAGGCGATGATCCCGTTCCTGCAGGGCGAGATTTGCAAGGGCGCGGATCAGCGCGAGCGTTTACTCCAGCTCGGCCAGACACTCCAGGAGAAATGCGGTTGGGTCTCGATCACCGCTAGCATCACCGGGTGCACACCCGCATTCAGCTGCTCCATCATTTGTTGCTAGCCCTGCCGTCGGGCTCCCTGTCAACACTACCTTTCAGTGCGGCTTCGAGCCACTTTCGTGCTGTGCTGCCGCTCGGTGCCGCAGAGGTGGTCAAACGCTGAGATCCGCCCAGGATTCAGGTCCTGGGTGGATCTCATGCGCTCGCATCGGAAACGTAGGGACAGTCGCCATGGCTTCGGAGAGCTCCGCATCGGGACATTTGGACATCCTTGATCAGATACGGCGTGAACTGCACAGTATCGATGGCATTTCCGATTATAAAGCCGCCGCAATGGGGTTCATACGCGGCGAGCTGGAGCTCGATGAGGCAATGGAAGTGATGCTGCGATTTCTCTACGGTGACGGATACGGAAACGCAGAGTCACGCAGACGGATAATCGAGCTTGCCCAGACGATGGAGGCGCGCTGCGGATTCCCCGCCATCACCGTCAGCATCGCCGGTTGTACGGCGGCGTTCAGCTGCTCGATGGCGTGCTGTTGAACTGGGCCGCGACCTCTCCGACCTGCTGGAAGGCCATCGTGAACGTCATCGCCGAGTCTGACGAGCCGCCGTGGGGAAACCGGGTACTCATCTCGAGCCGGCCGCTGATCGACGAATCATCGGCTGTCCGACTGCTTGCCGCCGGCGGAACGCTGAAGCCCGAGGAGCTCGCGGACTCTCGACTCCGCGTCACGGACCTGTCACGCCGATGCCGATGCCTTCTCGTGCGTCTGGGCGAGGCCGGATGGGTGATCAAACAGGGCACATCCGCCGAAACTGAGGAGTCGGTACGGCAGGAGGCCGAGGTCTACCGCGCCCTTCAGACGACGGCGTTCGCCAAGTCCATGCCTCCGTTCTTGGCCTACGAGGAGGAACGCGGTGTGCTCGTCACCGGCTACGTCGTCGGCGAGACACCGCGGGAGCTCTACACGGCCGAATCCTCCCGCCGTGTCTCAGCCGCGGTGGGCATCGGCGCGGCTCTGGCCCGGCTTCATCGAATCGAATCGGACTGCGGCCTTCCGCCCAAGCAGCCTCCGCCGATCCTGCGGTGCGGCTATCCCACGGTGGATTCCATCGAGTTCCACAGCCCCGCGTCGCTCGAAGTGATCCGATTGATTCAGTCGAGCGACACGCTCATGTCGCTGCTCGATACGGTGCGCGCCCAGTGGGTACCCGAAGCGATGTCGCACAACGACCTACGCGGGGACAACATCATCATTCGTGCATCCGGCGAGCCGATCTTCGTCGATTGGGAGATGGGTGGGCCGGCCGATCGTCGTTGGGACGTCGCAGGGTTGCTCGCCGAGCGGCTGGTCTGGTGGTTGACCGATCCGGATTGCTGGGTGCCGTGGGCGAACGAAACATCGTCCAAATCGCCGAACGAAGCCGCGGTGACCGGGATGCGCGCCATCAAGGAATTCGCGCACGCCTTCCTCGGTGGTTATGTGGTGAACTATGCCGGTGCTCTCGATCTGAGCCGGGCCAAGCTGCCCGGCTTGATGACGTGGTGCGCGGCCAGGCTGTTGCAATTCGCCCTCGAATATACGCATCAACGAACCGGTCCTCAGGTGACGTCTCGCCAGCTGCTTCAAGTGGCGGCCAACATCCACCTGAATCCCGGTATGGCGGCCCGGACCTTCTTTGGATTGGCGCTGGACGATGACGACTGAATTTCGTGATGCCGTGCGTGCCGCCCTTGCCGCGGTTTCGGTGTCCGACGATTACGATCTGTCGTGGTTCGGCGAGATCGTGGAGACGATCCGTCCCTTGCCGGATGAATCCATGATGCGGGAGGCCGCTGCCGCCTTTCTCAGTCGGCTCCTCTATCGTGGCTTCTATTTGTTCGGTTGGCCGAGACGGGAGTTGTCGGCGTTCCAGGAGTCCGTGATGGAAGGCCTGTCGCCGACCCGTTCAGCGCGTTTCATCGACGCTGTGGTCCAGGCCGCCGGCGTCGGCGCCGTGACCATCTCCCGGCCCATGGGTTCCTTCCGTGGTGCTCCGGCCATCGAGCTCGACGGTGCGAAGGTTCCGATCGCTCACGCGGGTTTCCGGGAGAACCTTTGCTCGGTGCGTCTACCCACCGTGTCGTTGACCAAGTCGCCCGGCTTCGTGCTGTTCCGTAGTCCGGCAGGTCAGCCGGGAGACGACGGGCAGCGTCTCGTCCGACTGTACTGGAACGTAACCGCCGCCGGGGCGGTCGAGTTGATTCCCCTGCTCATCCGCTCACTTGACGAGCGGGCGCTGTCCTATCAGTTCAAGGTGGTGCATTCCGATGCAGTCTGGCCTGAGCGTGCCGACACAGGTGTCCTGTACCTGGGACATCGTGATCTCGTGAACGTCTGGCCGGCCTTGCGGGAGGTGCACACGCAAGTGCTGCCGCTGATGCGGCCGTACGTACCGGCGCTGACGTACAAGATGGCCCTCGGTCTCGGCGTGGCCGAGGAACCGGGGGACGGGACCAGTCATGGTATGGCCGTGTGCAGTATGGTCGCGGACGGCATTATTCGGGCGCATGCCGACGCATGCACAGATCCCGCAGCGCGACTGGAGTACGTCGCGGAGTCGTTCGCGCAGCGGGGGCGCACACTCGATCGTCCGTACGCGGGCGCGGAAATGCAGCCGGTCATCGACGCGCTTGCGACAGGGTCCACGGCTCCTTCCGTGGCCGGGGTCGCGGTACCGAGCGGAGATGTCTTCTTGGCGCATGCGGACAGAATCGCTCGGCGGATCGCCGATGCCGCACTGTGGAACGGTGACCGGTGTACCTGGCTGCAGCCGCAACTCGATGCTGATCGACACGCTGGATGGGGTCCTATGGGTGCGGACCTCTACAGCGGTACCGCTGGAATGGCCTTGTTCTTCGCCCAGATCGCCCGGGTCACAGGGGAGAGTGCCTATATCGATCTGGCCAAGGCTGCGGCCCGGCAGACACTCGCCGCCGCCGCGGCCTTGCCCGGAGTGGGCCTGTACAGCGGCACGACCGGCGCCGGGCTGGCGATCGCTCTGACGGGACACGCACTCGGCGAGCCGACGCTTGTCACGCAGGGGTGCGAGCTGGTCAGAACGTCGGCGAAACAAGCGCTCGCCGCCGAGGGATCGCTGTCGTTCGATGTCATCGACGGTGTGGCGGGCGCGCTGATCGCACTGCTCGCGACCCACCCTTTCACGGAAGGTGGCGATCTGGACCTGGCCGAGTCCCTAGGAGCCTTGCTGGTGCGCATGGCAAGGGCGGTAACGCCTGACACCCTGTGCTGGTTCGACCCGATACGGAAGGACAGGCTGGCCTTCATCGGATTCGCCCATGGGGCTGCGGGGTGCGCGTTCGCGCTGGGGGAGCTGGGGCGTATCCTCTCCGACTCGGCCTATCTCCAGGCCGCAGAGCAGGCGTGCCGCTATGAGCGCGGCTGGTACGACGAGGCGACGGGTAACTGGCGCGACGTGCGCGCCCTCCAGGAACGCAGTCCGGATGCAGACACCGCTGTGGAGCGGGACCTCTATCGGTTCGACTGGTGTTACGGTGCGCCCGGCCTCGCGCTCAGCCGCATCCCGTTGGTCGAGGCCACTGTGGCCTCGGCTGACGTGATCGAAGACGCTCACCGCGGTTTCGGCAAGGCCCGCCAGGCGGCGAAATGCTTTCCGGCCCTCGTCTATGACACGTGTCTGTGTCATGGTTCCGCTGGAATCGCCGAAATACTCTCCCTCGCGCCACAGGAATTCGCGAACGGTGAGCACGACCGGCTCGCCCGGGTGCTCACCTGGCAGGCGCTCAAGTCCTACCGCGACGACCTGGTCTGGTCGAGTGGCTATGGCCTGATGCTCGGTGCGGCTGGTGTCGCTCTCGCGGCTCTGCGACGGGCGGACGACTCCATCGTGTCGCCGCTGCTTGTTCTGCCGTATCGCTACCGCTCGGCGGCGTCGCACGGGCGGTGACCGTCGATGACCGGAACCGTGCACAAGGAGAGAATTCATGGCCGATGAGGCAGCAGAGCGGTCTTTGGACATGCAGACCCTCATGGCAGAACTCCGGCGTTCCATGGCCGACGTGAAAGGAATCGACGAGTTCCTCGGTGCCGGCGCGGCCTTCATCAACGGCGAAGAGCAGGACATCGATCTGACCGTCGAACGGATGATGTCGTTCTTCAACGGAGAGATCGGTGGCTATTCGGAAGAACGGCAACGGCTGGTTGTGTTGGCGCAGACCATGCGTCGACGAGTAGGTGGCGTTCCGGTCCTTCTCCTAACGTTCACCACCTGTACGGAGGTACTGTCCTGCTCTTATGCCTGCTGCTGAGCCGCCATGCCGCCACGGCAGACGAACGATCGGCCGCGCAACCCTACCGACCGGTCGCCGAGGAGCGGCTGCGCAACAGACGAGCAGGTATCCCCTACATGTGGACGGCTCGGCAGGGTGGTCACGGATCACGGGATGACCTTGACGGCGGTCCGGGTGCCCAGCGGAGTGGGTGGATCGAGCCCGGCCGCAGCAGAGGTGTCGGCATTCCGGCCGAAGCCCGCCTGCCGGTGAGCGCCGCCGGCGCACCTGGTCCGGTGCGGTTCTCCGGAGTATCGCCGTGCGACCATCCGAGACGTGGATCGCGCGGTGGCGAACCCGCACAGCGTGGTGCGGGCCTGGACGAAGTAACTGGTACTTCTCCGCGTGCGGAGCCCTCTCAGCTCATGCGTGCGGTGTCGCCTGCAGGTCGACGCCTGAGGCTCATGACCGATGGAGTCATAGGCCGGGGTCGCCGAGCCAGGTGTGCAAGGCCTCGTCGAGGCCCGTCGAATCGTCCTGATCGTCCGACGCCCAGGCAACGTATCCGTCAGGACGCACCAGCATCGCCGGGCCATCAGGCGACTCGGCGTGGACAAGCCGCGGGTGCCAGTCGGCCGCCCTTTTCCCCAGCTCCGGCGGTCCGATGAGGACGGCCTGCCCACGATGCATGAGGTCCGCAAGTCTCAGTTGATCACCCACCCGCACATCCGGAGCGCTGCGGCCGACGAGTCGATGTTCACCTGGCATGTCGTACTTCTGAACGACTCCCGACAGCTTTTTGGCCGCATAGGTCGCTCCGTCGGCGGTGCACAGCAGATCGCTTACGATCCGGCGCAGTGACTCCGTCAGCGGATCGAGACGCATCAGCGCGATCTGCGCGCGTGCCCAATCCAACACGGACGCGCCGATGGGATGGCGCTCGCGCGTGTAGGAGTCGAGCAATCCGCACGGCGCCCACCCCTGCACCGTCGCCGCGAGTTTCCAGCCCAGGTTCATCGCGTCGCCGATACCGAGATTCAGTCCTTGTCCGCCGAACGGTGGGTGAACGTGAGCGGCATCGCCCGCGAGGATGATCCGACCCTTCACGTACGTGCTCGCCTGGCGGGCGTGATCGGTGAACCGTGTCGCCGAGTCGACGGAGGTGATGGTGATGTCCGTCTTCGACACGCGCCTTAGCGCGGCCTGGAGTTCCTCCCGGGTCACGTCGGACCGCCGATCCTCCGGCGGTCCATCCATTTCGACGATCAGGATCCGCCTCGTCAGCGGTGTGAACACGTAAATCCCGGTATCCGTACGGTTCCAGCCCGGCTGCAGTACCTCCGGGTTTTCGAAGTCGACGATCGCCTGCCAGCCGGTGATCTCCGGATTCGTGCCCAAAAAAGGAAAGCCGGATAGCCGCCGCACCGTGCTGCGGCCGCCGTCGCAACCTACGAGCCAGCCGCAGCGCAGACGCTCACCGTTGCTGAGGCGGACGTCGACCCCATCCTCCTGTTCTTCGAAGGTCTCGACCGCCACGCCTCGGCGTAGATCCACCCCGATGGCCGATGCCCGCCTCGTCAGGATCTCTTCCACCATCTGCTGGCTGATCGGCATCATCTCACCGGCCGGCCCTCGCTCGAGGAAGTCCGGATCGTCGTGATCGACGCTGTCCCGAGGGATCATGATCCCGGCGAAGTGACCGACGGCACCGATGGACGGCAGAGCATCCGGCGGACTCGGATGTGGATACTTCGCGAGTGATTCAACGGAGCGCCGTACATGTGTCCACCGGGCCTGGATCAGGTCAGGTAACAATCCGCGGCGGTAAAAAGCTTCGACGGTGGGAACGGTCAGTCCAAATGCCCTGATGACGCGGTTTATCTCGGTACGGCGTTCTATGATCGTGACCCGTACACCCGCGAGCCGTAGCTCGCAACCGACCATTAATCCTACTGGCCCCGCCCCTACTATCACGACATCACAATCGTGAGTGAACTCGCCGATGTCGGTCTTCATGACAATGAAGGTAACCCCGCCTGACCCACACGGCAATGTTCTATTGGACACGTAGCTCCAGGGCTATCCGGGTGGCGGCCTCTCGAACGTCGGTCACACATAGCCCTGCCCGTTCGGCCAGCATGGAGATGTCGGCGGCGGTTCTATCGGGGTTCTCCATTGACGCTTCGACCCAGAGCGCCATTCCGGTGTCCGACCGTTCCAGCTGCTCCGTCAGGCGGACTTCGGAGACGAGGATCGTGCCGTTCGTTCCCGCGGCGGCGGCGCAGTTACGGAGCAGCCGGATCGCGGAGTCGTCATCCCAGTCGGCGAGAATGGCGGAAAGTACATAGACGTCGGCTCCCGCAGGCAGGGGATCGAAGAAACTTTGTCCGATGGCCGTCGCTCGATCGGACAGGTTGTGCTCGGTAAAGCGCCGGCGTGCCTGTTCGGCGAAAGTCGGCAGATCGATGAGAGTGCCGCGGAGCCGCGGGTACGCGGCGAGCAGGCTCTCGACCAGTGCTCCGGTGTTGCCGCCCACATCCACAAAGGTGCCGGCCCTGCTCCAACAGGGGTGATCGATGATGAGATGGATGTCGAAGGCCGGACCGCTCTGTGGGTATGCGGCGGCCGCGTCCTGCGCACCGTTGTGCTCGTCGACGTACTGCCACAAGTCGGTACCGTACATTCCGTGATAGACCGATTTCCCGGTCCGTAGCTTGTGAAGCAGGTGGATCACGGAGAGTTCTGTCCTGCCCACGATGCCGTCGAGATTCAGGTGCGCGAAAGGTGACGATGGACCGGTGCGCAGAACGGCCCCCAACTCGGTCAACCCATAGGCATCTCCAGTGCGCCGGAGTAGGTTCAGGCTGACGAGGTGGTTGAGCAGTTTACGAAGCGGTCGAGGGTGAGTGTCGGTGAGCTTTGCGAGTTCTGCCGTAGACCGTTCGGTATCGCCTATATGGTCAGCGATTCTGAGGGTTACGGCTGTCCGGATCGCCATGGGCGTGACCAGATCGGCTAACCTGAGGATTCGCCGGTAATGTGCGACATCACTCATCTGTGCACCCCTATAGGAAGCGCCGATTCTCCGTGTGGATCATAACATTTTCCGGATATCGATACATTTATCCATGCTCTGTCCACTTTCTGTCACCGACAGAATGGGTCAGAAGGCGAGTTCCACACTCGTGGGCGGGTCACCGGTCCGTCCTTCCTGCTCATCGGCGCCGCCGGAGTCCTGCCGCGTACCGTCTCGGTGCCCTTCGCCATGTCGGACCGGGAAGGTCGTGGGGTCCCGCGGGGTTTCCCGCGCAGGCGTCGCGGCGGCTATGTGGCAGCGCCCGGCTTTCCGGGGAACCGGCAGGGCATTTCATCCGTTTTCCGTGGCGACATCGGAGCCCTGCCGCGGGCTCGCACTCGTACCCCTGGCCGTTGCCGAGCCGGACCCGAGGGCCGTCCGTGACGTGGTGTTCAGGGTGAGGAGTCGTTTCATGTGGCAACCGAATTCGACAGCCTGGACGAGGCTCGCTTGCCGCTCGATGCCGGTTCCGCTGTCCGTGACCCCGACGGCGAGGCCGGAGGAGACGTGACCGAAGGCGTGCGTGTCCCGGACCTGCTGTCGGTGTCCGGGCTGTGCAAGTCCTACTCCGGCATCCCGGTGCTGCAGGACGTCGGCTTCACGCTCAACCCGGGCGAGGCGATCGCGCTCGTCGGGCCGAACGGCGCCGGGAAGACCACCCTGCTGCGGTGCGTGGCCGGTATCGAGGAACCGGACGAGGGCGTCGTCGAGCTGGAGGGCAGGCCGTTCCGGGAGACCGACCCGGAGGCCCGGGCCGCGATGGCCTGCCTGCTCGACGACTTCGACTACTTCCCCGATCTGTCGGTCGCCGACCACCTCGCGCTCTTCGCCTGGGCGCACGGCGCGCCGGACCCCGAGGCGGCCGTGGCGGAGGTGCTGCGCGAGCTCGGCCTGCTGCCGCTCGCCGACCGGCTGCCCGTCACGCTGTCCAGCGGGCAGCGCCACCGGTTCGGGCTCGCCTCGTGCCTCGTGCGGCCGCGCCGCATCCTCCTCCTCGACGAGCCGGAGCAGCGGCTCGACGCCGAGGGCCGCGCCTGGCTCGCCTCACGGCTCGCCGCCGAGCTCGCCGCCGGGGTGGCCGTGCTCTTCTCCTCCCACGACCGCGAGCTGGTCGACGCGGTGGCCTGCAGGGTGATCGAGGTGGGCCCGTGACGCTCACCACGGCACGCCCCCGGTACCCCGGTCCGCGGGAGCTGCGTCGCAGGCGGCGGGCGGGCAGGCCGCGCCGGCCGCTGCGCAAGCGGCTGAGCGTGCTCGCCGAGCGCGCGATCTACGCCGCGGTCGGCCTCGCCATCGCGGCCGAGGCAGTGCCGTCCACCCTCGGCCACGTCGGCGCGGCGGGCCGGGCCCCCGTCGCCCCGATCACCCCGGTGATCGAGTGGGCGGTCGTGGTCGCGGCGGTGCTCGGCCTGGTGGCGCTCGCCCGGGCGCTGCTGGCGTTCGGGCCGGTGTACGTCGGCGCGGCCTCGCGCACCTGGCTGCTCGCCACCCCGGTCGACCGGGCCGGGCTGCTGGCCGCGCCGCTGGCGGTCGCCGTGGCATCCGGCGCGGGCCTGGCGGCCGGGATCGGCCTCGTCCTGCTGCTCGTGACCCACCTCGGCCCGCCGCCCGTGCCCTGGCTCACCGGGTGGGCGGCCCTCGGCGCGGCGATCACCTGCGGCTGCGCCGTGGCCCAGGCCCGGCGGCGGCCCGTGCCCGCCCTGCGCCGTGGGCTCACCCTGGCCGGGTACGCGCTCGCCGCCGCGGTGCTCGCCGTCCTGCCGCTCCACCCCGCCGCCCCGCCGCCCCGGCTGACCGAGGCCGGGCCGGCGATGTGGGCCGCCGCGCTCGCCCTGGTGGGCGTCGCGGCCGCCGCGTTGTACGCGGCCCGCCGCCACCTCGCGGACATGACGCGCGGCACGGCCGGCTCGGGCGGCGAGCTCGCGCTGGCCGCCCAGGTGTCGCTGCTCTCGCTCGACGGCAGCCTGTTCTGGCCGGTGGTGACCGAGCGGAGGCTGCGCGCCCTCGGACGGGTACGGCCCGCCGGGATCCGCGGTGACCGGGTGGCCGCGCTGGTCCGGGCCGACGTGGCGCGGGTGCTGCGCATGCGGACCGGCCTGCTCGCCTGGGCCGCGCTGCTGCCCGTGCCCTACGCGGCGCACCTGGCCGGGCTCACCCCGCTGCTGCCCGCGATCCACCTACTGGCCGCGTTTTACGCGGCCTATCGGCTCGCCGGCGGGCTGCGTCTCATCGCCCACGCACCCGCGCTCCGCCGAGCGCTCGGCGGCACCGACCGGGCCCTCAAGCTCGCGCACCTGGTGGTGCCCGCCACGGGCGCGGTCGCCTGGTCGGCGGCCTCGGCGCTGCTCGTCCCAGTCTCCGCGGTCACCGTCGCGGGGTCCGCGGTGGGTGCGGTCGTCGCGTGCTACGTGATCGCGACCCGGCCCCCGATCGACCACACCGGCCTCATGGTCGACGTCGGGCCGTTCGGGCCGGTGCCGCCGGACCTGATCCTGCGGCTGCTGCGCGGCCCCGTGCTGCTCACCGTACTCGCCATGGCGCAGCTCGTCATCGCCGGGTAGCGCCGGTCAGTGCATCGCCCGCACCTGCTCGCCCACGCTCTCCGACCGGGACGGCATGAGCAGGCCCATGGCGATCACGATCAGCGACAGCAGGGCGGCGACGAGGACCGCCAGCCGCATGCCGCCGAGCTGGGCGAGCGCGGCGTCCGTCCCCGCGGCCCGCAGCGCGTCGGCCCGCATGCTCATCACGGTGACCACGAGCGCGGTGCCGAAGGCGCCGGAGACCTGCTGCAGCGTGTTGAGGATCGAGCTGGCGTGCGAGTACAGCGTCGACGGCACCGCCCCGAGCGCGAGGGTGAACACCGGGGTGAGCGTCGCGGCGAGGCCCAGCGACAGCACCAGGTGCAGGGCGAGCAGCAGCCAGTACGGCGTGGCGAGCGTCACCTGGGTGAGCCCGGCGAGCGCGAGCGAGACCCCGATCGTGCCCGGCACGATCAGCACGCGGCCGCCGTACCGGTCGAACAGCCGGCCGACCACCGGGCCGAGCAGCCCCATCGCCAGGCCGCCCGGCATCACCAGCAGCCCGGAGGTGAGCGGGCTGAGCGCGCGGAGGTTCTGCAGGTACAGCGTGAGCAGCACCATCGTGCCGAGCAGTGCCATGAACGAGACGCACAGCATGACCAGCCCGACGGTGTAGGGGCGGTGGCGCAGCGTGCGCAGGTCGAGCAGGGGCGCGCCGCGCCGCTGCAGCCACAGCTGCCGGGCCACGAACAGGCCGATCAGCGCGAGCCCGCTGGCCACGATCAGGGCGGCGACCCCGAGGTCGCCGCCCTCGAACAGGCTGAGCCCGTACACCAGGCCGCCGAACCCGGCGGCCGCGGTGACCACGCTCAGCCAGTCGACGGAGGTCTCCTTCGGCTCGCCCACGTTCGGCAGCCGCCGCAGCCCGCCCCAGGTCACCAGGGCGGCGATGGGGAGCACCACGGCGAACAGCAGCCGCCACGACCCGAGGGCGAGGATCAGCCCGGACACCGTCGGCCCCATCGCGGGCGCGACGGAGATGGCGAGCGAGACGTTGCCCATCACCCGGCCGCGGTCGGACAGCGGCACCACCCGCATGAGGGTGGTCATGAGCAGCGGCATCATCACGCCGGTCCCCGAGGCCTGGATGATCCGGGCGGCGAGCAGCACCCAGAAGGCCGGGGCGATCGCGGCGAGCGCGGTGCCGATCAGGAACAGCCCCATCGCCGTGGCGTACGCGGTCCGGGTGGTGACCCGGTCGAGGAACCAGCCGGTGATCGGGATGACCGCGGCCAACGTGAGCATGAACGCGGTGGACAGCCACTGCGCGGTGTGCTCGGTGATGTGCAGCGCCTCCATCAGCCGCGGGATCGCGTTGACGAGGATCGTCTCGTTGAGGATCACCACGAAGGTGGCGAGCACCAGCAGCGGGACCACGGCGGGGGTACGGCGTGAGCCGTCGGTCGCGCTCGCGGCAGACGTTGTCACATGTTCGACGCCGGACACGGCACCTCAATCGGAGTCGTCGGTGATGTACGGTCAGGACGGGCCGTCGGGATTCGCGTCTCTGCGGCGGCCATCCCCCTCGTGCACTGTGGACCGGCGCGACCGGCAAGACTCATCGACCCCGACCTACCTTGCTGCAACCGCGCGGCCATGTCATCTCATTTCCGTGGCGACCGGTAGGAAGCGTGTCATTTGCGACACGCGTTGCCACGGATGCTCATTTTCGCAGGTCGGAACGCGTACGGCCGCGCCGCCCCGGCCCGCCGCGACCGGGGCGGTCAGGTGGCGCAGTGCAACGGGCCGACCGTGCGGGTGATCCGGTAGTTCTCGTCGATCGTGACCAAGGTGTTACCGGACCACTCGATGGTGGCGCAGTCGGCCTCCACCGGGCCGTACACCCAGGACCCGGCCACGAGCCGGTTGTCGCGGACCACCGCCCGGCCGGAGACGTTCTTCACCTGGATCGAGTAGGTGCCGCCCATGACGAGGTTGCGGGTGACGATCACGTCCTCGGCGCCCTCGTCGGTGATGAAGATCGGGGCGGTGATGTCCTTGGCGAACCGCTGGTCGACGGTGTTGTGGTCGAAGACGAGGCCCTTGCCGGTCTGGTAGGTCTGGATGCCGTCGGAGTGGTCGCCCGGGTTCGAGCAGAGCTTGACGAAGGAGTCCCGGATGACGATGTCGTCGCCCGAGGCGTGGAAGCCGTCGCCGTGCCCGCGCACGTGCACCCGCAGCGCGGTGAACCGCGCCTCGCCCACTCCGGGCGCGGTGAGGCAGCCCTCCGCCGG
>QGUZ01000373.1 GCA_003242605.1 Actinomycetota bacterium
GTTCGGGCGCCCCGCTCGGGGGGCGCGTGCGCGGGGGGCACCAGCCCCGCGGGCAGGGCCCCAAAGCGCGGGGGGCCACGCGGGCGGGGGAAGCGGCGGGGCGCCGCCGCCGGCCCGGCCCCCCCCCCGGGGGGGCGGTGCGGGGGGGGGGGGGGGACCGCCGATACGCCCGCCCCCGAATGGCGTATCGCTCGGGCCCCCGCGCGGGGGCGTCGCCCACGCCGCCACGCCGTGGCCGTCGGGCCTCGTCCCCCCGGCGAGGGCCCGCCGGCCCGATGCTCCGCCGCCGTCGCCGCCCGCACCCCTCCCCGGGCGACGCGGCGGCGGAGATCACCGTGTGAACCGTCCCGGTGCTGCGTCTTCCCCCCCGTTCACCGGGGCCGGTTCCGCTCCGACGGGAACGACTCTACGAGCCGCCCGCGGCCGCAGGTAGGGGCCGCACCCCACCCTTCGATAAACGGTCCGTAACCGTCGCTGTACGGAGCGTATCAGTCCGCCGAGTGGTCGGTTCCGCGCGACGAGCGGTCCAGAAGGTGGTGGGCGAGCCGCTCCGGCAGGTGCATGCGCGCCATCATCTCCGCCCGCCCGGGCGGCACGCGGTGCGGCGTCGCCGCCGACACCGCGACCATGACGGCGAACGCGAGCGGGACCGCGACGAGCACCGGGTAGCGGCCGGCCGCGCCGGCCGCCTGTGGCGCGCAGGCGGCGAGGAGGGTGAGCACGGCGACCGCGCCGCCGCCGGCGAGCATCCCGGCCACGGCGCCGGTCGTGGACAGCCCGCGCCACCAGATGCCGAGCACGAGCAGCGGGCACAGCGTGGCCGCGGCGACGGTGAGGCCGAGCAGCACGAGCGCGAGCGAGTCGCCCGGCCCGGCCAGCCGCAGCAGGGCGAGCGCCACCGCGAGCAGGGCGGCCACGGTGACGCGCAGGCCGCCCACGCCGCCGCCGAGCACGCGCGAGGAGATCGTGCCGCCGACCGTGACCGCCACCCCGCACGAGGTGGCGAGGAAGGCCGCGAACGCCCCGGTGGCGAGCAGGCCGGTGAGCACCTCGCCCGGCACGCCGGGCAGCATGCGCGCCGGGAGCCGCAGCAGCATCTCGTCGGCCGGGGCGCCCGGCGCGTACAGCCCGCCGAGCACGCCGTACACCGGGGGCAGCAGGTAGAACAGGCCGAGCATGCCGAGCACGGCGACCACGGTGCGCCGCGCCGACCAGCCGTCGGGGTTGGCGTAGAAGCGCACCGTGACGTGCGGCAGCCCCATCGTGCCGAGCGCCGAGGCGACCACCACGGCGAGCACCCCGGGCGGCGACAGGTCGCCCGCGGCCGGGCCGAGCGCGCCGTGCGCCCCGCCCGGCCGGTACGGCAGGGCGAACCCGGCCGGCAGGTCCGCGACCGGCGGCGCCGCGATCCCGGTGAGCCAGGCGACGGTGAGCGCGAGCGCGCCCACGCCGAGCACGCCGAGCATCACCCAGAACTGCACGGCCTGCACGCTCGTCGTGTTCCCGGCGATCGCCACCACGGCGACGACCGCGGCGACCGCGCAGGCGCCCGCCCACGGCGGCAGGCCGCACAGCACGTGGAGCACGGCCCCGCCCGCGTGGATCTGCGCCATCAGGTAGACGACGCCGATCAGCAGCATCACCCCGGTGACCGTCCGGCCCGCCGCGGCCGAGCCGAGCCGCCACCGGGCGAAGTCGGACAGCGTGTAGGCGCCCGAGCGGCGCAGCGGCGCCACCACGAGGGTGAGCAGCACCACGTACCCGACGACGACGCCCACCGGGTACCACAGCAGGGGCGCGCCGTGCACGGCGATGAGCCCCGCCAGGCCGAGGAACGCCGCGGCCGAGGTGAACCCCGCCCCCACCGCGGAGGCGTTCCACCAGGGCGCGATGGCGCGCACCGCGGTGTAGAAGTCGGACTTGGTGACGTACCTGCGGGCCGGTGGCACCCCGGCGATCGCCGAGACGAGCAGGAGCACGGCCACCCCCAGGACGGAGGTGACGACGGCGGTCATGCCGATCCGCGCCCCCGCGGTGGACCGTTCCCGAGCGGGCCGCCCCGGCGGCGGACCGCGCGCACCAGCTCCCGCTCCGCCCGCTCGGCCGCGCGCACGTGCCGCAGCGCGACCACGAGCCAGACCGGCTGCACCCCGGCGGTGAGCGCCAGCCACCCGGCCGGCACGCCGCCGAGGGCGGCCGCCCCGGCGGCGGGCACGAGCGCGAAGGCGCCGAGCAGCAGGGCGAGCCCGGAGCCGACCACGGCGAGGGTGCGCAGCGCGTGGCGCCGCTGCACCGCCACGAGCGCGGCGACGCTCCCCCACACCGGGTCGTCCCCGGCGCGGGCGCACGCCCCCCGTGCCGCGGCGCGAGCGGTCATGGGCGGGGTCCCGTACGGCGGCGCAGCGGGGATCCGCCGAGGTTCGCCTGGCCGATGAGCTGCTCCCGCACCTGGCGGCTGTGCCGGCGGCTCACCGGCACGGTGTGCTCGCCCACCTTGAGCACGATCCGCCCGGCCTCCAGGTAGAGCTCCTTGACGTGCCGGGTGGAGACGAGGGTGCTGCGGTGCACCCGGATGAAGCCGAAGTCGGCCCACTGGCGCTCGAGCGTGGCGAGCGAGGCCCGCAGCAGGTAGTTGTCGGTCGCGGTGTGCAGGCGCACGTAGTCGCCCTGCGCCTCGGCGAACAGCACCTCGGGCAGCGCGACGAACCGGGTGTGCCCGCCGAGCTCGACCGGGATGACCTCCTCGGAATCGGGCTCGGCCGCCCTGCCGACGGCGATGGACAGGCGGCGCACCGCCTCCGCCAGGCGTGCCGAGCGCACCGGCTTGAGCAGGTAGTCCACGGCCTCAAGCTCGAACGCCTTCACCGCCCACTCCTCGTGGGCGGTCACGAACACCAGGCGGGGCGGGTCCGGGAAGCCGCCGATGAGGCGGCCGAGCTCGAGGCCGCTGAGCCCCGGCATGCGGATGTCGAGGAAGATCCCGTCGAGCCGCTCACCCCTGCCGATCATCTCGACCATGTCTCTGAGCGCGGTGGCGCCGTCGGAGGCGGTGGCGACGTGCTCCACCCGCGCGTCCTCACGCAGCAGGTAGGCCAGCTCATCCAGGGCGGGAACCTCATCGTCGATGGCCAGGACACGCAGCATGCCCCCACGTTGCCGCTCCGGATCCCGTTCGCGCAACCGAAACGCCAGCGGAACGTAAAAAAGAGGCTACGCTCCGCTATGCTTGCCCCAGTTTTTCGGAACGCGGAGCCGTACCTTGGTGCCCTGGCCGGGGGCGCTCTCCACGACCAGGCCGTACTCCGGGCCGTAGATCTGCCGCAGCCGGCGGTCGACGTTGGTGAGCCCCACGCCCCGGCCCGTGCGGCGGCCCTCGAGCAGCGCCTTGACCTGTTCCGGGTCCATGCCGACCCCGTCGTCCTCGATGGTGATGTGCGCCTCCGGACCGGCGTCCCGCACCACCACCCGCACCTCGCCGGCGCCGTCGGTGGCGCGCAGGCCGTGCTTGATCGCGTTCTCCACGATCGGCTGCAGGCAGAGAAAGGGCACCGGGACCGGCAGCACCTCCGGCGGGACCCGCACGCTGAACCGCAGCCGGTCGCCGAACCGGGCGCGCTCCAGCAGCAGGTAGCGGTCGACGCAGCCGAGCTCGTCGGCGAGCGTGGTGAACTGGCGGGCGCGGCGCAGCGCGTAGCGGGCGAAGTCGGCGAAGTCGAGCAGCAGCTCCCGGGCCCGGGTCGGGTCGGTGCGCACGAACGAGGCGATCGCGGTGAGCGAGTTGTACACGAAGTGCGGCGAGATCTGCGCGGTCAGCGCCTGGAACTCGGCCTCGGCCACCCGCTTGCGGCACTCGTCGAGCTCGGCGAGCTCGAGCTGGCCGGACACCCAGCGGCCCAGCTCCTCGGCGGTGCGCAGCAGGGCGGCGTCGGCGTGCGCGTCGTAGGCGGCGAGCGCCCCCACCACCCGGCCGCAGACGGTGAGCGGCACGACCACGGCGGCGCGCAGCGGGCAGCCGGGCGCGCCGCAGCCGGCCTCGTCCCGGGTGACGATGTGCGCGCGGCCGCCGGCGAGCACGCCGCGCACGTGCCCCAGCACCGCGTCCTCCGGCGGCTGCGCCCAGCCCCGGCGCGGGGCACGGGGGGCGCCGGGGCCGCGCCCGGGGCCGCCGCGCCGTCCCCCGCCCCGGCCCCGGCTCGCGTGCCGCGGCCCGCCGCCGTACGGGCGGCCCGGCTCGCCGGTCCGCACGTCCCGGCCGCGCACCCCGGCGGGCGGCGGGGAGGGCTCGACCCGACCGCCGCGCACCTCCCAGCGCGCCAGCTCCCGCGGGGCGGCGGGACGGGCGGCCGCCTGGTGCGCCGCGGCCCGGTGCCGCGCCCAGAGCCCCGCGCCGAGGTCGTGGGCGACGGGGGGACCGGCGTCGGGGCCGGGCGCGCCCGGTCCGGTGGGCGGCGCGGGCCGCGGGGCGGGGGCGGCCGCCGGGTCCCAGG
>QGUZ01000374.1 GCA_003242605.1 Actinomycetota bacterium
CGTGTAGGCGGCGAGGCCGACCCGTTCCAGCCACTCGGCGGCGATGCGGCGGGCCTCCGCCTTGGGCACGCCTCGGCAGCGCGGGCCGAAGGCGACGTTCTCCAGCGCGGACAGGTGCGGGAAGAGCAGGTAGTCCTGGAAGACCATGCCGATCGGGCGGGCCTCGGCCGGAAGGTCGTGCAGCGGGCGGCCGTCCAGCTCGATGTGGCCCGCGGTGAGCGGGGTGAGCCCGGCGAGCGCGCGCAGCGCCGTGGTCTTGCCCGCGCCGTTCGGGCCGAGCAGCGCGACGACCTCCCCGGCGGCGACCGTGAGCGTCACGTCGAGCCGGAACCGGGGCCGGTCCACGACGAGCCGGCAGTGCAGCGTCACAGCCCGCTCACCCACCGGTCCCGCAGCGCGGCGAGGATCGCCACCGATACGGCGAGCAGCACCAGGCTGAGCACGATCGCGGCCTCCGGCTCGGTCTCCAGCGCGAGGTAGACGGCGAGCGGCATGGTCCGGGTGCGCCCCGGGTAGTTGCCCGCGAACGTGATCGTCGCCCCGAACTCGCCGAGCGCCCGCGCCCAGCAGAGCACCGCCCCCGCCGTGATCCCGGGCGCGACGAGCGGCAGGGTCACCCGGCGGAAGGTGGTCCACCGCGACGCCCCGAGCGTCGCCGCCGCCTCTTCGTACCGCGGATCGGCGGCCCGCAGCGCGCCCTCGACGCTGATCACCAGGAACGGCATGGCCACGAACATCTCGGCGATCACCACGGCGGCCGTGGTGAACGGCAGCGTGATCCCGAACGCGGCGTCCAGCCACTCGCCGACGAGGCCGCGCCGCCCGAGCACGAGCAGGAGCGCCACGCCGCCGACCACCGGCGGCAGCACGAGCGGCACCGCCACCAGCGCCCGCACCAGGCGGCGGCCGGGGAAGTCGACGCGGGCGAGCAGCCAGGCGAGCGGCACGCCGAACAGCAGGCACAGCCCGGTCGCGACGGTCGCGGTGACGAGCGACAGCCGCAGCGCCTCGAGCACCGCCGGCTCGGTGAGCCGCGCGGGCAGGGTGGACCAGGGGGCGCGCACCAGCAGCCCGGCGAGCGGCAGCACGAGGAAGACGAGGCCCGCGGCGGCGGGCACGAGCAGCGGCCACGGCGCCCTGCCGCGGGGCGCGCGGCGGGCCCGCGCAGGCCGGTCGTCCTCGGGGCCCGCGGCACCGGCCGTCCCGCCGGCCGCGGCGGGCGGGACGTCATCGGCACGCCGGAATCGACGCCGTACCACCACCGTCCTCCTCGCCGGCCCTCCGTCCGGCCGTACGCCGGCAGGTCGCGCCCGGCGATCGCGCCGGGGACGCCGGTTCAGCTTACCTTCCGCACATAAGAGGACGCATCTCTCGATTACCTGGAAAGCAACCCAGGGATAGGCGCTGATCTCCTCGCACCTGCGAGGGTAGGCCTGCGCGCGTGCGGTGCGGCGTGCCCGGCGCCGTACGCGGCGCGCCGCGCCTGGCCGGGCCCGGCGCCGGCCGGAGGTGATCGACCCGCGCGGCGGTGACGGCCTCCGCCGCGCGTGGCCGCGGCCGCCGCACGGCTCATCGATCGAGGCGGCCCTGCCCGGGTGTGGAGCGTGGCGGGGGGCGGGAACACGCGCATCGCCGCACGCCGCAAGGCGTGCCACCGGACGCGCCGCGGGGTAGCGTCGAGTGCACGGGGCGTTGTGCGGGAGGGCGATGCCGATGGGCGACCGGGACGTGCTGGCGCGGGTGCGGGAGATCTGCCTGGCGCTGCCGGAGGCCGTCGAGAAGCCGTTCGGCGGGCACAGCGCGCCCTCGTTCCGGGTCCGGGACAAGCTCTTCCTCATCACCTCCGAGGACGGCCGGTCGATGATGTTCAAGGCCGGCCCTGGCGTGCAGGAGGCCCTCGTCGCATCCGACCCCGACCGCTTCTTCGTCCCCGCGTACGTCGGCCACAAGGGCTGGGTGGGCGCCTGGCTCACGGCCGACCAGGACTGGGGCGAGATCGCCGAGCTCATCGAGGACAGCTACCGGCTGATCGCCCCGAAACGCCTCGCCGCCCGCATCCGCAGGCCGGGCCCCGGCGGCGGCGACGCCTGACGGGTGCCTCGGCCGCCGCGGCACCCCCGGCCGGGCCCGCCCCGGCGTGCCGGCCGCGGCGGATCGGTACGGCGAGCTCGTAGGCGCGGACGGCCACGCCGCGGGACACCAGCACCGGCCCCGCGCCGGCCGTCACCGGCGCCGCCCACCGGCCGCCGCGTGCGGGGGATCGGGCGCCGCCGGTGCGTCTCCGGCGGCGCGGCGCGATCGTGAGCCCGCCCCCGCGCGCCCTCCCGGCTGTTCCACCGGTGCCGGGGAAACGCGCCGGAAACATCGCAGGAAATGTGAGTGATTCTCGCCTTTCATCCCGGGAAACCCGCGGACGATGGACCTGGTCAGCCCGGAATCTCCGCTTCGCACCGGTTTTACAAGGAGACCCCGAACTTTTCCCGGACGAGACGACTCTTTTTGGTCGGTACCGCGTCGCGCGGTGCCGGCCGCGCGGCCGGGAAGCGCGGCGTCCGCCGGGCGGCACGCCCCTGGCTGTCACGTCCACCGGGGACAGGGACCTCTTGCGATGAGTGCACAACAACGGGGGATGGCGTACTTCGACGCAGGACGCTGCGAGATCTGCGGGGTCGAGCTGCGGAAGCGACCCGGTACGGCCGGGCGCCCGGCGCGGTTCTGCTCCGGCACCTGCCGGCAGCGGGCGCGGCGGCGCCGCATGGCCGCCGAGAAGGTGACCGCCACGCGCGCGCTCGCGGCCCGGCCGCCCGCCGCCGGAGAGGCCGCGGTACGGCACGGCCCGGCGACACCGCCACGGGACGGTTCGCGGGCCGACCCGGCCGGCGGCGCGGGCGCGCGGGGCGGCGGCCTCGACGGGCCGGCCCCGCCGCCGACCGCCACGGCGCGCGCCGAGGGGAGCGGCGCGGACGGCCGGGACCCGCTGCCGCCGCAGGCTCCGGCGGAACCGCCACCGCCCGGCCCGGCCGCCGCAGCCCCGGCCGCGGCGGACCTCCCCGCCGGTCACCTGGCGGACCCGATCCCCGCCGCCGGGGCGGCACCGGTGCCCTCCCCGCGGCTGGGCGGCCACGGCACCGCCGCCGGCCCGGGGGAGACCGCCCCGGCCCCGGACGCAGGCCGGTACCCGCAGCCGACCACCCCGGACCCCACCGGCGTCCCGGCGCCCCCGGTCGGCCTGCCCGCCCCGCTGGACGCGTTCGTCGGCCGCGAGGAGGAGATCGCCGAGCTGAAGGCGCTGCTCTCCGCCGCCCGGCTGATCACCCTCGTGGGCCCGGCCGGAACCGGCAAGACCCGGCTCGCGCTCGAGCTCGCCGCCCGCGTCGCCTCCGGCCACGACGGCGTCTGGCTGGCCGAACTCTCCGGCCTCGCCGACGACCGGCTGCTCGCCCACCGCGTCGCCGAGAGCCTCGGGATCGACCCGGCCGCGGACGCCTCCGCCGAGCGGGCCCTGGCGGCCCGGCTGCGGGCCGGCCGTACCCTGCTCATCCTCGACACCTGCGAGCACGTCGTGGACGCCGCCGCCCGCCTGGCGGTGACGCTGCTGCGCGCCTGCCCGGGCCTCACCGTGCTCGCCACGAGCCGGCGGCCGCTCGACGCGCCCGGCGAACACCTCTTCCCGGTGCGCGGGCTGTCCCTCCCCGCGCACCGGGCCCCGCGCAGCCGCGGCGAGCTGCTGCGCTCGGACGCGGTCCGGCTGTTCGTGGAGCGGGTCCGCGCGGTGAGCCCCGGGTTCGAGCTCACCAGGGAGAACGGCGACGAGATCGCCGAGATCTGCGTCCGCCTCGACGGCAACCCGCTCGCGCTCGAGCTCGCCGCGCGGGTGGCCCGGCTGCGCCCGGTCGGCCACATCCTCGACCGGCTCGACGACCGGCTGCACCTGCTCAGCCACGGCGCCCGCACCGCCGAGCCGCGGCACCGGGACCTGCGCACCGCGATCGCGTGGAGCTACGAGCTGCTCGGCCCGGACGAGCAGCGGCTGTTCCGGCGGCTGTCGGTGCTCGCCGGCTGGTTCACCGCCGACGACGCGCGGCAGGTGTGCGGCGACCCCGGCCTCACCGCCGACGCCGCCCTGCACCTGCTCGGCCGCCTGGAGAGCAGCTCGCTGCTGGTGACCGAGCACGGCCGGCCCGGCGGCAGGTTCCGCATGACGGAGTCGATCCGCCTGTACGCCCGGGAGCGGCTCGCCGCCGCGGGCGAGGAGGACGACGCCCACGAGCGCCTGATCACCTGGCTGCTCGAGGTCGCCGCGCCCGTGGTCGGCGACGGGCGGCTGCTGCGCTCGGCCCGCGACCTCGACCCGCTCGCCGCCGCGCACCACACGCTGCGGCACGCGGTCGACCGGGCGATCGGCCACGGTGACGACCGCGGCCTCCTCCTCGCGACCGCCCTCGCGCACGGCCTGTGGCCCCTGGGGCGGCTCGGCGA
>QGUZ01000375.1 GCA_003242605.1 Actinomycetota bacterium
AGGCGATCCTCGAGGAGGGCGAGCGGGCCCGGTTCCTCACCCTGCTGCACGGCGAGATCACCGTCGGCCCGGACGGGCTCGACCTGCGCGTGGTGTCGGCCGGGCATCCGGAGGCGCTGCGGCTGCGCCCCGGCGGCGAGGTCGACGTGGTCGCCTCCCCGCAGTCGCTGCTCGGCGTGTTCGAGGACGCCGCCTTCGAGGCCGAGCAGGTACGGCTCGCGCCCGGCGAGGTGCTGCTCGGCGTCACCGACGGGGTGACCGAGCGGCGCAGCGGCGACCGGCTGCTCGACGACGACGGCGGCCTGGCCCGGCTGCTGTCCGAGTGCACCGGTCTGTCCGCCCGCGCGGTCGCCGAGCGCATCCGCCGTGCCGTTCAGGACTTCGCACCCGAGCCGAGCATGGACGACCTGGCGATCCTCGTGCTGCGCGCCCCCGGCCACGCGGCGTAGCCCGGCGGGCCGCGCCCGCGTCAGCCCAGGTGCCGGCGGGCGAAGTCGAGCTGCACCTGCATCTGGCGGATGCGCTCCTCCACCACGAGGGTGCGGTGCCCGGCGTCGTAGCGGTACACCTCGACCGGGTGCGACCGGGCGGTGAGCGCCGCGACGTAGTCGTCGATCTGGCCGATCGGGCAGCGCGGGTCGTTCTCCCCGGCGAGCACGAGCAGCGGGGCCTGCACCGCGTCCACGTAGGTGATCGGCGAGGAGGCACGGTAGCGCTCCGGCACCTCGTCGGGGGAGCCGCCGAGCAGCGCCCGGTGGCAGGCGCGCAGCCCCTCGGCCTCGTGCGCGTACGCGGCCGCGTGGTCGGCGATCGGCATCGCCGCGATCCCGGCCGCCCACACCTTGGGCTGGGTGCCGAGGCCGAGCAGGGTGAGGAAGCCGCCCCAGAAGGTCCCGGCGAGCACCAGCCGGTCGCGGTCGGCGATGCCGCGCGCCACCGCCCACTCGCGCACCGCGGTGACGTCGGCGAGCTCGATGTGGCCGACCTCCCCGTGCAGCGCGTCGCGCCACGCCGTGCCGTACCCGGTGGAGCCGCGGTGGTTCACCCGGATCACCGCGAACCCGTGGTCGACCCAGGCGGCCACCTCGGGGGAGAACGCGTCGACGTCCTGCACGGCCGGGCCGGAGTGGAGCAGGAACACGGTGGGGTACGGCGGCGGCCCGGACTGCGGCCGGGACACGAAGGCGTGGATCGGTCCGCCCGGCCCGTCCACGTCGATGTCCTCCAGCGGCACCGACGGCGGCGCGGTGGGCCCGGCCGGGTTGATCACCACCTGGCCCTGGCTGGACCGGATGAGCGGCGGGTGGGCGGCGCTCGACCACAGGTACTCGACGGTGCCGTCGAGGCGGGCGGCGGCCTCGTCGATCACCCCGTGCGGGGTGGGGATCGGCGACATGACGCCGCCGCCGAGGTCGTAGCGGAACAGCTCGGTGCGGCCCCGGTGGTTGCAGATGATGAGCAGGGCGCGCCCGTCGGGAAACCAGTCGGCCGTCACGTCCCCGGGGGACCGGATCCAGATCTCCCGCTGCTCGCCGGTGACCGGGTCCCACACCAGCGGCTCCTGCCGGCCGCGCCGCTCGTGCAGGCAGAGCAGCCGCCGGTCGCCGGGCACCGGGGCGAACCGCAGCCCGATGACGCCCTTGCCGGGGCCGTCGCACAGGTCGGCGACGTGCCGGCCGCTCGAGGTGAGCACCCGCAGCGAGGGATGCCGGGCGTCGCGGTCCTCGCTGTGGTTGATCGCGATGAGCGAGCCGTCGAGGGACATGTCGGCGACGTGCATCGCCTCGGTGTGCCGGTACAGCTCGACCGGCGGCTCGGTGGTTCCGGGGCGCACCAGCAGCACCTGGAAGCCGTCCTCGCGGGAGCTGCGGCCGATCGCCGCGGTGCCCGTCGCGGAGAGCGCGATGCCCGCCGGATGGCCGGGGGGAACGTCCGGGTGCACGACCTCGTCGGGGCCGCCGGTCCACGGCTGGCGCATCCACACGCCGCACTCGTCCCCGCCGTTGTCGGCGAACCACCAGATCCACTGGCCGGTGGGGTCGAGCACGCCGTACGCGGTGCCCTCGGGCCGCTCGGTGACCTGCCGGGTGGTGCCCATCACCCGGTCCCAGGCGTAGATCTCCCAGGTGCCGGAGGTGTTGCAGCGGTACACCGCGCGGCTGGGGGCCTGCCGCGCCCAGCGGGGCAGGGTCATGCGGGGTGCACGGAACCTGGCCTGCCAGCGTTCCACGGCCTTCATCTGCGCACGCACCCTCCTCGACCGCGCCGACCATCGCCAGGTGCCGTCAAGTATCGCGTCTCCGCGGCGGAAACGTTCGCCAAATCGGCGGGTATTTCCCGCTAATCCGCGGTTCCGGACGCTGTGTCATGGCGGATGTGATAAAGGGTACCGCCCTAAATTCCCCGATTCGGTTTCCAAATAGTGATTCGGAACAATCCCGGCACGACACTCGGATCCGGCAGATCTCCGATCCGGCGCCGGAGCGCGGCCGGGTCGACGTGGTGGGCGCTGGGTCCCATGCGTACCATCGCCTCGACCGCGTCGTGGTCGAGGGTGAGCGAGATCTCCTCGGTTACCTCTGTAATTATTGTGAAAAATCGGGAAAGCGATGCCGCGAGCCTGCGCTCCTTCTCCTGGTCGACGCTGAGCAGCCCGAGCGCGTCGACGAGCCCGCCGAGATGGCCGGGGCCCGGGGTCACCACGAGCAGCGCGCCGCCGGGCGCGAGCACCCGGGCGAACTCCGGCCCGTTGCGCGGCGCGAACACGTTCGTCACCAGCGCGGCGCGGCCGTCCCGCACCGGCAGCGGGCGCCACACGTCGGCGACCACCGCGCCGATCCGCGGGTGCGCCCGCGCGGCCCGCCGGATCGCGTGCTTGGAGATGTCGAGCGCGATCCCGGCGGCGTCCGGCGCGAGCGCGTCGAGCACCCGGGCGAGCAGGTACCCGGTGCCCGCCCCGGCGTCGACGACGAGCCCGGGCGCGTCCCCGGCGAGCTCGGCGGCGAGGCCGGCGACCCGCGCGGCGAGCGGGGCGTAGTGCCCCGCGGCGAGGAAGCGCTCCCGGGCGGCGACCATCTCCGGCGTGTCGGCCGTGCCCGCGCCGCGCGACCCGGCGAGCAGGCTCACGTACCCCTGCCGGGCCACGTCGAAGGCGTGGCCGTTCGGGCAGCGCACGGTCCGCTCGGCGAGGCCGAGCCCGTCCCGGCAGACCGGGCAGGCGAGGTGGTCGATGACGTCCTGGAGCACACCCCCATCATCCCGCCGGGTACGGCCCGGCCCGGACCGCGCCCGCCCGCCGCGGGGGCCGGTCAGCGGGGACCGGCCACGCTGAGCGGACGGTCCGCGGGCTCCTCGTCGCCGTGGTGGAGCCGCGGCAGCCGGCGCAGCGGGCGCGGCAGGTACCAGTTCCAGTCGCCGAGCAGCTTCATCGTGGCCGGGAGCAGCACCGCCCGCACGATCGTGGCGTCGAGCAGGATCGCCACCGCGAGCCCGAGGCCCATCTGCATGAAGGTGAGCAGCGAGAGCGTGGCGAAGGTCGCGAACACCGCCACCATGATCAGCGCGGCGCTCGTCACCACGCCCGCGGTGGACACGATGCCGTGCGCGACCGCGTCCTCGTTGCGCATGCCCCGGTCGTACGCCTCCCGGATCCGGCTGAGGATGAACACGTGGTAGTCCATCGACAGCCCGAAGAGGATCACGAACAGAAACAGCGGCACCCAGTTCGTGATCACCCCGGATGAGGTGAAGCCGAGCAGGCCCTCGCCGTACCCCTTCTGGAAGACGAGCACGAGCACGCCGTACGCCGCCCCCACCGACAGCAGGTTGAGGACGATCGCCTTCACCGCGACGACGATCGACCGGAACGCGGCGAGCAGCAGCACGAAGGCGAGCAGCAGCACGAACGCGAACACCAGCGGGATCGACACGGCGAGCCGGTCGTTGAAGTCGAGCCACGCGGCCGCGTCGCCGGTGACGTGCGCCTCGCCGACCCTGCCGAGCGTGCCGGGGAGCAGGTCCTCGCGCAGGGTGCGGACCGCGCGCCGGGCGGTCTCGTCGCCGCCGTCGCCGCCGATCCCCACGGTGATCCTCGCCACGGTGCGGTCCGGGTTGACCTCCGCCACGATCGGCTCGCGGAACGCGCCGGTGGCGAGCGCCCGCCGCCGGAACTCGTCCACCGCCGCGGTCACCTCGGGCGCGGTGACGTCACGCGCCTTCACCACCACGACCGCGGGCTCGGCGCCGCCGGGGAAGGCCGCCTCGATGCGCCGGAACGTGTCCACGATCGCCTGCTCGCCCTGCAGCTCGTCGATGCCCTGCGGCCCGATGCGCAGGTCGAGCGCGGGTACGGCGAGCCCGACCAGCAGCCCGGCGGACAGCGTGGCGGCGCTCGCCGGGGGGCGCCGCACCGGGCCGAGGATCGCCCCCCACAGCCCGCCCTCCCCCCCCCCCACCCCCGGCCGCCGC
>QGUZ01000376.1 GCA_003242605.1 Actinomycetota bacterium
GCCGTACGCGACCCAGCCCGCGAGCGCCCAGGCCGCCGAGGTCACCACGCCCCGGCGGGACAGCGGCCGCTCCAGCGGCGGGCGGCGGATGAGCCGCAGCCCCAGGTTGAGCACGGCGTTCACCACGCGGGGGTGCAGCGCGGCCACGAGCAGCGGCAGCAGCGCGGCCAGCCACGCGTACCGGGCCACCGACTCCCCGGCGAGCACCGGCAGCGTCGCCACCGCCACCAGCAGCCCGGTCGCCAGGTAGACCGGGTAGGTGAGGAAGAACGCGGCGGCGCTGCGCGGCCGCGGCACGCCGAGGTCGCGGGCGAGCTCCATCTGGGCGAGCACCGGCCACAGCGAGCCCGGGATGTACTTGCCGAGCTGGCCGACGAAGAACACCTTCGCCGCGTCGACCACGTGCAGCGGCGACCCGAGGTCGGCGAGCAGCGCCCGCCACATCATCATCCCGGCGCCGAGCGCGGCGAGCGTCGCCGCGAGCGACCCGGCGAGCAGCGGCCAGGACAGCCGCGCCAGCCCGTCGGCGACCGCCCGCCACTGCCCGGCCACCGCCCAGATCCCGAAGCCGAGCGCGACGAGCAGGAAGCCCCACCGCAGGAGGCGGCGCAGCAGGGTGCGGCTCATCGCCGCCTCCGCTCCGCCGCAGCGGGCACGCGGCCGGTCATGGGGTGCGCACGAACTCGGGCGGGCGCGGCAGCCGTTCCCCGGCGGGGTAGCGCGGCTTCTTGGTGGCGACCCACAGATAGGTCGGCACCAGCGGCAGCAGCGCCCGCAGCGCGAACCCGGGCAGGCGGCTCAGCACCGCCCGGGCGATCCGGCCGGGCAGCCCGGAAAACAGCTCGGACCCGGCGAAGCGGTCCGGGGTGACGAGCACCGGGAGCGTGTAGTCCCACACGTAGAAGTCGCCCAGCATGCGCCGCAGCCCGCGCCGGGTGCGGAACCGCTCGTGGTAGCGGTCGGCCCGGCGGAACAGCCGCACGTACCAGTCGGCGAGCGTCGGCGGCAGGTAGGAGAGGAACGGCAGCCTGTAGTGCGGCTCCATCACCCCGAGCCGGTTGCCCAGCCCGAGGTAGAGCACGCCGTCGTCGGTGAGCACCCGGTGCATCTCCTTCACCACGGCGTCCGGGTCGACCACGTGCTCGTAGATGTGGTTGAACACGAGCACGTTCACCGACTTGTCCGGGAACGGCAGCGCCGTGCCGTCGCCGCACACGAACACCACCCGGTCGCCGAACCGGGCCGCCGCGCGCCGTAACCCCGGCACGTCGATGTCCACCCCGAAGGTACGGCTCGCGCCCGCGTTGACCAGCTCGTCCGCGATGAACCCGGCCGAGCACCCGATGTCGGCCACGGTCATCCCGTCGAGCACACCCTTGCCGTCCCCGCCGGGCTCGCGCCCCAGGAAGTGCCCGAGAACCGCGATGATCTTCGCGGCCTTCCGGCGGCGCTTCGCCTCGTCGAGCATGGCGCTCTGGATCTCGGAGTACTCGAGCTGCGCGGTGCGTTCCCTACCCACGCCGCCCAACGTTACCGACCTTCGGGCCCGCCGTTCGTACTCAAGCGATCGAACCGTTTCCGGGGAGTGACGGCCGTGCATCCTGAGAGTGACGGCCGCGCGCCCGGCCGGCCGGGCACCGGGTCGCGAAGCGGGCGCCTCCGGACGGGCCCGGGGCCGCCTCCGGCGTGGCGGCCGGTCAGGGGGCGAGCAGGACCTCGATGTACCTGGCCCAGTAGGGGTCGGGGTCGACGGCCTTGACGCCGGCACGGAGGCGTTCGGGCTCGCCGGGGGCGTAGAAGCGGTTGAGGGCGTCGGTGAGGGCCTCGACGGAGCCGGGTTCGACGAGGAGGCCGTCGACGCCGTCGGTGATGTGGTCGGCGAGGGCGCCGACGCGGGTGGCGATGACCGGGACGCCGTGCTCGTGGCCGAGCCAGACGTTCTGGCTCGCCGTGGCCGAGCGGTACGGCAGCACGAGGGCGTCGGCCTGGGCGAAGAGGGCGGGCACCTCGTCGGCGGGGACGTAGCCGGGGCGCAGCTCGACCCGGTCGGCCAGGCCGAGCTCGTCGATGAGCGCGCGGGTCTCCTCCAGGCCGCCCCAGAACTCGCCCGCGACCGTCAGGGAGACCTGCGGCGGCCCCGCGGCGAGCGCGCGGAGCAGGATGTCGAGGCCCTTGTACGGGCGGACCAGGCCGAAGAAGAGCAGGCGGTTGCGGACCTGCGGCGCGTCCCCGCCGGTGGCGGCCGCGGCGCCACGCCGTACCGGGAGGTGGGGCGGCATGACGGCGACCCGGCGTGGGACCGGGGTGAGCTCGGCGGCGAGCGCGGACTGCTGCTCGCTGTGGGTGAGCACGGTGTCCACCCGGCGCAGCAGCGCCTTCATCAGCGGCCGGTCGTACGGCCTGCGCTCGTGCGGCAGCACGTTGTGGCACAGGGCCACCACCCGGGGCCCGGCGCCGGCCGCGCGGCGGCGGGACGCGCCCAGGCCGCGCAGGATGCCGAGGTACGGCGGGACCTGCACCGGGCTGAGCACGGCCGGCACCACCAGGTCGGCGGAGCGCATCCGCCGCCCGGCGCGCAGCCAGCCGTCGGGGCGGCGCCAGTCGAGCTCGCGCCGTACGTTGCCGAACGGCTCGCCCTCGGGCGCGTCGATGGTCTGCTGCCCCGGATAGAGGAACGACGGGTACTGCGCCCGCCACGACTCGATCACCACGTCGTGGCCCGCGGCGGCGAGCCGGTGGGCGAGCTCGGTGGTGTGCTGGGCGCCGCCGCCCTTGTACGGATAGGTCGGGCCGACCAGGACGATCTTCACAGTGCTCCCTAGTCTCCGCGCGAGCGCACGATCAGGTCGGCCAGCAGCGCGAGCGAGCCGATGATCAGGCTGGTGAGGAACACCATCACGGTGCTCGCCGGGAAGTAGAACGGGTGGCGGATCATGTCCACCACGCCCTTCACCAGCGCCACCCCGAGCAGGAAGAGCGACGGCGGCATGAGCACCTTGAGCGGGTTGAAGTACATCACCATCCGCAACACCTGGAGGATGTAGCGGTAGGCGTCCGAGACGAAGTTGAACTTCGACTTCCCGGCCCGCTTGCTGTACTCGATCGGCAGGTAGTGGACGCCGTGCTGGTTGGACAGGAACGCCAGCGTGATCGTGGTGACGCAGGAGAACCCGGGCGGCAGCAGCCGCAGGTACGGCAGCGCCACCGAGCGGCGGAACGCCCGCATGCCGGAGTTGAGGTCGGGGATCTCCTGCCCGGCGAGCAGCTCGGCCACCTTGCGGATGAACCACTTCGCCGGGACCCGCAGCAGCTTGTGCGAGCCCTGCTCGCTGGTGCGCGCGCCGACCACCTGGTCGATCGTGGAGTCCTTCTCCAGGATCGCGACGAGCTCGGGGATGCGCTCGTTCGGGTAGGTCATGTCGGCGTCGGTCCACACGACGATCTCGCCGCGGGCCTCCTGGGTGCCGATGCGCCGCACCGTGCCGGAGCCGCCGTTGCGATGGAACGCGATCACCCGCATGTGCGGGTACTGGGGCGCGGCCTCCCGCAGCCGGTCGAGCGTCCCGTCGGTCGAGCCGTCGTCGATGGCGAGCAGCTCGTAGCTGTAGCCGCTGGAGTCCATCGCCTTGCAGATGCGGTCGACCTCCAGCACTACGTGATCTTGCTCGTTGTAGCAGGGGAGGACTATCGTCACGTACGGCTTGGCGTCTTCCATCGTCCCAGTCTCACTGCTTCGGCGTGGGCTGTCGGGCAAGGTTTCGGCAAGGCCGGCACGATCGCCGACGGGCTGTTGACCAAGGCTACTGTGCCCTGACACGGCCACGCCGCACGTTGTGGCCAACCTGTGGACAACCGTTTGCCCGGCCCGTGACCGCCCACGCGCCCGGCGCTCGGGTCAGCGGGTGACGATGAAGTCGTCCGGGCGGCGCGGCGGACGCGGCCGGGGCGGCGCCGCGGCGTGCCCGATCGCGACCGCGCCCATCGGGTCCCAGTCGTCCGGGATGCCGAGCACCTTGCGCACCACGTCCCGGCAGAACATCGTCGACGACACCCAGGCCGAGGCGAGGCCCTCCACCGCGAGCTGGACCAGGAAGTTCTCCACCCCGGCACCGGCGGCGACCACGAACATCTCCCGCTCGGCCGTGGCCCGCCGCGCGTCCGGGTAGCGGTGCGCGCCGGTCATCACCAGGCACGGCACCGCCAGGTACGGCGCGTTGCGCAGCACGTCGCCGCGGCGCACCCGGCGGGCGATCGCCTCCTCCGAGAGCCCGTCGGCGCGCAGGTCGGCGATCCACGCCTCGCGCATCGCGTCGAGCAGCTCGGTGCGGGATTGCTCCGACTCGAGCAGCACGAACCGCCACGGCGTGGTGTGGTGCGGCGCCGGGGCGGCGATCGCGGCGGCCACCGCGCGGCGCACCGCCGCCGGGTCCACCGGCTCATCGGTGAACTCCCGGATGGT